>NZ_BCBH01000052.1:0-24342 GCF_001320525.1 Pseudomonas sp. NBRC 111131 | reverse complement strand
GCGTCGTGCCGTGAGCAGTTCTTGCGCCCACCTTCCTGCCAGCACTGGCGCTGATGGCCGATCTGCCAGGCCGGCACGATGTGTTCCCATTCGATACGTGAAGCGCGCTGGGCGCTTTTGCGGGGTGTGTAACCGCACGAAGCCAGGTCGACCTTGTTGCCCTTGTACTTGCAGCCGCAATAGAACTCCGTCGATTGCGGTGCATACAGCTTCCAGGCGACCTTCTTGGCCTCCTGGAAGGTACGTGGCGCATCGGCGTGGGCGAGGGAGGTGGACAGCAATAGGCAGGTAACGGCGAAAAACGAAACTCTCATGCGTGATCAGTCTTCCTTCGGCACGGTCCAGAAAATCTGCACGCCGCCATCGTCACGGTGGGCGAGGGTGACATTATCGTTCTCGGCGATTTCCTCGAGCAGGGTTTCCCAGTCGTCGGGCGACTCGTGCTCAAGGCGGAAGATCAAGGCAGCGCGGCTGCGCTGGGCGGTGGGGCTGTTGATGATTTTCTGGATACGCAGGCCCAGTTGCACATAAGGGCTGGGCGTTGCGGGGGCGGTACTGGCCACGGGGCTTTTCCTTGTTTTGCTGTATGTGCGTACAGTATTTCACTGTAGGCATTTTCGCAACAGCATGTAAGGTGAAAAGCCCCTGTGGCACAGCCCAGTGCAGGGTGGAAGACGGGCGCGCCTAGACGCCCGCGCTCATGTCGCGATCAGTATTCCCAGAAAATGCGCTGCAATTCCTTGCTGTCCTGAGTCTTGGTCATTGCCACCATCGCGAGGATCCGCGCCTTCTGCGGGTTCAGGTCGTGGGCCACGACCCAATCGTTCTTGTCATCAGGCTGTTCGGCATTGCGCAGTACGAAACCACCCTGGTTGACGTGGGACGAGCGGATGATCTGCACGCCATTCTTGCGCAGTTCCTGCAGGGCGGGGACTACCCGCGACGACACCGAGCCATTGCCGGTACCGGCATGGATCAGCGCCTTGGCGCCATTTTGCGCCAGCGCCTTGTAGGCTGTGTCGGTCACGTTGCCATAGCCGTAGGCGATATCGACCTGGGGTAGGCTGCTGATCTGCTTGATGTCGAACTCGGAGTTGACGGTGTGGCGTTTGGCCGGCAGGCGGAACCAGTACGACTTGCCTTCCACCACCATGCCCATTGGGCCCCAGGCGCTCTTGAAGGCTTCGGTCTTGATGTTCACCGACTTGCTCACGTCACGCCCGGACTGGATCTCGTCGTTCATCGTCACCAGTACGCCCTTGCCGCGGGACTGCTTGTCGCCGGCCACGGCCACGGCGTTGTACAGGTTGAGCATGCCGTCGGCGGACATGGCGGTGCCCGGGCGCATCGAGCCGACAACCACGATCGGCTTGTCGGTCTTTTCCACCAGGTTGAGGAAGTAGGCTGTTTCTTCCAGGGTGTCGGTGCCGTGGGTGATGACGATACCGTCGACGTCGTTGCTCTCGGCCAGCTCGGCGACGCGCTTGCCCAGCTTGAGCAGGTCGTCGTTACTGATGCTTTCGGAGGCGATCTGCATCACCTGCTCGCCACGCACATTGGCAATGTCAGCCAGCTCCGGTACGCCTGCAATCAGTTTGTCGACGCCGAGTTTGGCAGCCTGATACGTCGCGCTGTTGGCAGCGCTGGCGCCGGCACCTGCAATGGTGCCACCGGTGGCGAGGATGACCACATTGGCTAGCTTCTGCTGGGTTTCGGCTTCTTTGGCAGAAGCAGTGGCTGGCAGGATCAACAGCAGCGCCAGGGCGCTGGGGGCGAAGGTCTTCAGTGCAGCATTCATAATTATTGTGCTCTCTTCCTAATGAGATTTTTGCTGTGTTGCCCGTAATCAGAGGCAGATTTCGTACCAGTCGGGAACGATGGGTGAGCGCGGTGGCTGTAACCGTGGCCTAGACGCGAAACTGCAGCGTAGCAGCCCCGGTTCAGGGGCGGCGCCTAGCTCGTTCGGGATCCAGGACTGCTTCTACAAGGGCACCTCGCGGCTTCGATGAAATCGGTTTTCCGAACAAGCCTAGGAAAACCTGTTCGGTTTTTCGGAAAAATCTCAGATAATCTGCGCCAAGTACGACGCGGCCCCGGAAGCGAAACGGATTTGACAAAATCAGGTCCTGTTTCCATAGTTGTTCAACGCAAACGTTTGCTATCCGATAAAAACCACAAGATTCGGAGTCATCTTCCATGAAACTGCCGTTCCCCGGTCGTCTTTTGGCGCTCGCCGTCATTTCCTCTCTTTCCCTCGCCATGCCGCTGTCGGCCGCACACGCAGAGGACACGCCCAAGGTAGCCCTGGTCATGAAGTCATTGGCCAACGAATTCTTCCGCACCATGGAAGATGGCGCCAAGGACTACCAGAAGGCCAACCCCAACGACTTCGAGCTGATTGCCAACGGTATCAAGAACGAAACCGATACCGGCGAGCAAATCCGCATTGTCGAGCAGATGGTCAACTCAGGCGCCAAGGCCCTGGTCATCGCCCCTGCAGACTCCAAGGCACTGGTCTCGGCGGTCAAGAAGGCCATGGACCAAGGCGTCATCGTCATCAACATCGACAACCGCCTCGACCCGGAACTGCTCAAAAGCAAGGGCATCAACGTACCCTTTGTCGGCCCCGACAACCGCAAGGGTGCACGCCTGGTAGGCGAGTACCTGGCCAAGGAAAAACTTAAGGCCGGTGACCAGGTCGGCATCATCGAAGGCGTGCCGACCACCACCAACGCCCAGCAGCGTACCGCGGGCTTCAAGGACGCCATGGACGCTGCCCAGATGAAGATCGTCTCGGTGCAGTCGGGTAACTGGGAGATCGACAAGGGCAATGCCGTCGCCGCCTCGATGCTCAACGAGTACCCTGACCTCAAGGCGCTGTTGGCCGGCAACGACAGCATGGCGCTGGGCGCCGTTTCGGCCGTGCGCGCCGCGGGCAAGGCCGGCCAGGTGCAAGTGGTGGGTTACGACAACATCAATGCCATCAAACCGATGCTCGACGATGGCCGCGTGCTTGCCACGCTCGATCAGGCTGCCAGCCAGCAGGCCGTTTTTGGCATCCAGGCGGCGCTGAAGATGCTCAAGGGCGAACAACCGGGCGTGGACGCCGATAACGTCATCCAGACCCCGGTCAAACTCATCACCAAGCCTTGACGGCCAGGAGAGGTGGCCATGCCTGCATCGGCCAATGAAGTGGTGCTTGCCGCCAGCGGCTTGGGCAAGACCTACGCCCAGCCGGTGCTTGGTGACGTCAGCCTGGCCCTGCGCGCGGGTGAGGTGCTGGCGTTGACCGGCGAAAACGGGGCGGGCAAGAGCACCCTGTCCAAGCTGATCAGCGGCCTGGAAACCCCCTCCACCGGTCATATGACCTACCGCGGCCAGGCCTATGCGCCGGGCAGCCGTAGCGAAGCTGAGCGCCTGGGCGTACGGATGGTCATGCAGGAGCTCAACCTGCTGCCCACCTTGACCGTGGCCGAGAACCTGTTCCTCGACAACCTGCCCAGCCGCTTCGGCTGGATCAACCACAAGCGCCTGCGCCAGTTGGCCACGGCCGCCATGGCCCAGGTGGGGCTGGACGCCATCGACCCGAACACTCCGGTTGGCGAGTTGGGCATCGGCCATCAGCAAATGGTCGAGATCGCCCGCAACCTCATCGGTGACTGCCATGTGCTGATCTTCGATGAGCCCACGGCCATGCTCACCGCCCGTGAAGTGGAGCTGCTGTTCACCCAGATCGAGCGCCTGCGCCAGCGTGGCGTGGCCATCGTGTATATCTCCCACCGCCTGGAGGAACTGCAGCGCGTTGCCCAACGCATCGTCGTGCTGCGCGACGGCAGGCTGGTGTGCGACGAGCCTATCCAGCGCTATGACAGCGCCGAGCTGGTCAACCTGATGGTGGGGCGCGAGCTGGGCGAGCACATTGACCTGGGCCGCCGTCAGATCGGCGCGCCGTTACTCAAGGTCGACCGGCTGTGCCGGGGTGACAAGGTGCGGGACGTGTCGCTGCAGGTGCGGGCGGGGGAGATCTTCGGCGTCTCCGGGCTGATCGGTGCCGGGCGCACCGAGTTGCTGCGGCTGATCTTCGGGGCCGACCGTGCCGACAGTGGCAGCATTGCGCTTGGCCAGCCCCTGAGGCCAGTGAAGATTGACTCGCCCAAGGCGGCGGTCAAGGCGGGCATTGCCCTGATCACCGAAGACCGCAAAGGTGAAGGCCTGCTGCTGACGCAGTCGATCAGCGCCAACATCGCCTTGGGCAACCTTGCTGGGTTGTCCCGCCTGGGTGTTGTCGATGGCCAGGCCGAAAAGGCCTTGGCCGAGCGTCAGGTCGACGCCATGCGTATCCGCAGCGCCAGTGCGGCGCAAACGGTCGGTGAATTGTCTGGTGGCAACCAGCAAAAGGTCGTGATTGGCCGCTGGCTGGAGCGCGACTGCCAGGTGCTGCTGTTCGACGAGCCGACTCGCGGCATCGACGTGGGGGCCAAGTTCGACATCTACGGCTTGCTGGCTGAGCTGGCGCGGCAGGGCAAGGCCTTGGTGGTGGTGTCCAGCGACCTGCGCGAACTGATGCTGATCTGCGACCGCATTGCCGTGCTCTCGGCCGGTCGCCTGATCGACACCTTCGAGCGTGACCACTGGAGCCAGGACCAGCTCCTGGCCGCCGCCTTCGCCGGCTATCAGAAACGTGACGCACTGCTGCATGACCCAGTACCCAGGATGGATGCATGAAGACCACACCTCTCGAAACCTCCGGCAGCAAGGCGCTGCGCCGTAGCGCTACTTACCTTGGGCTGGGCACCTACCTGGGCCTGGCGGGTGCCTTGTTGGCCATGATCGTGCTGTTTTCGTTGCTCAGTAGCCACTTCTGGTCATACGCCACATTCAGCACCCTGGCCAACCAGATTCCCGACCTGATGGTGCTGGCCGTGGGCATGACCTTCGTGCTGATCATTGGCGGCATCGACCTGTCGGTCGGCTCGGTGCTGGCACTGGCGGCCTCTACGGTCAGTGTGGCCATTCTTGGCTGGGGCTGGGGTGTGCTGCCCGCCGCCTTGCTCGGCATGGCCATCGCTGCCGTGGCGGGCAGCATCACCGGTGCCGTCACTGTGGCCTGGCGCATTCCCTCGTTCATTGTCTCGCTCGGCGTGCTAGAGATGGCTCGCGGCCTGGCCTATCAGTTTACCGACTCGCGCACCGCCTACATCGGCGATGCCTACGCCTGGTTCTCCAATCCGTTCGCGTTCGGCATTTCGCCGGCATTCATCATTGCCTTGCTGGTGATCATCCTTGCCCAACTGGTATTGACCCGTACCGTGTTCGGCCGTCACCTGATCGGCATTGGCACCAACGAAGAGGCCGTGCGCCTGGCCGGCATCGACCCGCGCCCGTACAAGGTGCTGGTGTTCGCACTGATGGGCCTGCTGGCGGGCCTGGCCGCGCTGTTTCAGATCTCGCGCCTGGAGGCCGCCGACCCTAATGCAGGCTCCGGCCTGGAGCTGCAAGTGATCGCTGCCGTGGTCATCGGCGGCACTAGCCTGATGGGGGGGGCGCGGCTCGGTGATCAGTACCTTTTTCGGCGTGCTGATCATTTCAGTGCTGGCAGCAGGCCTGGCGCAGATCGGCGCCTCAGAACCGACCAAGCGCATCATCACCGGGGCGGTGATCGTCATCGCCGTGGTGCTCGACACTTACCGTAGCCGGCGTGCAGGCCGGCGGAACTGAAGACATGGCAACCATCAAAGATGTCGCGGCACTCGCGGGTATTTCCTACACCACGGTGTCCCATGTATTGAACAAGACCCGCCCGGTCAGCGAACAGGTGCGGCTGAAGGTCGAGGCGGCCATCGTCGAGCTCGACTACGTGCCCAGCGCGGTGGCGCGTTCGCTCAAGGCGCGCAGCACGGCCACCATCGGCCTGCTGGTGCCCAACAGCGTCAACCCGTACTTCGCCGAGCTGGCCCGAGGCATCGAGGATGCCTGTGAGCGTAACGGCTACTGCGTGATCCTGTGCAACTCGGACGATAATCCGCAAAAGCAGCGTAGCTACCTGCGCGTGCTGCTGGAAAAGCGCATCGACGGCCTGGTGGTTGCTTCGGTGGGCGAGGACAGCGACCTGCTGCAGAGCCTGGCCGGCGTGCGCACGCCAATGGTCATCGTCGACCGCGAACTGGAGGGGGTGGATGCCGACCTGGTGCGCATCGACCACGAGCAGGGCGCCTACCTGGCGACCCGTCACCTGCTGGAGCTTGGCCACCGCGACATCGCCTATATCGGCGGCCCTGCCGAAACCGGCGTCACCCAACTGCGCCTTGCTGGGTTCCATCGGGCCATGGCCGAAGCCCACGTTGCCGTACAAGGCGATCACATTCTGCACTGCGATTTCACCAGCCCTGGCGGCCATGCGGCGGCGGCGCAACTGCTCGATGGCAAGCGGCCAACGGCGATCTTCGCCGGCAACGACATGATCGGCTTCGGCGTGCTGCGCGCTGCTGCCGAACGCAATGTCAGCGTGCCGGGGGAGTTGTCGGTGATTGGCTTCGATGACATCGAGCTGAGCCGCTACGTTTACCCGCCGCTGACCACGGTGGGCCAGTCGATCCGCGAGCTGGGGGAAAGTGCCGCGGCGCTGCTGCTGTCTCGCATCGCTACACCGCGCCGTGATGCCGTGGAGCAACGCATCGTTGCACCGCGCATCGTGCTGCGTGAATCCACCGGGCCGCGCCCGGACCTGTTCAATGATTACCGCTAAGGAAATCGTCATGAGTGCCAAGGTAGTGGTGGTCGGTAGCCTCAACATGGACCTGGTGGCCCGTGCCCAGCGGCTGCCGCGTGCCGGCGAGACATTGGCTGGCGAAAGCTTCTTTACCGTCCCTGGCGGCAAGGGCGCCAATCAGGCGGTGGCGGTGGCGCGCCTGGGCGGTAGTGTGGCGATGGTCGGCAACGTCGGTGACGATGCCTATGGCGAGCAGTTGCGCCAGGCGCTGGCCGTGGAAGGGGTCGATTGCCAGGCGGTGAGTGTATGCCCGGGGGTGTCCAGCGGCGTGGCGCTGATTACCGTCGATGCCGCCAGCCAGAACTGCATTGTCATCATTCCGGGCGGCAACGGCCTGCTGACGCCGGCCTCCGCGCAGCGCTTCGATGCCTTGCTGCAGGCGGCCGAAGTGATCATCTGCCAGTTGGAAGTGCCCGCCGAGACCGTTGACTGGGTTCTTGCCAGGGGGCGTGAGCTGGGCAAGGCCGTCATCCTCAACCCGGCGCCCGCCACCGGTCCGCTGCCGCCTGGGTGGTTCGCCCATATCGATTACCTCATCCCCAACGAAAGCGAGGCCGAGGCGCTGACCGGGCAGCCGGTCAATGACTTGCCCAGCGCCCGCCGCGCCGGTGAGCACCTGCTGCAGCTGGGCGCCGGCAAAGTCATCGTCACCCTGGGGGCACAGGGTGCGCTGTTCGTCAGCCGTGCGGGCAGCCGGCATTTCCCGGCACCCCAGGTTCAGGCACTGGACACCACGGCGGCCGGCGACACCTTCGTCGGTGGTTTCGCGGCAGCGCTGGTTCAGGGCCTGGAGGAGGGCGAAGCGATCACCTTCGGCCAGCGCGCCGCAGCGTTGTCCGTCACCCGCGCCGGCGCTCAGCCTTCGATCCCGACCCTGGCGGAGCTGACCCCATGAAAAAGACCGCGCTGCTGAACATTGCCCTGTCGCGGACCATTGCCGGGCTGGGCCATGGCGACATTCTGGTGATCGGTGATGCCGGGTTGCCGGTACCGCCAGGCGTCGAGCTGATAGACCTGGCCTTGACCCAAGGCATCCCGGACTTTGCCAGCGTGTTGCGCGCAATACTGAGCGAGATGCAGGTAGAGCGCCATGTGCTGGCCGAAGAGATGCAAAAGGTCGTACCGCCAGGGCTGATCGAAATCGAGCGGCTGCGCGGCAAGCTGGGCAAGCGTGAATGGCTGAGCCATGAGGAATTCAAGGTGCTCTCGCGCAGTGCCAGGGCTGTGGTGCGTACAGGTGAATGCCAGCCCTACAGCAACATTGCCCTGATATCCGGGGTGACCTTCTAGAAGGCGAGGGCTACGCCCTCGTTCGCCGGCAAGCCGGCCATAGGGCCGCAATGCGGCCCTGATTGATCCACCGCCAAGGCAACAGGAGTGCCCCATGCTCAAACCCCTGCTACAAGGACTTACCCTCATGGCTGCAGCCGCTACCACTTCCCTCCAGGCCGCCCCCCGCGACCTGATCATCGACACCGACCCCGGTGCCGACGACGTGGTCGCGCTGTTTCTGGCCATGGCTTCACCCGATGAGCTGAACATTCGCGGCATCACCACCGTCGCCGGCAATGTGCGCCTGGACAAGACCTCGCGTAACGCACGCCTGGCCCGCGAATGGGCTGGCCGCGAAGATATCCCGGTATACGCTGGGGCAGGGCGGCCGCTAGTGCGCACACCAATCTACGCCGCCGAGGTGCATGGCGAGGAAGGCCTGACCGGCGTGCAGGTGCATGAGCCGAAAAAGCCCCTGGCCCCGGGCAATGCCGTGCAATACCTGATCGACACCCTGGGCGCTGCCGAGCCCGGCAGCATCACCCTTGCCATGCTCGGCCCGCAGACCAACCTGGCGCTGGCGCTCATTCAGCGGCCCGACATCGCCAAAGGCATCAAGGAAGTGGTAGTGATGGGCGGCGCCCACTTCAATGGCGGCAACATCACCCCGGCGGCGGAGTTCAACCTGTTCGCCGATCCCCATGCTGCCGAAGTGGTGCTGGCCAGCGGCGTGCCGTTGACCTACCTGCCGCTGGACGTCACCCACAAGCTGCTCACCAGCGATGCCCGGCTCAAGCAACTGGCAGCGGTGAACAACCACGTCAGCAAATTGGTGGTGGACATCCTCAACGCCTATGTCACCCACGACATGGACCTGTACGGCATGCCCGGCGGCCCGGTGCACGACGCCAGTGTCATCGCCTATCTACTCAAGCCTGAGTTGTTCAGCGGGCGGCGGATCTACATGAGCATCGACAGTCGCGAAGGCCCGACGTTCGGCCAGACCGTCGCCGACTGGTACGGCGTGCTCAAGCGGCCCGCCAATGCACTGTGGATAGGCGAGGGTGACGCTCAGGGCTTTTTCGACCTGCTCAGCGCGCGTCTGGCTCGATTGCAATAGCGGCGTGCGGCGTGTAGCGCTCGAACACCTGGTCGATGAAGCTGCGCGCCGCCTCACTGCCCAGGTCCCGTACCAGCAGGTCCAGGGCGATCAGTACCAGCTCTTCTGGGGTGCTGGGGCTGTAGGCGCTTTGGCCCTCGGCCCATTTGACCTTGATGTCGGCGTCAATGCTGTGGTGGCTCATGAAAGGCTCTCGTGTGGGGCCCGGGTGGAGGGGCGAACACCCGACCCTGGTGTTCGCAGCAGGCACTGTGCCTGCACTTCTTAAAGTAAATCATGACTTTGCGTCAATGGCCCTGCGACTTAAGAATAAAAAAACCGATGATGCAAACCAGGCGTGTGATGCAAAATCCGGTCACGATTGCCTTTCGCCTGTAGCGCCAAGTTCAGGCAGACTTGGGCGGTTTTGCAACAAATTCCTGGTGGAAGTGTCGGATCAGACAGTTCCCAGATCGATTTAGGAGGATTCATGTTCCGTACCCGTGCTTCCCTGGCAACCCTGCTGGTCGCTGCTGTGCTGGCTGGTTGCAGCACTGGTGGCAATTCTGGTGCTGCCGCCCCGGCTGCATCCGCCGGCAACGATGGCCGCTGCGAGGCCGGTGGCGCCGACTTCGCCATTGGCAAGCAGGGCACTGCCGAGCTGCTCGAGCAAGCACGCAAGGCCAGCGGTTCGCAAATGGCGCGCATCCTCAAGCCGCACGATGTGGTTACGTTGGAATACCGCTCCGAGCGTTTGAACCTGAATGTGGATGAGCGTGGTGTGGTAACCCGCGTGAACTGCGGTTGATCACAGTACTGCCAGCACTGCATCCGATGGGCTGCCTTTACGGATTGGATTAGTGTCCCGCTTTTTTAAGGCAGTCCAATTCCCACTCGAAGCCATAAAAAAACCCGCCACAAGGGCGGGTTTTTTTACAGCTATCCGAATTACTCCGGACGAACCTGTGCAGCCTGCATGCCCTTCTGGCCGCGCTCGGCGACGAAGGAAACAGTCTGGCCTTCTTTCAGGCTCTTGAAGCCGTCGGATTCGATGGCCTTGAAGTGTACGAACAGGTCGTCGCCGCCGCCTGCTGGGGTGATGAAGCCGTAGCCTTTCTCATCATTGAACCATTTGACGGTGCCTTGTTGGCGATTGGACATGGGTGAATCTCCAGAACATTTAGTTTTTCAGTGGTGCAATGTGGCCGAGGCTACGGAGCACGGACAACATCATAGTCTAATTCTGCGCATGTAGCGCCTTTTACCTTCGCAGGATACTGATCCAGGACAAATAATGCCTGCAAAGTAGCCCGCGCACGGGTCATTTCGGCTTGCAGGCGGCTTGTACCACACTCTGGGCCTTCTGCATCAGCTTGGCGTCCACGCCATCCTTGCTGTCGAGGTCTTCGATTTCCTTGTCGGTGAAATTCTTTTTGATGGCTTGCGCGCCGCACGAGCAATGTTTGGTCGCGGTGGCGGCGTCGACGCCTTGAGCACCAGCTACTTGCTGGCACTGAGCCATGTAGGCCTTCTCCTTGCCAGGCGGGAAATCCCCTGCGTTGGCAGCCAGCGGCAGCAGCAGGGCGCTCGTGGCACACGCGGCGAGAAGAGACGTAAATCTCATAACCAGACACTCCTTGGGTTAAGGTCTCATCAAGAGTAGGTTGCTTCCCAAAGTCTGATAGGAAATTTTCCGCGTTAGTTCACCCAAACGGCGTAATTTCCAAATATTTCTGCCTGCCACCTAAGCTGCGTGCTAGCATGCCCGGCTTGCAGCTGCTCAGGTGCGGCTTGCAGCTATCTTTTTACTTTCCAGTCACTCAGGTCCCCCTGGCAAGCCGAAAGGCTTCTGCCACTGTGAGGCAGGCTTCCCGTGTGGAAGGCAGGTCGGATCTTGTACTGGCTCATCCCAACCCACGTGACCTTTGGTAGGGGTCACCACTAGGAGAGGAGGCGCCATGCCCGTTATTACTCTTCCCGATGGCAGTCAACGCGCGTTTGATCACGCGGTATCCGTAGCCGATGTTGCCGCCTCGATCGGCGCTGGCCTGGCCAAGGCCACTCTGGCCGGCAAGGTCGATGGCAAGCTGGTCGACGCCTGCGACTTGATCACCCACGATGCCACCCTGCAGATCATCACCCCTAAAGATGAAGAGGGACTGGAGATCATCCGTCACTCGTGCGCCCACTTGGTCGGCCACGCGGTGAAACAGCTGTACCCGACCGCCAAGATGGTCATCGGCCCGGTCATCGACGAAGGCTTCTATTACGACATCGCCTACGAGCGCCCCTTCACCCCTGAAGACCTGGCTGCCATCGAAAAGCGCATGCAGACGTTGATCGAGAAAGACTACGACGTGGTCAAGAAGATGACCCCGCGCGCCGAAGTCATCGAACTGTTCCAAGCCCGTGGCGAAGACTACAAGCTGCGCCTGGTCGAGGACATGCCCGATGAGCAGGCCATGGGCCTGTACTACCACGAAGAATACGTCGACATGTGCCGTGGCCCGCACGTGCCGAACACCCGCTTCCTCAAGGCCTTCAAGCTGACCAAGCTGTCCGGCGCCTACTGGCGTGGCGATGCCAAGAACGAGCAGCTGCAGCGTGTGTACGGCACCGCCTGGGCTGACAAGAAGCAGCTGGCCGCCTACATCCAGCGCATCGAAGAAGCCGAAAAACGCGACCATCGCAAGATCGGCAAGCAGCTTGACCTGTTCCACCTGCAGGAAGAAGCCCCAGGCATGGTGTTCTGGCACGCCAACGGCTGGACGGTTTACCAGGTGCTCGAGCAGTACATGCGTAAGATCCAGCGCGAAAACGGCTACCAGGAAATCAAGACGCCGCAGGTTGTCGACCGCATCCTCTGGGAGCGTTCCGGTCACTGGTCCAACTACGCCGAGAACATGTTCACCACGTCGTCGGAAAACCGCGACTACGCGGTCAAGCCGATGAACTGTCCGTGCCACGTTCAGGTCTTCAATCAGGGCCTGAAGTCGTACCGCGACCTGCCGCTGCGCCTGGCCGAGTTCGGTGCCTGCCACCGTAACGAGCCGTCCGGTGCCCTGCATGGCATCATGCGTGTGCGCGGCTTCGTGCAGGATGATGCGCACATCTTCTGCACCGAAGATCAGGTGAAGAAGGAAGCTGCTGATTTCATCAAGCTCACCCTGGATGTGTACAAGGACTTCGGTTTCACTGACGTCGCCATGAAGCTGTCGACCCGCCCGGCCAAGCGCGTGGGCTCCGAAGAGCTGTGGGACCGTGCCGAAGGCGCCTTGGCCGACGCCCTGAACGAATCGGGCCTGGAGTGGGAATACCAGCCAGGCGAGGGCGCGTTCTACGGCCCGAAGATCGAGTTCACCCTGCGTGACTGCCTCGGCCGTAACTGGCAGTGCGGCACCCTGCAGTACGACCCGAACCTGCCAGAGCGCCTGGACGCCAGCTACATCGCCGAAGACAACGCGCGCAAGCGCCCGGTGATGCTGCACCGCGCCATCCTCGGCTCGTTCGAGCGTTTCATCGGCATGCTCATCGAGCACTACGCCGGTGTGTTCCCAGCGTGGCTGGCACCGACCCAGGCGGTGGTCATGAATATCACCGACAAACAGGCCGATTTCGCCCTCCAGGTGGAAAAGGAACTGAACGGTAGCGGATTCCGTGCCAAGTCGGACTTGAGAAATGAGAAGATCGGCTTTAAAATCCGCGAGCATACTTTGCTCAAGGTCCCGTACCTTTTGGTTATAGGGGATCGCGAAGTCGAAACGCAAACCGTCGCAGTGCGTACTCGCGAAGGCGCAGACCTGGGCTCGATGCCCGTCGCGCAATTCGCTGAGCTCCTGTCGCATGCGGTTTCCCGGCGTGGTCGCCAAGAATCGGAGTAATGACTATTAAGCGTGAAATGAGAAACGATAAACGAGCTGCACCGAAGGCCCCGATCAACGAGAATATCTCGGCACGCGAGGTTCGGTTAATTGGCGCTGACGGCGAGCAGGTTGGCATCGTCTCGATTGATGAAGCGCTTCGTATCGCTGATGAAGCGAAGCTGGATCTGGTGGAAATCTCTGCAGATGCGGTACCACCTGTCTGCAAGGTGATGGACTACGGCAAGCACCTCTTCGAGAAGAAGAAGCAGGCCAACGAAGCCAAGAAAAACCAGAAACAGATCCAGATCAAAGAAATCAAGTTTCGTCCAGGGACGGAGGAAGGGGATTACCAGGTAAAACTACGCAACCTGGTACGTTTCCTTACTGATGGGGACAAGGCCAAGATCTCTCTGAGATTCCGTGGCCGTGAGATGGCTCACCAGGAGCTGGGCATGGAGCTGTTGAAGCGGGTCGAAGCTGACCTCGCCGAATACGGCGCCGTTGAACAGCATCCGAAGATGGAAGGACGCCAGCTTATGATGGTCATCGCCCCCAAGAAAAAGAAGTAATCTCCCGGGCACGGCAGGCCTGATGATTATGTGTAATTTTATCGAATGCGGAGTTCCAACATGCCAAAAATGAAAACCAAGAGCGGTGCTGCAAAGCGCTTCCTGAAGACCGCTACCGGCTTCAAGCACAAGCACGCTTTCAAGAGCCACATCCTGACCAAAATGTCGACCAAGCGTAAGCGTCAACTGCGCGGTGCCAGCTTGCTGCACCCGTCTGACGTGGCAAAAGTCGAGCGCATGCTGCGCGTACGTTAATTTCGGTCAAAGATAGAGGAAGTTACTCATGGCTCGTGTAAAGCGCGGCGTTATCGCTCGTAAGCGTCACAAGAAAATTCTGAAACTGGCTAAAGGTTACTATGGTGCACGCTCGCGCGTATTCCGCGTAGCCAAGCAGGCAGTCATCAAGGCAGGCCAATACGCCTACCGCGACCGTCGCCAGAAGAAGCGTCAGTTCCGCGCACTGTGGATCGCTCGTATCAACGCCGGTGCCCGCACCAACGGTCTGTCTTACAGCCGTCTGATTGCTGGCCTGAAAAAGGCGTCGATCGAAATCGACCGTAAGGTTCTGGCTGACCTGGCAGTGAACGAAAAAGCGGCGTTTGCTGCGATTGTCGAGAAAGCTAAAGCCGTTCTGGCTTAAGTACCCACGACAATCATCCGGCAGCGCGTTGCGCTGTCGGGTGTAAAACGTCATCGATAGGGGAAGAGCCTTCAAAGCTCTTCCCCTATTTTCGTATCTGGAGTCTGTACATGGAAAACCTGGATGCGCTGGTCTCCCAAGCCCTGGAAGCAGTGGAGCGCGCTGAAGACATCAATGCCCTGGAACAGATCCGGGTTCAGTATCTCGGCAAGAAGGGCGAACTGACCCAGGTGATGAAGACCCTGGGCAACCTGCCAGCCGAAGAGCGGCCGAAAGTCGGCGCGCTGATCAACGACGCCAAAGAGCGCGTCACCGAGGTGCTCAACGCACGCAAAGCAGCCTTTGAAGAGGCCGAGCTCAGCGCTCGCCTGGCGGCCGAATGCATTGATGTGACCCTGCCAGGCCGTGGCCAGGCCACCGGTGGCCTGCACCCGATCACCCGTACACTCGAGCGCATCGAGCAGTTCTTTACCCACATCGGCTACGGCATTGCCGAAGGCCCCGAGGTGGAAGACGACTACCACAACTTCGAAGCGCTCAACATCCCCGGCCACCACCCGGCCCGGGCGATGCACGACACCTTCTACTTCAATGCCAATATGCTGCTGCGTACCCACACCTCGCCGGTGCAGGTACGGACCATGGAGTCCACTCAGCCGCCGATTCGCATTGTCTGCCCAGGCCGCGTCTACCGCTGCGACTCGGATATCACCCACTCGCCGATGTTCCACCAGGTCGAAGGCCTGCTGATCGATCGCGACATCAACTTCGCCGACCTCAAGGGCACCATCGAAGAATTTCTGCGCGTCTTCTTCGAGAAAGAACTGGCCGTGCGCTTCCGCCCGTCGTTCTTCCCCTTCACCGAGCCGTCCGCCGAAGTCGACATCCAGTGCGTGATGTGTTCCGGCAAGGGCTGCCGCGTGTGCAAGCAGACCGGCTGGCTGGAAGTCATGGGCTGCGGCATGGTGCACCCGAATGTGCTGCGCATGTCCGGCATCGACCCGGAAGAGTTCCAGGGCTTCGCCTTCGGCATGGGCGCCGAGCGCTTGGCCATGCTGCGTTATGGCGTCAACGATTTGCGTCTGTTCTTCGACAACGACCTGCGGTTCCTGGCCCAATTCCGCTAGGCCCAATCGACGCAATTTCTAGGAGAACAGCATGAAATTCAGTGAACAGTGGCTGCGCGGTTGGGTAAACCCGCAAGTCTCCCGTGATGAACTGGTCGCCCGCCTGTCCATGGCCGGCCTTGAAGTCGACAGCGTAACCCCCGCTGCCGGCCAGTTCAGCGGCATCGTCGTGGGCGAGATCCTCGCCACCGAACAGCACCCGGACGCCGACAAACTGCGCGTCTGCCAGGTCAGCAACGGCCAGGAAACCTTCCAGGTGGTATGTGGCGCGCCGAACGCACGCCCCGGCATCAAGATCCCGTTCGCCATGATCGGCGCCGAACTGCCAGGCGACTTCAAGATCAAGAAGGCCAAGCTGCGCGGCGTCGAGTCCTTCGGCATGTTGTGCTCGGCGGCCGAGCTGCAGATCAGCGAAGAGAACGACGGCCTGCTGGAACTGGCAGCCGATGCCCCGGTGGGTGAAGACATTCGCCAGTATCTGAACCTGGACGACGCCAGCATCGAGATCGGCCTCACCCCGAACCGCGGTGACTGCCTGTCCCTGGCCGGCCTGGCGCGCGACGTCAGCGCCCTGTACAACGTCCCGGTCACCCGCCCGGTAGTGCCTGCCGTGCCAGCCGCCCATGACGAAGTGCGCGCGGTCGACGTGTCCGCGCCGGCCGCTTGCCCACGCTACCTGGGCCGCGTCATCCGCAACGTCGACCTGAGCAAGCCGACCCCGCTGTGGATGGTTGAACGCCTGCGCCGCAGCGACGTGCGCAGCATCGACGCCGCCGTCGACATCACCAACTACGTGATGCTCGAGCTCGGCCAGCCGATGCATGCCTTCGACCTCGCCGAAATCAATGGCGGCATCCGCGTACGCATGGCCGAAGAGGGCGAGAAGCTCGTCCTGCTCGACGGCCAGGAAGTCGCGTTGCGCGCCGACACCTTGGTCATTGCCGACCACACCCGCGCCTTGGCCATCGCCGGCGTCATGGGTGGTGAGCACAGCGGCGTCAATACCGAAAAGACCCGCGACCTGTTCCTGGAAAGCGCTTTCTTCGAGCCAATTTCCGTCGCCGGCAAGGCCCGCTCCTACGGCCTGCACACCGATGCCTCGCACCGCTACGAGCGCGGCGTCGACTCGCAGCTTGCCCGCGAAGCCATGGAGCGTGCTACCCAGCTGCTGCTGGACATCGTCGGCGGCGAAGCCGGCCCGATCGTCGAAGCCGTCAGTGAACAGCACCTGCCGCAAGTCGCACCGGTGACCCTGCGCGCCGAACGCATCACCCAGATGCTTGGCATGGAGCTGGACGCCGCCCAGGTCGAGCAGATGCTCAATGCCCTGGAGCTAACCACGACGGCGAACGGGGCAGGGCAGTGGACCGTCAATGTCCCGAGCCACCGCTTCGACATCAGCCTGGAAGTCGACCTGATCGAGGAGCTGGCCCGCCTGTACGGCTACAACAACCTGCCAGTTCGCTACCCGCAAGCCCGCCTGGCCCCGCAAGCCCGCCCGGAAACCCGTGGCGAGCTGCCGAACCTGCGCCGCCTGCTGGTCGCCCGTGGTTACCAGGAAGCCATCACTTACAGCTTCATCGACCCGAAACTGTTCGAGCTGTTCACCCCAGGCGTAGAGCCGCTGCTGCTGGCCAACCCCATCTCCAGCGACATGGCCGCCATGCGTGCGTCGCTGTGGCCGGGCCTGGTCAAGGCTTTGCAGCACAACCTCAACCGCCAGCAAGACCGCGTGCGTCTGTTCGAGAGCGGTCTGCGCTTCGTCGGCCAGCTGGGCGACCTCAAGCAGCAACCGATGATCGCCGGCGTCGTCACCGGCAGCCGCCTGCCGGAAGGCTGGGCCAACGGTCGCGACAGCATCGATTTCTTCGACGTCAAGGCTGACGTGGAAGCCCTGCTGGGTTACTCCGGAGCCCTGAGCGACTTCACCTTCGTCGCGGGCAAACACCACGCCCTGCACCCAGGCCAGACTGCCCGCATCGAACGCGACGGCAAGGAAGTCGGCTACCTCGGCGCCCTGCACCCAGAGCTCGCCAAGGCCCTGGACCTGGACCGCCCGGTGTTCGTCTTCGAGCTGGTGCTCGGTGACGTGGTCGAAGGCCGCCTGCCGAAGTTCAGCGAACTCTCCAAGTTCCCGGAAACCCGCCGTGACCTGGCGTTGATCGCAGGACGTGATGTGGCTTCTAGTTCGGTGCTTGAAGCAATTCGTGACAATGCAGGCGAATGGCTTACAGACCTCAGGCTGTTTGACGTCTACCAAGGTAAAGGCATTGATCCTGATAGAAAAAGCCTTGCCGTCGGCTTGACCTGGCAGCATCCATCGCGCACTCTTAACGACGATGAGGTGAACACTACCCTGCAAAACATCCTCACCTCGCTCGAACAAAGGTTGAACACCACGTTAAGGAAATAACGGCATGGGTGCTCTGACGAAAGCTGAGATGGCCGAAAGGCTGTACGAGGAGCTGGGGCTTAACAAGCGTGAGGCCAAGGAGTTGGTCGAGCTGTTTTTTGAAGAAATTCGGCACGCACTTGAAGAGAACGAGCAGGTCAAGCTGTCCGGTTTCGGCAACTTCGACCTTCGCGACAAACGCCAGCGGCCGGGCCGCAACCCCAAGACAGGGGAAGAGATCCCGATCACTGCACGGCGCGTCGTCACCTTTCGTCCAGGGCAGAAGTTGAAGGCCCGGGTTGAGGCCTATGCTGGAACCAAGCCATAACGACGAACTGCCCCCCATACCGGGCAAACGCTACTTCACCATCGGTGAAGTGAGTGAGTTGTGTGCCGTAAAGCCACACGTGCTGCGGTATTGGGAGCAGGAGTTTCCTCAGCTCAACCCTGTGAAGCGGCGGGGGAATCGGCGGTATTATCAGCGCCAAGACGTGCTGATGATTCGCCAGATTCGTGCGCTGCTTTATGATCAGGGGTTTACCATTGGCGGGGCGCGGTTACGGCTCTCCAGTGATGAGGTGAAGGATGAATCGAGCCAGTACAAACAGCTGATTCGGCAGATGATTGTTGAGTTGGAGGATGTGTTGGTAGTGTTGAAGAAGTGACCTGTTAAGGGTGAATGGAATTTTTTTGAAAAAAAGCTTCCATTTATCAGGAGGTTAGGGTACATTCTTCAACGTTCTCGGCAATATTGAGAACATGCTTCAAAGCCCAGTCGGGGCGTAGCGCAGCCCGGTAGCGCACTTGCATGGGGTGCAAGGGGTCGAGTGTTCGAATCACTCCGTCCCGACCATATATTTCAATGACTTAGGCCATTTCCGAAAGGGATGGCCTTTTTCATGTGTGTGACTTTTGCGTGACTTCTCAGGTTTTTACGCCTGCCTCCTCTTCAAGATCTAAAACCCCCTCGTATGATTGTGCCTGGCCGCTGTACCGGGGGTTTCAAAAGTCCCGCGAAGCCGGTTTTTGCATCCAGCGGATTTTTGCCGATACAGTACCCCCTCTAAGGAGGGATCATAATGAAGACCGTCGCGGTAATCGCAATCTTGGTAATACTCGCTGGCTGTTCTACGAGCGAGCCTCCGAAGGCTCAGGCAGAAACCTCTGAGTGCATGAACTACCGGTCCATGATGACCGCGCCGATAGCTCCGGATGCGATGGAGCGGCTTAGGGTTAAATGCGAGCAATCAAGGCTTTGATCTGCTGAGTCTCGTTAAAAAATCATTACCGCCTCGGCACCCGCCGGGGCGTTGTTATTGGCAGCGACGGATCGAGATTAGGCCGACTATTTCTATGTGCAACGAAAAACGCACACGAGGAGTAGTGCGAGCAAAAGAAAGCCCGCCGAGGCGGGCAAGGGACTATCACGTAGGGATAATTCGATTCTCCGCAAGGCGACGTGAAAATTGAGTGAAAGAAAAGTCCTCATACCGTGACCATCAATCTGCACCGGTCTGTGTAGTCCAGTTAATCCGCCTGCATTTTCCTCGCCCACCCAAAGGTGTCGCACGCGGGCGCTAGCCACTCACGAATCAGGGCATTGCGTGCCAGCGTTTCAGGCTGCAGCAAGCGTGCGCCGAAATCCGCATGGCGCACGAAGCGCACTTCCAGGCATGCCTCTAGTTGGCCAACAAGGCTTGGGAAGTCCATCAGGGAGTACAGGCGTGGCCACTTTATCAGCTTGCTATACCGCAATTGCTGAGACTCTACGCACAGCTGATCATCTGGGCGCCATTGCACGTTGAACAGGTTGTCATGGCGCGACAGTTCTACCCGCCATTTGCCATTCAATGGAAGGCTCAATTCAAGTTTCAAGCTTTCAGGGCGCAAGCGGTTTCGCTGGAAGAACCAGGTTTCCGTCGGCTCGGTAGTCACATCGATGGAGCAGACGCTGTAAGGCTCCTCTGCCACATTGAACCTGGTGAACCACGCCAGGGTTTCAGGGTGGGTTGGATGGTTGAACATCTATGGCCTCCTGCCAGGCATCGCTGGAGCCTGCCTTGGCAGACCTGAGCAAATTGAAAGTGCAAGCAGCTGCAGCAACGCTTTACAGCTGCGCTTTCTGCTGCCGGGAGCGCTGAAAGCGGGTGACAGTGATCTGGACGGCAGCTGCCACGAGGCACAGCAGGCCGATTTTCCAGCTGCCTTCCAGGCCGTAATGCTCGGCTATCTTTCCAGTAATGATGACGCTAACGAAAATGGCGACAGGCAGAATCAATTTGTTCATCGGGTCTTCCAGCAAGCTGCAAAAGGCGTGAATGAACATGCGCTCATCCAGCGGAAATGACGCGATCTTAGCAAATCCATTTCCGGCTTTGTGGCCACATCCTGGCCTGGGTGTGATCAGCTGCCCGTATCGCGATAATGGCAAAGGGGCACCATGGACTTCCGCCACCCAGCGCCCGAAACTGATCAACTCGTACCTAGACCAAGGCAGGTCATGAATAACCTGAAACGCACAACCTCCCTCCTGTTACTGCTGGCAGTCACCTCGTTAACCGCCTGTGTCCCCTGGAAACGGGAACGCGCCGCCTACGCGGACCTTTGCGACTCCGAGTTCCAGTTCAAGGTGCCAGGCCCGCAGGGTGAAACTACGCTCTACCTGGAAACCTACCTCTACGACCACGCCGCGCAATGGGGCGAGAAGCGCTACGAGCAAGGCCTTTACGTGCAGTACCCGGGCGAGGAGTACAAGCGGCCGGAATTCTTTGTGCAGCTGATCGCCTACAACAAAGACCGACAGCGCCCGTCGACCGATTCCAAACGGGGGGAGCCGCCGATCCCGGTCCTCTACGACAGCCGCCAGGCTTACATCACATTTGAAGACGGTTCACGTTTGAATGCACGGCCGGAGGTGTACCTGGGCATCAACGATATCTACGACTTTCCGTGGGTGAGTGAGAAAACCGCTCGGCCATCGCCGTATGACATCAACAGCGACGAAGTGCACCGGATGATCCCCAAGATCACCAACAACAAGCGCTACGGCTCGGCCTATGTGATCTTCCAGACGGACAAGTTCGATGCGGACTCCAAGTGGACGATTCATCTCGGCGCGCTGGATGTTCAGGGCCGCAAGGTGCAGATTCCGCCGCTGAAGCTCTGCTATCACCCCGTGAAAAAGTGGATCGGGATCGAGCCGCTCATGCGGCCTTGAGCGCACTTTCAAGGGAGGCCTGGCGTAGGCCCCAGGCCTGCTGTTGGTCAGCCATCGCCAATGGGGCCGCTGTGACACCGGCAAAGCCGGTGCCGGGCACCGCGTGCCTCCATTCGCGGGTTACTGTACCAGCCTTGGTATTTGGAGTCAGTCAACCCACCGCCAAAGCGGCTCGTCAAGCATCCCGGCCCCTAGCAACTGCGTCCGCCCGTGGTGCTTCTCAAGCTCCAGCACATTGCACCCGTCGCACGCGGTCAGCGCGTCGATCAGCGGCTTGCTGTGCGACACTACCCACACCTGGCTACGTTGCGAGGCGCGGATGATCAAGCGTGCCAGCGCAGGGAGCAAATCGGCATGCAAGCTGGTTTCCGGTTCGTTCAGCACCATCAGCGACGGCGGGCGCGGTGTCAGCAGCGCGGCCATCAGCAACAGGTATCTCAAGGTGCCGTCCGACAATTCAGCTCCCCCTAGCGGCCGTAGCAGCCCATGCTGGTGTAACCGCACGCTGAACAGCCCTCCCGCAGGAGCATCTATCTCCAGGCGGCTCCCGGGAAATGCGTCATCCAGCGCCGCGACCAGGTCTTCGACATCGCCAATCTCGATTATGGTCTGCAGCGCCGAAGCGAGGTTGCGCCCATCGTGATGCAGCACCGGCGACCGTGTGCCCAGCTGTGGCTGTCGGCAAGGCGCGTCGCGGTCGATACGAAAGTGGTCATAGAACCGCCAGCTGTTGATGAAGGCGCGCAGCTCACCAATTTCCGGCGCCTGGCGGGGCCGCCCGACGACGTTGAAGAAGCTCTCGCCGCTGTCAGCATGCTGATCGAGCACTGTCCAGCCGTTGCCCTCGCGGGCCCGCACCATGGCGTTCTTGCGCTCTACCAGCAGGGAAGCGGGGCGATAGGCGCCAGCGCCCCAGATGGCTTCGCACTTGATCTCAGGGTCGAGCATGAATGCGGAGGGATAGGGCAGGGGAATCGGCAAGCCGAGGGAAATGGCAAAGCCGAAATCCTCGGTGGCGAAACCGAGCCGTAGGCGTTTGGCGTCGCTTGGGTGCTGGCCTTGGATGGGCACCTCGCCGCGCCTCATCCGCGCACTGGTTTCTGGTCCGGCCCACCAGGTCGAGTCCAGGCCGCCTTCGCGGGCAAGCGCTTCAATCACGCCGCCCTGAGCGGTTTCGGCGAGCAGGCGCAGGGCTTTGTACAAATTGGATTTGCCGCTGCCGTTGGCACCGGTTACCAAGTTGAGTTGGCCTAGTGGCAACACAAGATGGTTGATCGAGCGGTAGTTGCCGATGGCGAGGGTGGTGAGCATGCGGTGCGTCTCCGTAAGAGCATCCCTTGTGACATCCGTGAACAAATCGCGAAACAGCACTCACGCCCGTCTTGCTAGGATGCACTGTCGACCCAAGGGGGCACGGACTGCGGGCTTCCGAGCACTGGCAGTGTACCCGCAGTGCTATCTGATCGCGACGTTACAGCAAGGCCAAAATGAGTTGGGGAAAGGACGCCATGAACGGTATCAACCACGTGCAACGCTTGTATTCCATGGAGGGGGCAACTCATCTGTATTCGAGTGACCCTGCCATGCTCACGCCGGCAGACCTCTACACCGTGAAACACGAGCCAGCGCACTTAGCTGCGCTGGAGAACTGCAACATCTACCTCATCGTCCGGCGGCCACGCATCCTTCTACAGCCGGAGCGATTTACGTTAAACGGGCGGAGGGTAGCAGGCAATTTCCTGGTTCACCGTGCTCATGGCCCTGTGACGGTGCCGTTTGAATACGACATACCGCAGAGCTGCATACCCGCCAACGTGCCAATTGTGGACGTTGCCATTGCCGCTAATGGCGTGGCCATGGTTGCTATCACGCCGCATGGCCAGCAAATGGTGGCGGTTAGCGTGGTCATCGCATCATCAACGCATGTGCTGACCGACGCAGATACGGCCATGGAAGTGCTGTATGTTGGGCAGGGTATTGGTCGCACCCGTGCGCGTACTGCGCTGGACAGGCTTCAATGCCACTCCACATTGCAGAGAATTCTTGCCGACACACTGACTAACTTTTACGAGCGGGAGGTATTGCTACTGCTGTACCGCTTTGAACATGGACGTACCATCGTAAGCAATGGTGGAGATTTCAACGTCAGCTTTCACGCAGACGATGAAGCGGATTCGGCACACTTCAAACGCCTTCAAAACGTACGGCTCAAGCGGCATGAGGTTGTCTCCCTTGCCGAAGCGGGACTCATCAATTACTTCAAACCCTATTACAACAGCCTGCTCAAGACGACGAGCTTCTCGGCGAAAAACAAGCTGAAGGTTCTCAAACAACTATTGTCGAAGGGCCCAACGGGTCTCATCGTGGAGCTTTCGACCGTCAATCTACGTTCGCGTATTGGAACGTCCTATGCCGTACCGGTTGATCTTGCCAAGCGCTATGCGCCAGATGTACTTGATGGACGCAACATTCCTGACCTTGAAACGCGTGAGCAGTGGCATGAAGAGTTGAGAAGGGTGGCTCATACCCACTTTGCTAAATTCGCGCTGACCACTGCTCAGGAGCGAGAGTCCTTCATGCATGGCACAGTGTTCCTCAAAGACAGTGAGGGCGACAAATTCGAAGCTTGCTGAGTCTTGCCATGCCATTCCCTGTATCACAACGGTAGCTGCGTCCAGGCCAATCAGCTCGGGCCCCTCGCGCAACGGCAGATAATTCGCTTCAACGGGTAGGCTTGAAACTCGCTTTAAACTCCGTTGATCATCGTCGCAGGACCGCCCTGGGTGGCGGGCAGTCCTTCCAGAAACGCCCTGACTTCTCGCTTGCCACGCAAGTGAAGCGTAGGCACCTGCGGCCCGACCTTTAGGCGGACTGCTTCGATGCCTTGCCGGTAACCCTGGTCGAACGTCCACACGAACTTCAGAAACTCCAGGTCGAACCTTTCTTCGCAACCCGCCGCACGATCAGGCCGCGGCTGGTTTCGAAGGAGGCGCAGCAGTACCCGCATGAAACAGGTGAGCCGTGGCGTGTCGAGCCAGATGACCAGGTCAGCGCGCGGCAAGCGCAGTTCGAACGTGCGGCGTGCATAGTTGCCCTCGCAGACCCACGTATCGCCCTCGACTGCATTGCGCACACGGTCGCGGAATTGTTCGGCATCCGGCTCGGCCCAGCCGGGCTCCCAGAAGAGTTTGTCCAGGTGAACCACGGGCAGGTTCAGGCGTTCGCCAAGGGCGCGGGCGAGGGTTGACTTGCCGCTGCCGCCGTTGCCTAGGATGACGATGCGTTGCATGAGGACTTCCTGTCGGGGGGCAAACGGGCGATTGTATGGCATTGGGTTAGCAACTCAAGATTGATTAGTGGCTATCAGCCATTGACAGCCTTCCATTCGCTTACG
>NZ_BCBH01000051.1:0-25024 GCF_001320525.1 Pseudomonas sp. NBRC 111131 | reverse complement strand
GGATCTGAGGGGTGGGAATCGTTAGTAAATCCTGTAGAGTCCGCGCCACCTTCTGAACCCCTCTGGAGCAGCAGTTTCCAGGCTTCATAAGGCAATCCATTGGAAGTGGTTTAGGGCAGCGGCATGAGGCTGGTATTCGCAACAAAAGACCTAGCATTAGCAGGTCGATCCTTTGAAGGCTTTCCGTTGCTGATTGGGTCAGAGGGATGGCCAGTCGAGCCAGCTCAATCCTTCCTTTGGCACACGCTTATCGAGTCAGGTGAGGCCCTAAGCGATTTGACTTGGGAAGCCTATGGACGGCGTCTGTACGATTACTTTGCCTTCCTGGAAGCCAATGGATTGGCCTGGGACGAGGAAAGCCCGGCTCACGGTCTGAGTGCTCTGTCGAGGTATAGGGATTGGTCGAGCGGAGAATTAGCACTTGATCCCGGCACGGTGAACAATCGTCTGGCCTTGATCGTGAGGTTCTACCGATGGGCTAAGCAGCGCAACCTGATAACTGTGCTGCCCTTCGGTGAGAAAAGGGTAAGAGCTGCCCAACATTCCGGTCTTCTCAGTCATATCGCTCGGCCCGGAGCCGAGAGCACGAAAGTTTCGGTGATGGTTCGCGACCGAAAGCGCTTGACCAAATTCCTGACCAAGGATCAAGTCAAGGTATGCCTTGCCCTGGATACCGATCCAAGCCACCAGATATTGTTCCACCTCATGGTGCGTACCGGCCTTCGCTCCTGTGAGGCGAGGTCTTTTCCTCTCAAATATGTGTTCAACCCCAGGTTGAAGAAGGGACTGCGCCCAGGGCAAATGATCAGTGTTGCTCTTGATCCTTCAGACATGCATATCAAGTACGACCGGCCTAGAACTATCGACGTGCCATGGTCGTTGATGGAGAGCATGTGGTCTTACTCCCTTCACCAACGAGAGGTTCGTAAGTCCAATAGTGATGGACGTGTTACCGCGCTGCTGCTGACTAATGAAGGCAGGCATTATTCAAAAGATTCCGTAGTGGACGTTATGAAGTCCTATGAAAGAAAGTGCGGCTTCTATGTTCGGGCCCACATGCTACGCCACACCTATGGGACTTATACCTTGCTTGCTCTTCGAAAAAGTAAAGAGTTTGAAGGTGAGCCATTGTTGTATGTCCGAGATAGGCTGGGGCATTCAGATGTGCAAACAACTATGATCTATTTGCATCTCATAAACCAGCTTGAAGCCCAATCCGTCCTTGCTCACGAGGACGAAATTGACATGATGTTTATGACTGATTCGGTTTCGCGTATCTGAGGTAGCACCATTGGCTCGGCAAAAAAGCTACAAGGCGGTTATGCGGTCGGTTACAAAAGGATTCGAGGCTGTCGAAGATGATATCAAGATTGACCTGCCGAGAAATCCGAGAAACCACAGGCAACTCGATCATACGAAATATTTAGGCTTGGGCTTCGATGCTTGGGCAATTCAAAGTCTTCACGTTATCAAAGCTTTGCTACAAGGAGGAAACTTCTCAGTGACGACCTTGATTGGTTACTCTACGAACGGACTAAGATTTTTTATAAATTTCTTGAGTGGCGGTTCGGTCAAGTCGCCACCTGCAACGCCAAACAGTCTTACCAAACGCCACTTGGAGCGATACGTCTCTTGGCTGAGGCTAAAATACCCTAACGGCTCGACAGCCAAGAATTACTATACTAGCTTCAAGTCGTTAGTTGTTGTTTTGGCTGAATATGGATTTATTGAAGTCAATCTTGACGATCTTTTGCCCCTCAATCCATTTCCTAATAATGCGCAGAGCACTAAAGATGCAGATCCGCTCACCTTGGGTGAAATGCAAAGGCTGATTGGCGCTTTGAAGTCAGATCTTATTGCCATCCATAAGGGTGCATTCCTTGGAAATGGCGCGGAGGCGATGGCTGTATTGCTACTAATTACTGCGGCAAGGTCTGGAATCAATACTACGCCGCTCTTGGAGATGAAGAGGGATGCCCTACAGCCTCACCCATTTATTCCTAATCTCAGGTTGATTACTACCGTCAAACGTCGAGGTAAAGGCGCACAGAGCAAAACAATCCGTCAGACTAATCTGCTAGATGAGTACAGTGCTATTCCCCTGGATGGGGTGGCAGTCCTCAATAAGGCGCTGGAGATTTCTAAGCCACTCGTAGCACTGGCACCTGATGAAATATCTTCATGTGTGTGGTTATATCGCTCGGGCCAGCCTGGCCGCTCGAACGACATCGTTACCCTTACACCCGGTGCTTTATATGTCACGGCAAAAAGCATTTGTGAGCGTCATGCGCTTCAGGATGATCAAGGCAATCGGCTAAATGTCACGCTTAGTCGGCTGCGAAAGACTATGGAAAGCCGTTTGTGGAAACTGAGTGGTGGCGACATTATAGAAGTTTCCTCCGTTATGGGTCATACCCCTGGTGTCGCCGATAATCACTATTTGAAAATCAACGATGAGATCAAGATCGACGGGGCGACATTTGTTGGGGAGGCTTTTCCGGACAAACTACGTGGCATAAACGTTATACCAACCCCGCCAGGCGGCTGCAAAGATAGCCTTTACGGTAGTCTGGCACCAAAGGATGGCGTCAATCATTGTTCTGAATTCATCCACTGCCTCGGTTGCCCTAGCTATGCAATTGTAGGCACCTTGGAGGACTTATACCGGCTGTTCAGCTACCAACAATTCTTGTATGCAGAAGTCGAATACTTTCTCACGGACGAGTGGGGCGCATGGCGCAAGCGTCAGTTTGACTATATTCGATTGATAGATGATTTCACCCAGAAGTTTGATCTTGCATTGGTTTCGCAAGCAAGGGCTCAGGCTGAGTCATCTCCGCACTTGTTCTGGGCTAAAAAAATCGAGTTCATGAAGAAAAAATTGGACGGTGAAATTTGAGCATAAGAACCACGAGTGCGGTGTTAAAGGCATATGATGTCCTCATCGCACAACCAGTTTCAGCGAATGGCCTAAGTCCCGCAGAGCGGGATGCAATCGTGATCAGCGCTATCGTTAATGAAGATGGAGAAACCTTCGTTCTTAGCAGGTTTGGCGATGCACAGTGGGATCTTCGCCCGTTTTTTGATCAGGCCAATGTTGCTCATTCTTATAAATTCATCAACTGGGATATGGGCATGCCTCGGGCGCTTATTGATGACTGCAAAGCTGTTGCTTATGCTTGGTTTAAAAGAGGAATGCCTAGATCCAAACCTCCTATCGCACGGGGCATTACTACTTTCGCCGTCGTCAGCGCGATGCCTTTTGTTCGCTGGTTAAACGATCTAGGAGTTTCAAGCTTTGCAGATGTCCGTCCGATCCATGTCAGCAATTACGTTCATCATTGCAAATATGAATTGAAGTTAAAGCCTCTCCCGCTGTATGGGCGATTACGGGTTATTGATTTTCTTTGGGTGTTTTCTGCCGACACGATGTTTCCCATTCAGAGTTATCCTTGGGGTAATTCGACATTGTGGCGGATTTGTGGGGTCGCGAATGTAAAAGGGTTGGGTGCTGCCACTAAAAACGTCGGGCGAACAGATATTATTCCTCATGATGAACAATCTAGGATTTTCAACTATTGCGAAAGCATTGTCCGGGAGATGAAGGCCGAATTGGCAGCCAATGGTATTGGATATCATCCTAGTGATGAACGGATGGCAATTCGTTGCAGAGATGCTGTTCTGTATATAGTTTCAATCACTAGCGGCATGCGCAATGACGAGGCAATTGGAATTGAGGTTGGCGCTTGGCGCAAAGAGTTAAAAAACGGGGTTACCTTTTGCTGGGTGACCACAATCGAGCACAAGACAGGTAAAGGCCAAGTCGAATATCTTGTACCAGAACTGACGATTGAAGCTTTAAGTCTTTTGGCAAAATATTCAGTACCCATCAGAAAAGAGCTGGATGAAGAGATTAGACAGCTTGCAAGCAATCGGGATTTTTCGTATTCAACTGAACATCTCCTTAGGCTCGAAAAAGCCCGAAAAGACGCGAATAAACTATTTTTGGGACGAAACACACAAGGAGGGAAAGTTCAGGAAAGCCATCACGTTGAGGCTCTCAGCGGGCAAGCATCCAATGCTGCGTTTGACCGTATAGCTAAAGCCGCTGGAAGCGATTGGCCGTTGAGGACGCATCAATGCAGGCGAACATATGCAAGATGCTTTGTAGAATCCCGTATGGGCCGCACTTCATTGATCTACCTCAAATGGCAGTTCAAACACAGCAGCATGAGTATGACCCAACTCTATGCATCCAATCCGCAGCAAGACCTGACTCTCTTTGATGAGATCTTCCAGCAGATGACAGAGTTTAAAATTGACCTGATCGAATCATGGCTCGATGATCAGCCACTGGCAGGGGGCGCTGGCGAAAAGATTGTGGAGTTGCGGGCGATTCCAATCAAGGATAGAGCTGCTTTGCTTGCCCAGACCGCCCCACATGCCAACATTCGTGCGACTGGACACGGCTGGTGCATCGCCACAGAGCGGGGCTGCGGAGGTGCTGGTCTATACGAAGCCACACGGTGTCCAGGGTGCAAAAATTCGGTGATCGATGAAGTCTTCGCCAGCACTTGGCAGGACATCTACATTCAACAGCGAGAGCTGATAAAAATTGAGGATGCAGGCCCCGCTGTTAGGCAGCGCGCAGAACGCGACTTGCAGGTTGCACTAGATGTAATTACCAGCCTTGGCCTTTCTCCAGTTGAGGAAATGGAGGAGGCGGCAAATGACTAGACAGGCGGTGGGCCCTGACTCTCCTATTCGCTCCAGGTCGAAGACACTCGCCGCGCTCAACAAGGTCGTCGACGATCTAATTGCTGGTGACGAAAAGCTTTCCATCACATCCGTTGCCCGTGCCGCAGGTGTGACTCCGGGACTCATCCATAACACTTACCCAAGCATAGCGGAAAGGATTCGCAACATCGTTGGCAAGTCGGTGCGAGCCCAGCGAGACTCTAAGCATCAAGCGTTGATGAGCGAGAAAGAAAAGAACAGGGTGCTCCGTGCAGAGAATGATCAGCTTTTAGCGGAGGTAGCTCGGCTGGCTTCGGTTAACCAGCGACTAATATTCGAGATGATTCAGCTGAAGGCGGTTGCCAACGGTAAGGTCACCGCACTCCCTCTGAAACCAGGGCCCAACTAGGCCCTGATGGGGAGCCCACTGAATTCGGCAAAAATCGTAGACCACCACTTCAAGCGCCACGATCACGCCCGACTGTAGCTTGTTGACTGGTCAATCTGGTTCACGGGTGAAGCGATAGAACAGGTTCGGCTCGCTGACCACGTACAAATACCCTTCATTGTCGATGGTTACGCCTTCGGCCTGGGGTATGCCTTTCAGCAAACCAGCAAAACCTCTCGCCAGGGAGCGGAAACTCACCACCTTGCCCTCGTCGGTCATTTCAATCAGCAGTTTCGACTCGTCGCTGAGCAATATCAGATGGCCGCTCTGTTGATCGAAGACGACTGAAGACAGGTCAGTCGCAAACACCTTGTCTTTTACCAGGCTGGACAGGTCACGCACGTGCAAGGAAAAGCCTCCGGCCAGGCTGGCACGAAGGCCGCTCACTTCCAGCAATTGGCGAGGATCTCGCTCCTTGGTCACAAACAGGCGGTCGCCTTTCAGGTCGTAGGCGAGCCCTTCAAGGCCTTTGTTGTCTTCCTTGCCAAACGCCAGGGTGAGAGCTGGATACTGGTCTCGGCTCAATGGTCGACCAGGAGAAAGTTTACCGTCTTCGGCGATGGGGACATCCACGATAACCAGGCTCTGCCGGCGCTCCTCGGCGATTACCAGCTGGCCATTGCCGGCATAGGACACAGCTTCCACATCGTGGAAGCCATCCAGGTTGTAACGCCTTTCCACATCACCGTCACGACTAAGGGCCAATAGTTCGTTTGGGCCGTTGGTGACCGCCCACAGCAGGTTTAGGTCAGGGTCAAAGGTCAGACCCGAAAGATTGCTGTCCACACCGGAAACCGCCTTAGCATCCAGTTCAACCCGATAGCCAGGCAGCCACACAGAGCGCTCCTGCCAATCGTCGGTGTGCCAGCTGGTCTTGATCCAGAAGTACAAACGATCATCAAGGTGATGGGTGCGGACTTGGAATACGGTAAGCAATACAAGGCACAGCAGTGCCCACATCCAGGCGCTTGTTTTCCGTGTTCGGCCCAGCCAGTTTTTTGCCAACAAATACATAGAAATCTCGTTAATTGGGGCTGACGCCACGAATCGTGACGATTTCAACCCGACTCAGTGCGACTCGCACAGGTGATGCACAGCAGCGTGGCCGGATCAAATTCCAGGCGGCCCGAGGCGATCAACTCGCCGCATTGGTTACACCAGCCATACTCACCCTCGTGCCAACGCTTGAGGGCCAGTTGGAGGCGGACGCGTTCATGCTGCGCCCGACTGCGGATGGCATCGTTCATTGCTTGCTGCTGGAGTGCATCCATCCTCGACAAACGCCCTACCTTGCTTTGATCCAGCTCTACCGATTGCGAGCGAGACTCAGCGTCTTCCAGCAATCGATCCAGCTCGGCAGCCCGCTGTTCCAGCAGGGTCTTGAAATGGGCAAGATCGAGGGCGTCGTCCATGGCCATTAGCGCAGCAGTAACAGCGGACTGATGGTGGTGCGGAGCATGCTGGTCGTGGTGCTACCGACCAGGAACTGCCGGATACGGGAATGGCCATAGGCCCCCATCACCAGCAGATCAATGCCATGCTCTTTCTGATAGGCGTGCAGGGTAGGCTCTATCTCACCGCTCCGGGTCTCGGCACGAACAGTGAAGCCGGCGTTGATCAGCACTTTCTGCGCCCAGTCCAGCTGTGCAGATGCTTCATCGCTTACGGGGCCAACCATGACCAGGTGGATCGGCAACCCCTTCAGCAGCGGGCTGGCTGCCAGCATCTCCACACCCTTGCGGGTAGTAGCGCCGCCATCGAATGCCAGCATCGCGCTCTTGGGCTTTTGGAAGCTGGCCGGGGTAACCAGGATTGGCCGGTGCATGATACGAATCACGCTCTCCAGCTGGCTTCCGACCTGCTGACTCAGATTGCCACTAGACTCGCCCTGGCGACCGATGACCAGCAGGCGCGTTTCGGTTTGCAGCTCTTGCAGGCTTTCCAGCAGATCGCCATGACGTTGCTTGGACTCCGGCGCGGCCACGCCATCCTTAATGGCCCGCTCTTTCGCGGCCGCAAGCATGATCCGCCCTTGCTCAAGGGCCAACTTTCCCCGCTGTTCATCCAGGGAAGCAAGCTCATCAAGCAGATGCTCGCGGCTGCCAAGGCCGATATTGCCACTCAAGTCGGCCGCAACTGGGTACTGGCGCTGATCCAACACATGCAAGAAGGTCAGCGGGGCTTCCAGGCTCAGACTGGCCCATGCTGCGTAGTCGCACACAGCTGGAGCCGAGGTGGAACCGTCGATACAGGCAATTACTTGGGTCATCGTTGTTCTCCTTCTCAGTGGCCCATGAGTTGATCAATGGCGTCGGGTTTATCGTGAACACCAAAGCGATCCACGATAGTGGCGCTTGCTTCGTTGAGACCCAGCACTTCAACTTCGGTGCCTTCGCGGCGGAACTTGATAACCACCTTGTCCAGGGCTGCAACAGCGGTGATATCCCAGAAGTGGGCGCGATTCAGGTCGATGGTTACCTTGTTCAGGGCTTCCTTGAAGTCGAAGGCCGCGACGAACTTGTCTGCCGAGCTGAAGAACACCTGGCCGGTGACGTTATAGCTACGATGCTCGCCGGCTTCGTCCAGCAAAGAGCTGATTGCCATGTAATGGCCAACCTTGTTGGCGAAGAACATCGCGGCCAGCAGCACGCCGGCCAGCACGCCGAAGGCCAGGTTGTGGGTGGCGACCACGACCACCACGGTGACGACCATGACAATGTTGGTCGACAACGGGTGCTTCTTCAGGTTGCGCAGCGAATCCCAACTGAAGGTGCCGATGGATACCATGATCATTACGGCTACCAGAGCAGCCATTGGGATCTGCTTCAGCCAATCGCCGAGGAATACCACCATCAGCAGCAGGAATACGCCTGCTGCCAGGGACGACAGGCGAGAGCGACCGCCGGATTTCACGTTGATGATCGACTGACCAATCATCGCGCAGCCGGCCATACCGCCGATCAGACCCGAAGCAATGTTGGCCACGCCCTGGCCCTTGCACTCGCGGTTCTTGTCACTAGGGGTGTCGGTCAGGTCGTCAACAATGGTCGCGGTCATCATCGACTCCAGCAGACCGACCACGGCCAGTGCTGCCGAGTAAGGGAAGATGATGGCCAACGTCTCGAACGTCAGCGGCACGTCAGGCCAGAGAAAGATTGGCAGCGTATCCGGCAGTTGACCCATATCACCGACCGTGCGGATATCCAGCCCAACCGACATGGCAACGGCGGTCAGCACGATGATGCACACCAGCGGCGATGGGATGAGCTTGCCGATCTTCGGGACATAGGGGAACAGATAAATGATGCCGAGGCCTGCGGCTGTCATGGCGTAGACGTGCCAGGTGACATTGGTCAGCTCGGGCAGCTGAGCCATGAAGATCAGGATCGCCAGCGCATTGACGAAGCCGGTCACCACCGAGCGCGAAACGAAGCGCATCAGCGAGCCGAGCTTCAGGTAGCCAGCACCAATTTGCAACACGCCACACAGCAGCGTGGCGGCCAGCAGATATTCAAGACCATGGTTCTTGACCAGGGTCACCATCAGCAGTGCCATGGCCCCTGTCGCGGCTGAAATCATGCCTGGGCGGCCACCGACAAAGGCGATCACTACGGCGATACAGAATGAGGCGTAGAGACCAACTTTGGGGTCGACGCCCGCAATGATAGAGAAAGCGATGGCTTCAGGGATCAGCGCAAGTGCGACGACGATCCCCGCGAGCACGTCGCCACGGACGTTGGAAAACCACGTTTGTTTGAGTGTTTGTAGCATCAGAATATCCAAAGCAATGCACCGCACGCATGCCAGGAAATGGCGAGCGCGTCGATACGAATTCAAATTGTGAGGATTATTTTGCTGTGCGCTTTGGGTGTAAGAACCGGGCGTACAGCAGTACGCAGCCGCGAGCGAAACTGGCGGAGGCGAGGTGTTGCGAGGGGGCGTAGCGCTAAGGCGGCGTAGGCTGCCAGTAGAGCGTTTGGAGTACAGTCATGCTGGTGTTCCTGTAGCTCAAGGGGTATGCGGAGCCAAAAGTATACAGTGAAGCTATCGTCGATTGCGATCCGCCGCCCTGCTTTGCGAAGCCACGTCTGAAATAGGCTTAGTCGAGGAGTATCGCCATCAGGAACGAAGGAAAATAATCAAAAAATGTTAGTGGGTTAATTCCCTTATAAATCAATATCTTACAACAAACTAACTGTTAGGATCATTCAGATACAATGATGGCTGCATCGTGGCTCGTACGAACGAGGCTAAAGCCCTGGGCTTGAAGATGGGTGATCCGTACTTCAAGGTGCGCGGCTTCCTCGAACAGAACGGCGTCGCAGTTTTCAGTAGCAATTACACCCTGTATGGCGAATTGAGTCACCGCGTTGGCCTGGCCATCGCCTCACTGGTGCCGCAATGGGAGCGGTACTCAATCGATGAGTTGTTCTGCAGTCTTGATGGCCTACCCGAGCCGATCGGTGATGTAGGCCGGGCCATTCAAGCCCGTGTCCTGCAATGGACTGCGCTGCCAGTGGGTGTCGGCATTGGGCATACCAAAACCTTGGCCAAAGCCGCTCAGCACGCCTCAAAGGTGTGGCGAGAGAAGACTGGAGGCGTGGTGGATCTGCGCAAACCAGAGGCGGTCGAATGGCTGCTCCGGCGTATGCCTGTCGATGAGGTTTGGGGTGTCGGCAGTCGCATGCGCGATAACCTGGCACGCGACGGGATCAGTACGGCCTGGGAGCTGTCGCAAGCAGACGCACGGGCAATGGGCCGTAAATACAGCGTCGTGCTCGAGCGTACGATACGTGAGCTGCAAGGCGAATCCTGTATGGACCTGGAGCAATCGGTTGCGCCCAAGCAATCGATTTGCTCCAGCAAAATGTTTGGACAGCGCGTACACACGCTGAAAGGCCTGCAGGAGGCGTTGGCTACGTACATTCACCGTGCTGCGGAGAAACTGCGCAAGCAGCGCTCTCTGTGCGGTGCTATGCGGATAGGCATTCAGACTTCGTTTCACGGCGATGGGCCGAAGTATGCGAACACAGCTACGTGCATACCGCCCTACCCCACCGATGATGTACGCCAGCTGACCAAATGCGCACTGCAGGCGGTCGAGCAGATCTACCGGCCAGGCTTCGCGTACAGCAAGGCCGAAGTCTTGCTGATGGATTTGCGCAAGCGAGGGGAGTTCTCGCTGGACCTTTTCAGCCCGGGCCAGCCTGAGCGCTCCGACGCGCTTATGGCCACCATGGATAAAATTAACCGTCGCTGGGGCCATGACTGCTTGCGCACCGCTGCCGTTCCGCTGACGCCGGACTGGGGGATGCGCCGGGCACTCCTAAGCCCCAGTTACATGACCAGCTGGGAGCAACTGTGGCAGGTCAAATGCAGTTGAAGTGCAAAGCATCCTCCGAGAGGGCGGAGGGGTAAAGCGAAGCCCGCGCAATGGCGGGCTCGATGGAGGATTCTCGCTGCGACATCACGACCAGAATGGCCGGATCTCCCAACCTGCAACCAGGCCAAGCTCGGCCGTGGTTAGACCTGCTTTCCCTAAGCCAGCCGTAGGCAGGGTCGACATCAACTGCTTGAACCGTACCTTCCAGTCGGAGGTGGGGTCGATTTTTACGAGCAAAGCCTGGACGACGACTGCTCGGGCAAAAATGCGCCCTCGATCATTGTGACTGGGAAACTCACCAGCAATAGCCTTGGCATATTTCGGGGCATCTGCGGTGATCGACGCGTTCCACAGCCTGCCATGGTGGGCGCAGACATTTCGCAGGATGGTCAGGCTTTTCAGCCAAGTCACCAACACAGACTCGTCGTAGCCGAATTTGGCCGCTACAGTTTTGCGATGATCCAGGTGCAGATCACTGAACAGGCGCGAAAGCTGGCCGATGGTCATCGCCTCGAGAACCGTCCATACAGGCGGCAGGGCCGGCGTGTTGTAGTTATCGTAGTAATGCTTGATGGCCGCATTTTTTTCCGGAAGGCCCAGCACCTGTTTCATGACGTCGCGATGAGCTTTGCAATCCTTGAAGTGGATGGCGTCCATGTAGAAATGACTACCGCAGGTTTTGTCTTGGGCCAAGGTGTTGATGATCGCTGCACGGAACGCGACCTCGATGCGATCAATCGCATCCAAGAACACAAGGCGTAGCCTGCGATCAAAGTCATAAAGCTGTAGGATGTCGTCGAACTGGACGGTGGCAAAGAACCGCTTTTGAGGGTCCTGCAGCGGCCGCATGTAGATCAGCAGGCGGTGATAGCCGATGAACTCAAGGGCGTGCAGGGCTTTGTCTCGCTGTCCGCGGGTACCTAATCCTTTGAGTCTTAGGTGGCGCAGCAGAGCGTTGGGTGGCTTCGCAGGCTTGAGGAAATAGAGGGGTGCTTGCGGCATGCCAAAGCATCCTGCGGGGCATGGGGCCAGAAATAACTAACCCCCTGGTGCGCAGTACGGGACAAGTCCCGCCCGAGGCGTGGGGGCTATTCTTGGGATCAATGCTAACACGGTCCTACTGGTTGATCAAATATGATCAATCTGCCAGGCAAAACGAGGCCAAATCAACGCGTTACCGCCATCCGGGATGGTCGTCGCTTTCATTGCAGGTTCCAGCTGAACCGGTAGGGATCCATGAACGGTTGTACATACAAAAAACTGTCAACAATGACAAAAAATCATTTTAGGTCAGGATGTTAGGAATCGTGATCGTGATCGCATTCAGAAATCCGTTAACTTCACATGATTTTAGGCAAGGGTTGTTTACATTTCCCTGGTGCAGCAGGTTGCTCCTTAGCCCCACCCTGGGGACTGGCTGTCCACCAGGTAAGCTCGTAGCGACTTGGAGATATAATTCAGCATTCCGGGTCAAATTCATTGACGTAGCTAACCTTAGCGTGCAAACGACCAAGCAGATTTACCAGCACATCCACCTCATCCGCCGAGAGGTCACTTAGCAACCTTCTCTCACGCTCAAGCGCGACGACTAGAACGCGATTGTGGAGTTCCTGGCCACTTTCCGTAAGACTCACGGTGTATCGCCGTGCATCTTCAGTGTCGACCTCAGAGCAGACGTAACCTGCTTTTTCTAGCGACTGTAACGACCGGCTAACCGCGCTCTTATCCAGCCCGATAACTTGGCTGATGCGATTAGCTGTGATGTGATTTTCAACCGCAAGCATGGAAAGCATGCGCCACTCCACCACGCCAATCCCAAAATGCTTGCGATAACAGTGGGATGCACCCGTCGCCAGCTTATTGGCCAGGAAAGTCAGCAGGCCAGGGACGTAACGCGACAAATTGAGATGCGTCGATTCAGGCATAACTGCGCAATCCTTGAGAACGTTTTCATTCATGGCGATTAGTTGACACCGCAACCAAATGCGGTAAGGATAACCTCAATCTTGGCCTTCGGCAGCATGCCATGGCGAAAGAAACCTCACAAAAAAAATTACCAGGGGTAAGTCATGATTGACGTCACATTTGCCGCCCTTTCCGATTCCTATAGTCAGCCTACGCTTCGCATCATTTGAAGCTCTCGGCAGCCTAGATTCCCCTTCCTCTTGAAAAAGCCGCTTCGATGCGGACGGCCAAGCTGCGCCTTCATCTCGGCCTAGTCGGCGGAATATCAAGGGACAGGGAGCGTTTAAGCCGCGCAATTCTGCGCGCATGTAGAGGAGGTTGTATGTCCGGAAACAGAGGTGTTGTGTACTTGGGAGCAGGAAAGGTCGAGGTTCAAAAAATCGACTATCCCAAAATGCAGGACCCACGCGGCAAGAAGATCGAGCACGGCGTGATTCTCAAGGTGGTCTCCACCAACATCTGTGGCTCTGACCAGCACATGGTCAGGGGCCGCACCACTGCCCAGGTCGGCCTGGTCCTGGGCCACGAAATTACCGGTGAGATCGTCGAGAAAGGGAGCGACGTCGAGCGCATGCAGATCGGCGACCTGGTGTCGGTACCGTTCAACGTCGCCTGCGGCCGCTGCCGCTCCTGCAAAGAGATGCATACAGGTGTGTGCCTTACCGTCAACCCGGCTCGCGCTGGTGGTGCCTACGGCTACGTCGACATGGGCGACTGGACCGGTGGCCAGGCCGAGTACGTGCTGGTGCCATACGCCGACTTCAACCTGCTGAAACTGCCCGAACGCGACAAGGCCATGGAAAAGATCCGTGACCTGACCTGCCTGTCCGACATTCTGCCTACCGGCTACCACGGCGCTGTGACTGCTGGCGTAGGCCCAGGCAGCACCGTCTACGTCGCGGGCGCCGGCCCGGTCGGCCTTGCTGCCGCTGCCTCGGCCCGCCTGCTGGGGGCTGCCTGCGTGATCGTCGGCGACCTTAACCCGGCCCGCTTGGCCCATGCCAAAGCCCAGGGCTTCGAGGTGGTCGACCTGTCCAAGGACACCCCGCTGCACGAGCAGATCGTCGATATTCTTGGGGAGCCGGAAGTGGACTGCGCGGTCGACGCCGTTGGCTTTGAGGCTCGTGGACATGGCCACGAAGGTGCCAAGCACGAAGCGCCGGCTACTGTGCTGAACTCGCTGATGCAGGTGACTCGCGTTGCCGGCAACATCGGTATCCCAGGGTTGTACGTGACTGAAGACCCAGGCGCGGTCGATGCTGCCGCCAAGATCGGTGCACTGAGCATCCGCTTCGGTTTGGGCTGGGCGAAGTCGCACAGCTTCCACACTGGCCAGACTCCAACCATGAAGTACAACCGCCAGTTGATGCAGGCCATCATGTGGGATCGCATCAACATCGCCGACGTGGTCGGTGTTCAGGTAATTAGCCTGGACCAGGCGCCTGAAGGCTACGGCGAGTTCGATGCAGGAGTACCCAAGAAGTTTGTAATCGATCCGCACAAGACGTTTAGCGCCTGAACATCTACCGAGACGGGGCAATCGCCCTGTCTCACCTCTTGCGTTGCTACCAATAAAGAAAACAAGAAGGTAAATCGCCATGCTCTTAGTACAAAACCGGGAAAATCCCGCGCCTTCGGCTGCCCAAAGATCAGCCTTCCTCGTGACTCAGCCTAACGGGGGAATCTCTCATGGATAATTCCATCGGGAAGTTGATGGATGAGAAACCCATGGTCAGTTTTCAGTGGGGCGTGATCTCGCTCTGCTTTCTCATCAACATGTTGGACGGGTTCGACGTTCTGGTAATGGCGTTCACTGCAGCGTCCGTTTCGGCAGATTGGGGGCTAACGGGGACCCAGCTGGGTTACCTCTTGAGCGCCGGCCTGGTCGGTATGGCGGTCGGTTCCCTTTTCATTGCGCCGTGGGCAGACCGGTATGGTCGACGCCCGCTGATCCTCGTTTGTGTGGCGATTGCCGGTTTCGGAATGTTGCTGTCTTCGTGGGCAACTTCACCTGAAATGCTGGGTGCACTTCGGTTGGTTACTGGCCTGGGAATTGGGGGGATCCTCGCCAGCAGCTATGTGATCGCAGGCGAGTACGCGAACAAGAAATGGCGCAGCATGGCTATCAGCTTGCAGACCACTGCTTACGCTTTGGGGGCAACCGTCGGTGGCATATTCGCGGCGCAAATCATCCCAGAGACAGGATGGCGATCAGTATTCTTCTACGGCGGAATTGCAACTCTCGTGACCCTGCCCGTGCTTGCTTTGTGGCTGCCGGAGTCGTTGGCATTTCTGATTTCGAGGCAGCCTAGAAAGGCGCTTGATCATATCAACACCTTGCTTGATCGAATTCATATTTCCCCGCTTCACGAACTCCCAGCTTTCCAGCGGTCCCACAATCCATCGATGAAACGCTCTTTCATTGAGCTCTTCTCCCCAAGCCTACTGCGCTCCACCTTGCTAGTGTGGGCAGCCTTCTTCTTAGTGATGTTCGGGTTTTACTTTGTGATGAGCTGGACCCCCCGCTTGCTGGTAGCTGCTGGATTGTCCAATCAACAAGGAATAACAGGTGGCGTTCTGCTGAACGTCGGCGGGATCATTGGAACCTCGCTGGTCGGCCTGCTCGCTGCCCGCATTCGGTTGTCACGGGTGTTGATGGGCTATCTGATAATCAACGCGCTACTGATGGCTGTGTTCGTAAGGTCAACGGCAAACCTACATGTTGCCTTTGCTGTAGTGGTTGCGATTGGCGTGTTCGTCAACGGCTGCGTCGCGGGTCTCTACTCACTGACTCCCTCTATCTACGATCCCTCTCAGAGAGTGACAGGGTTGGGGTGGGGGATAGGGATCGGACGTAGTGGCGCAATCCTGTCTCCACTGGTGGCCGGGCGGTTAATAGATGCACAGTGGCAACCCTCCGAACTGTACATGTTCTTCGCCTTGTCATTCGTCCTGGCTGCCATCGTCATTGGATTAATGAAAACCCAGCGGCGCTCCCAAGCTGCTCTTTCAAGTACCTAATCAACGCCAACAAAAACTACAAAAAAGGGCTCGAACATGTCCGACCAAATCAAATGCCCATGGCTCTTTAGCTTGGGCATCGCGGGAGCTATTGCCTCGAATCCGGCAATGGCCGATTTAACTGACGGAGCAAGTGTGACAGTGACTGCTCGGAATTTTTACCTTGACCGTGATTACAAGGGTGAATCTCCTCAATCAGCTGCTCGCGAGTGGGCCCAAGGCTTCATCCTTCGAGCAAACTCAGGTTTCACGGAGGGTCCAGTCGGATTTGGCCTGGATCTGACTGGCATGATCGGCGTAAAGCTTGACTCATCGCCGGACAGAACAGGCACGCAGTTGCTCGCCTACGACCCACAAGATCGCGAAGCGCGAGACGAATATTCAGAGATGGGCGTGGCTTTGAAGGCGAAAGTCTCGGAGACAAAACTGGCTGTGGGCACGCATTTTCCGAGCCTTCCGGTCATCACCGCGAGCCCAGCTCGACTTCTCCCACAGTCGTTCTTGGGGGCATACCTTACTTCCCAGGACATCAGTCAACTGAGTCTGCACGCTGGCCGTATGACTCGAATCAACCTGCGCGACTCGACAGACAATCAACCCATCGCAATTGCATCACCCAACGGTCGATTCCGCCCAGGAGCTAGCTCTGAGCGATTCGATTTCATCGGTGGGGACTACAAATGGTCGGATGCTCTGACCCTGCGCTACTACCATGCTCGACTTGAGGACATTTACGAGCAGGATTTTGCCGGCGCAATTCATTACCTGCCGCTAGGTCCAGGCAAGCTGAAAAGCGATTTCCGGGTATTCGATAGCCGTGACAATGGCAGGGCTGAAGCGGGCAATGTCGATAACCTCAACGCAGGCCTCATGCTTACCTACCAAGTGGGAGGGCACTCGCTAGGCATGGGCTATATGTACCAAACCGGGGACACCGCCATGGCGTACATAGCGGGTGGCGAACCTGCTGTTCTCAGCGATGGTGCGATGAGCTCAGATTTCGTCAACCCGAAAGAGCGCACGGCGGTTGCTCGCTATGACTTCAACTTTGTGGCGTTGGGCATTCCTGGACTGACTGCCATGGCGCGCTACATGCGCGGTACGAATATAGATCTCCCAAAGCTCGGGGGCAGCAATCTCACGGAATCCAGCAAGGACCTTGAGCTTGCATACGTTGTGCAGTCGGGCCCAGCAGCGGGCTTGGCGATTCGATTACGGCATGCTTTCTACCGAAACGATCACGAACCAACCGCCACGTTCCGCAGTGACAACGAGACCCGAATCAACCTCGACTACACCCTGAAGGTCTGGTGAACGGAACCAACAGCAAAGCTTCATGAGCCTAACATACTGATTTTGATGGAAAATTATGTTCTTACGATGAGGCCGCTCAGAGGTTACAGCTATATGACTGCCTCAGCTGAGAAGAAAATGATCACTGGAATTGGTTGACACCGCAACCAATTCAAGTGATTCTAAGCTCAGCCGAAGTGCAAAGTGATGGTCGCCTCGATGCAGACCACCTCCATACAAAAATAACCGAGTAAGGTGCCACCATGACCCGCCTTAATTATGCCTGCCTGTCCCCTCCTAGCATGATCTCTCCAAACTCTCGACGCGACTGAGTTCCTATCCACTCATAGTTGCATGCGCGTAAAAAATTTGTAGGCCACTTTTTGAGTGGAGGGAGAAGTCATGTTGAAAGTTCAGGTTTTCCGAAAGAAAGTTGAAGCGACCGATATTCTCAGCTTTGAATTACGGGCGGTCGGCACTGAAGAGCTTCCTGCGTTTAGCGCAGGTGCTCATATCGATGTCCATATGCCAAATGGCATTGTTCGCCAATACTCACTGTGCAACTCCCCAGCTGAGCGTCACCGCTACGTCATCGGTGTTTTGAAAGATCCAGCTTCACGCGGCGGGTCGATTTCGATGCATAGCGAAATCGATGTAGGTGGGCTTATTTCAATTAGTGAACCGCGAAATCTTTTCCCGCTTGATGATGGCGGCGACAAGCATTTGCTATTTGCTGGTGGTATTGGCATCACGCCGATCCTGGCAATGGCACATGCGCTGCATGAGCGGGGAGCTAATTTCGAGCTTCACTACTGCTACAGGACCTCCGATCGGGCGGCGTTCGTCGATTATCTCAAAGCCTCTGACTTCAAGGATCGTGTCTATCTGCACGACGACAGTGGTGCCGAGGAACAGCGGATCAGCGCCCATGATTTGCTTGGGCTTCCGCAACCCGGCTCGCACCTCTATGTGTGCGGTCCCGGTGGTTTTATGAATTACATCTTGGAAACCGCTGCGGAACACCGCTGGCCGGAGTCTCAGGTTCACAGGGAGTTCTTCGCCGCCGCCCCAGTGAGCCACGAGGGCGACCAACCATTCGAAGTTGAACTTGCGAAATCAGGGCAAGTGATCCAAATCCCTGCTGACCGCACCGTGTTCGAGGTGCTTGACGACTGTGGCATCGAAATCCCCAGTTCTTGTGAACAAGGTGTCTGTGGCTCTTGTATCACACGAGTTCTGAAGGGTACCCCCGATCATCGTGATCAGTTCATGACCGCAGCTGAGCATGCCGCTAACGACCAATTTACACCTTGCTGCTCCCGCTCGAAATCGCCACGCCTGGTTCTCGATTTGTGAGTTCCGATAATAAAAACCTGATCGATGGAGGATGCCATGAGCACTTCTGCTGCTGAACAACTCGCCTATGAGGTTGCGCCAACGCCTAAAGCCACAGCCTTTCCACTAAACCAGTGGTATGTCGCTGCGCTGAGCTGGGAGCTCAAGGACAAACCTGTAGGGCGTACATTGCTCAACAAGCCTGTTGTCCTGTTCCGCATGGGCGATGGCCAAGTCGCTGCCTTGGAAGACCGCTGCTGTCATCGAGCGCTGCCTCTGTCTAACGGGACGTTGGAAGAAGCCGGGGTTCGCTGTGGGTATCACGGTTTGCTGTTCAACCAAGCCGGCAAATGCGTTGAGATCCCTGGCCAGGACAAGATCCCAAGTAAGGCAAAAGTACCCGCTTACCATGTGCGTGAGCGTGATCAGATCGTGTGGATCTGGTTTGGAGCTGACGCAGCATCCGAGCCTGATTGCGAGCCACCAGCATACGAGGTCCACAGTAGCGGAAAGTATGTTTTTGATGGTTCCGTCTACCACTACGACGCGCCGTATCAGCTCATTCACGACAACCTGATGGACCTGAGCCATCTGGGTTATGTGCACTTGAAAACTATTGGCGGGAATGCGCGGATTCACATGAACGCCGAGATGAAGGTTGAAAGTGAAGGTGACATGGTCCGGGTTGTACGCTACATGCCTGACTCAGTCCCACCGCCCACTTACACTGCCGCTTTCCCTTTCAAGGGCAATGTCGATCGTTGGCAGGAAATTGAATTTCATGTATCGCATCTCCGAATCTGGACCGGCGCGGTCGATGTCGGAACTGACTCGATGGATGATCCGGAGCGTGGCGGGTTCCATATGCGTGGCTTCCACGGAGTAACGCCAGAGACGGATACCACAAGCCATTATTTCTGGACGATGGCAACTAACCCAGTGAGTGATCCTGAGCTCATCAAGGCCAAAGTGATTGAACAAACAGTCCTGACCTTCGATGAAGACAAAGAAGTCATTGAAGCGCAGTACCAGAACATGCGTCGCTTCGGTGAAAAACCCATGATCGATATTCATGTTGATGTTGGAGCGAACCGCGCTCGACGAATCATCGACCAGCTCAAGCTCCAATAGCTTTATTGATGTATTCCCCGGTCATGCCCTAAGCATTGCCGTGGAGCCGACGTCCTTGCGTGCTAAATAAAAATAAGAGGTACACATGAGTAATCTGTCCCGTTACAGCCTGTCGTTTAAGAGAACGGCCGCGACACTCTGCGCTTCGGTGTTAACTGCCTACGGTTCAATGGCACACGCTGCAGATGAATCTAACTGGTGGCTGCGAATCGGCCCTGGCTACATTCAGTTCGACGAGGACGTCACATTGAAGGCATTCGGCAACACCATTCCAGGTGCCGGTGCCGACATGAAGAATAACGCTGCACTCATCGGTGAGTTGGGCTACCGCTTCGCGCCGAACTGGTCTGTCGCGTTGACGTTGGGCAACCCTCCGAAGACTAAGCTGACTGGTAAGGGCACAGCTGACGGACTAGGGACGTTGGGTAAAGCGAAATACGGGCCCGCCGGTATTTCGTTGCAGTACCAGTTCAACGAGAAAGGCGCCTTCCGCCCGTATCTGGGCGCTGGCCTGAGCTACCTGAAAATATTCAGCTCTGAGGACGGTGCTGTCCAGGATCTGGAAATCGACGATACCTGGGGTCCGTACTTCCAAGCCGGTGCCGAATACTGGTTTGGCGAGGGCTACGGCGTCTTCCTGGACGTGAAGAAGCTGTATTTGGAGACCGATGCGAAGGGCAACCTCGGTGGCGCGCCCGCAAAGGCTGAAGTCACTCTCGACCCGCTGGTCTTCCAGACGGGCTTGGTCTTCAAATTCTAAGTCACCTGCTATAGACGCGGAGCTTTTTCCGCGTCATGGAGGACATCATGCAAGGCACCAACGCAGCGGTTAGCGACAACCGCGGATACAAATGGATAGCCAGGGAAATAGAGCGGCTGGACCCTGAAAAGGACTTTGCCGAAATCTGGCGGCTGTCCACAACGTACTATGTGAACGACTTTGTGATGAACCTGGTTTACACGCTGGGCATCCCTGCTTTTACCCAACCGCCGGCGGGCAGCGTCGTGATGGGAGTAACGACAGAAAAAGCCATCAAAAAACCGCAGAAGCGTACCGACGACACCTTGCAGCATTTTTGGACCTGGTTCGAATACGGGCCGGATGATCCGAGGATGCAAGCTTCATTGGCGCATGTGAATCGCGGGCATGCAGCACTTGCCAAGCGTTCCCCTGGTACATTCCCGGCTCGCGATGTGATCTATACCACAGCCTGGATCGGGGCCAACCTGCACCGCTTGCGCCTGAGCGTCGGTCTTCCGGGTTTTACCAAAAATCAGCAAATCGCTTCGCAGCGCTACTGGGCCGCTATCTGCCGGCAATTCTGGAGTGAAGACGGTTTAGTCACTGAGTATCCGGAAAGCTTCGAGGCCATGCTGCAGTACATCGAGGATTACGAAGCCCAGCCATGGGAACAGGTTGAATCCGGGCGAGTGCTGACCGAGGCCATCATCAAGCAATTCGTGGATGCCTACTTCCCAGGCCCATTAGGGTGGATTGGCCGTCAACTCTATCTCTCGTTCCAGCTTCCCACCATCAACGGCTTGATGCAGTCCGGGAAACCTAACCCGATCATGAAGTGGGTGATGCGAAAGGGCCTGTGGTTCGGCTTAACGCTTCAGGAGCGTGTCTTCCCCGACCCGAAATTATCAACTCCAGAAAAGGCGCGCAGGAAACCGGTACGCCCAGGCCAACACATTGATCCGCCTACAGCCGAGGTGAAATGTCCTTTCCCTGGAGCGACTAGCCAACCCTCCATACCGTCCGCCGATTCATCTGGTTGCCCTTTCCACGCTGGCAAAGCGAACGGGGAAGCCAACAATTCCGACTTGAGGACTAACTGATGAGCAAGCCAGAGCATTACAGCCAGTTGCACCTTCAACCGATCGATGGTGTCAGCCGCGCCGGTAGTTCGGATCGTGCGCTGACCGTACTGAACCCGTTCACCGAGTCCCCCCTCATTGAGATCCCGATGGCCACCAAGGCTGATCTGGATGAGGCCTACCTGGTTGCTGAAATAGCTCAGCTGGCCTGGGCATCGTTGGGGCCTTCTGCACGCTCCGCCGTTCTGCTGCGCGCAGCACAAATTCTCGACGAGCGCCACGACGAGGTGGTCAGCTGGCTGGTGAAAGAATCAGGCAGTACCGTGGTCAAGGCGGAGTTTGAATGGATGGCGGCGAAAGCCATCACCCTTGAGGCTGCATCATTCCCCAACCGCGTTCACGGGCGCATTGTAGAGACGGACATACCTGACAAGGAAAGCCGTATCTACCGCAGACCGCTTGGAGTGGTGGGCGTCATCAGCCCTTGGAACTTCCCTCTGCATTTGACCCAACGCTCTGTAGCGCCCGCATTGGCACTCGGCAACGCTGTGGTTATTAAACCAGCAAGCGACACTCCCGTAACAGGCGGTCTGCTACTGGCCCGCATCTTTGAAGAAGCTGGACTTCCACCTGGCGTTCTGAGTGTCGTGGTCGGCGCTGGAGCTGAAATCGGTGATCCGTTTGTCCAGCACAAAGTCCCGGGTTTGATCTCCTTCACAGGGTCTACACCGGTAGGCCAGAACATCGCTAAACAGGTGGGCAGTGGAAAATACCTCAAGCACGTCGCCCTTGAGCTTGGTGGTAACAACCCCTTCGTTGTGTTGGCTGATGCCGATCTTGAACAAGCCTCACATGCAGCTGTTGTAGGCAAGTTCCTTCACCAGGGTCAAATCTGCATGGCGGTAAACCGCTTCATCGTCGAGGACGCTGTGTACGACCGCTTCGTCGAGCTGTTCATTCAGCGTGTGCGTGGTTTGGCACTGGGTGATCCTGCTGATCCGAAGACCGCTGTAGGACCGGTGATCAACCGCAAACAGTTTGGAGGCCTGCAAAAGAAAGTGGAGCAGGCAAAAGCCGAGGGTGCGCACCTGGCTTATGCCGGTGAATCTTCTGGTTTGGTATTCGCTCCGCACGTGTTCACTGAAGTGCAGCCCTCGATGGAATTGGCATACGACGAAATCTTCGGGCCGATTGCAGGGATCATGCGTGCCCGCGACGCTGAACATGCCCTCGCTCTCGCCAACGACACCTGCTACGGACTATCGGCCGCCGTGTTCTGCCAAGACCTGGAGCGTGGCGCGCAATTCGCTCGCCGTATTCACTCTGGAATGGCTCATGTGAACGATATCCCAGTCGCCGACGCTCCAAATATTCCGTTCGGCGGGGAAAAGAATTCAGGGCTCGGCCGCTTCAACGGTGACTGGGCGATTGAAGAATTTACCACCACCCAGTGGGTATCGATTCAGGTGAAGCCACGCCCTTACCCGTTCTGACAGCGCAGGCTGCGTCTTAACCAAAAAGAGATTTTCAACATGATTTACGTCAATCCTGGACAACCTGGCTCCGTCGTTTCGTTCAAAGAGCGCTACGGCAACTACATCAACGGCGAATTTGTCCCACCTCTCGCAGGCCAATACTTCACCAATTCGTCTCCAGTTAACGGTGCAGTGATTGCCGAGTTTCCGCGATCGGGGGCTGACGATGTAGAAAAAGCGCTGGATGCAGCGCACGCGGCAGCCGATGTCTGGGGGAAAACTTCAGTTCAGGATCGTGCGCGAATCCTGTTGAAAATCGCGGATCGGATCGAGGCCAATCTTGAGATTCTCGCAGTGAGTGAAACGTGGGACAACGGTAAGGCGGTACGTGAAACCCTTAATGCTGATGTCCCACTGGCTGCAGATCACTTCCGATACTTTGCAGGCTGCATCCGTGCCCAGGAGGGCGGAGCAGCTGAGATCAATGAACACACTGCGGCCTACCATTTTCATGAACCGCTGGGTGTGGTTGCCCAAATCATTCCCTGGAATTTCCCGCTGCTGATGGCTGCGTGGAAACTCGCTCCGGCATTGGCTGCAGGCAACACCATCGTCCTCAAGCCTGCGGAGCAGACCCCTCTTTCGATCACCGTGTTTATCGAGCTAATTGGTGATCTGTTGCCGCCGGGCGTCCTTAACATTGTTCAAGGCTTTGGCCGCGAAGCTGGTGAAGCACTGGCTACGAGCACGCGAATAGCCAAAATCGCGTTCACCGGTTCAACGCCGGTCGGCTCTCACATCATGAAATGCGCTGCGGCGAGCATCATCCCGAGCACTGTTGAGCTGGGTGGGAAAAGCCCGAACATTTTCTTTGAAGACATCATGGCGGCAGAGCCAGAGTTCATCGAAAAAGCTGCTGAAGGGCTGGTCCTGGCTTTCTTCAACCAAGGGGAGGTATGCACCTGTCCTTCACGAGCTCTCGTTCAGGAATCGATTTTCGAGCCCTTCATGGACGCAGTACAGAGGAAGATGAAGGCCATCAAGCGTGGCAACCCTCTGGACACTGAAACCATGGTAGGTGCTCAGGCGTCGCAACAGCAGTTTGAAAAAATCCTGAGCTACCTGGACATTGCTCAAGAGGAAGGGGCCGAACTACTCGCAGGTGGCGCCTCCGAAGCCTTGGATGGTGATCTCTCCAGCGGGTACTACATACAGCCTACGCTGCTCAAGGGTCACAATAAAATGCGAGTCTTCCAGGAGGAGATCTTCGGACCTGTAGTTGGGGTGACCACCTTCAAAGATGAAGCTGAAGCGTTGGCCATCGCGAATGACACCGAATTTGGCCTCGGCGCCGGCCTGTGGACGCGCGACATCAACCGTGCGTACAGAATGGGTCGTGCTATCAAGGCTGGCCGAGTATGGACCAATTGCTACCACCTCTATCCCGCACACGCGGCATTCGGCGGCTACAAAAAGTCTGGTGTAGGTCGTGAAACCCACAAAATGATGCTCGACCATTATCAGCAGACCAAAAACTTGCTGATCAGCTACGACATCAACCCTTTGGGCTTCTTCTAAACACAACAGGGGTAGCGGTCAGCTCAATACCTGAGCCCGCCACCTCCCGTTCATACGTTCTAAATCTTAGTTACCAGTCGCGTAGCAAGCACCCGGCTGCGCGTGTGAAATGCCTGAGAGTAAATTGAGGTCATTATGAAAACTACTGTCGCGATCATCGGCGCGGGCCCCTCGGGGCTTTTGCTGGGTCAACTACTTCATAAAGCTGGCATCGACAACGTCATTATCGAAAGACAAAGCCCTGACTATGTATTGGGCCGAATTCGTGCCGGGGTTCTTGAGCAAGGAATGGTGGACCTTCTCCGCGAAGCTGGCGTGGCAGAGCGAATGGAGCGTGAGGGCCTTGTTCATGACGGCTTCGAGTTGGCATTCAACAACAAGCGCGTCCATGTCGACCTGAAAGCGTTAACCGGCGGTAAGACCGTCACGATCTACGGCCAAACAGAAGTAACAAGAGACCTCATGGCGGCTCGGCTCAAGAGCGGTGCCACCACGCTTTACTCCGTGCCGGACGTTGAGCTTCACGAACTGAAATCCGACTCACCCTATGTGACGTTTACCTATAACGGTGAGAACGTACGCCTTGACTGCGCGTACGTGGCTGGATGTGACGGTTATCACGGCATCTCCCGTAAATCCATTCCAGAGGGTGTGCTCAAAGAATTCGAACGTGTCTATCCGTTCGGTTGGCTAGGCGTGTTGGCAGATACGCCTCCAGTGAACGATGAGCTGATTTACGCCAAGCATGAACGTGGATTTGCCTTGTGCAGCATGCGATCACCCACTCGCACACGCTACTACGTTCAAGTTGGTTCGGAAGAGAAAGTCGAAAACTGG
>NZ_BCBH01000050.1:0-26398 GCF_001320525.1 Pseudomonas sp. NBRC 111131 | reverse complement strand
CTGGTCCGATGAGCGCTTCTGGGATGAGCTAAAGAGCCGGCTTCCCAGCGAAACGGCTGCCAAACTGATCACAGGTCCCTCCATCGAAAAGAGCATCGCGCCCCTGCGTAGCTTTGTCGTTGAGCCAATGCAGTACGGGAACCTCTTCTTGGTCGGTGACGCGGCGCACATTGTTCCACCCACCGGGGCGAAAGGACTCAACTTGGCGGCCAGCGATGTGAGCACTCTGTACTCAATCCTCGTGAAGGCCGTTATGGAGGGACGCAAGGATTTGATAGAGCGTTACTCCGAGGTGTGCCTCAAGCGTATCTGGAAAGCGGAGCGCTTCTCCTGGTGGCTGACGTCGATGCTGCATAAATTTCCGGGCACTGACGAGTTCACGCAGCGAATGGTTCAGACCGAACTGGACTACTTTGTCGAGTCCGAGGCAGGGCTGAAGACGATCGCTGAAAACTACGTAGGGCTTCCCTACGAAGTTATTAATTAAGATAAGTCCTTGTTAGCGAAGCCAAATCAATGGCTTCGCTTCTAGTATTTACAGTTCTGAAAAAGCTGGGTTTCAGAACGGGATATCATCATCAAAGCTGTCATAGTCAGGCGCCGGCTGCGGTGCTGGCTGCTGCGGCGCCGGGCGCTGCTGGGCTTGTTGACGCGGTGCTTGCTGATTGCCCGCATGGCTGTACTGATCGCCGCCCTGTTGCTGTCCCTGCGGACGGCCTCCGAGCAGCTGCATGGTGCCATTTATGTCAACGATGATTTCGGTGGTGTAACGCTTGATCCCGTCTTTCTCCCACTCGCGTGTCTGCAGCTTGCCTTCGATGTAGCATTGCGAACCTTTGCGCAGGTACTCGCCCGCAATCTCAGCAACCTTGCCAAACAGCGATACTCGGTGCCACTCGGTACGCTCGACCTTCTGCCCTGACTGCTTGTCGGTCCACTGTTCGCTTGTCGCCAGACTGAGGTTGGTGACGGCGTTGCCATTAGGCAGGTAGCGGACTTCGGGATCCTGGCCACAGGTGCCGACCAGAATGACTTTGTTTACTCCTCGAGCCATGATGTCTCTCCTCTTCTCGACACGACCTCGTGCCAATTACTGTTGGTAGAGCCGGTGGTAGACGGGGTGACTTGTCGCGCTGGATAGCACCGGCCAGCAAGCCACCTGGCGCGCTAGGCCTCGGACTCTTGGTGCCGCCATTTCAAATACGTCTCGACGCGACTGAATCCAGCAGCTGCGGCATTACGCTCAAGCAACCAGAAATTCTCACCTTCATAGACGAACTCGCGGCAATCCTCGTCGACGCGCCATAGCTCGTCCGCGATCGGGTGTTCCTTCGCCATTTCGCGTTCGAATTCTGCTTCCATAGCGGCTTCAAGCTCCGGATCGATAGGTTCGTCCGGGTCGAAGTCTTCGTGGTAATACTCACCTGGGTGATCTTGCTGTTCCCATTCCTTGTTTGCCCAAGCGCGTTTGATGTCGTCATCAGAGTACCCTCCATACACCATGGAACTGACCAGATAAGCCAGGACGCCCTGGGGGAATTCTGCCGCTTCGAGCTCGAGGAGTTTTTGCACATCGGCGGCGGCGTCGTCTTCAACGCTGTTGATGTAGCGCTCCAACTCGGCGTCTTCCGCTTTACGTTTTTCATGCGCATCACGCGCACGCTCAGTAACAGCCTGTTGATCGATGCGCGCCTGCTCCCGAACCGCCTCCCAGTTCGGCGGCTCGGGGCATGCACCTGTCTGAACCAATGAAGCGTTGATGATATTCAGCAACGCCATGCTTTGCTCTGGAACGGCTTCGGTGACAATAGGATCTGCCGACACGTCCTCAATGACCGGGGAGAGTCCGCGCTTCATACGGCCGCTGCCTACCCGGTCGACGAGATATCGCTCGCTCCATGCCCTGCCCCGGCTTTTCTGCCCTTCCCGCTCCAAGCTCATGGTGTATTTCATGAGCCATTTGTGCATGAACCGCTGACGCTCGGGGGCCATTCGGATCGAGATATCGTGGTAACGCTGATAGAAGGCCTCATCATGGCCACATGCGATGCTGTCACCCTGGTGAGCGACTTCGTGTTCGACCAGGCCGAAGATGTAAGCCACTGTCTCTAGTGGCTTGCTATTGAGCCGTTTGACAATATCGCTACCGATAGCCAAGTAGGTTCGCCCATCCGTCCAAGCCTCGGCAGTGTTCGATTCACCCAGCAGGATTTGCATCCGCTTTTCGCCGTGGCGAAGGGTTCCATCCCTGTATCGTTCTGCCCCAATACATGCGCCGGCATAGTGCTGGAGGCACCACCGCAGCGCTGTCCACGCTCTGCGCGTCTCCTTGTCCAGCGTTTGGCGGTCGTCAACGATCTGCGTTCTTTCGATGAAGGCATCTCGGAACGTGGAATATGCGGCCAGAGCTGGCGCATCAAGCGCTTTTCCACGCCAGAACCATGGAGCACGTTCGCCGCGTTCTTCGAAGGCCTGCGCTGCCTCACTGACGTTGCAAAGGGCGCGATCGAGCGCTTCCTCGAAATCGATGTGATTGTGGCAGCCGAAGCGCTCCAAGGTCTTAGGGTGGACGATTTGAATCAGACCTTCACGAGCAATTGCCTCGCCCTTGGGAATATCGTCCCCATGCTCGATTAGTGTGTATGTTCCCTTGTGCCAGTTGAATGCCTTGAGTCGGAACTCCATGAGCGTGATGTGCCGCTTGCCAGGGAGCAGCGTGATCACCTCCTCCTTTGCAAACACTTCACAGATATTCTCGTCACCGCTGAGCAACGATCGCGCCGATTTTTCCCGACGGGCTTCGGTCTTACGGTGATCCCCTAGCTTTGCGGATACAGCCTCGGCCAGGCGCCTGAACTCTTTGGCGATCGGTTTCCATACGGGGCAGGTTTTGCGCAGGATTTCTGTGCGGGAAACGTTAAGGTTGATTGCCTTTTTCGAGACGATCAGGCCCCCAGCTCCCCAGACATGAGAAGAATCATGTCGAATCAGCACACCTTGGTTGTAGATCGAGACGGGGCCTTCTTCTTTGGCCCGGTAGTAAGCAACGTCGTCCTCGAAATCCCATTTTTCACTGGCCGGATTGCGCGTAATGACACGCCCGTTCAGCTCAACGCTAATGGGCGTGTAACGAACCAAATCGCGTATCTCCTGCACCGCAGACATCAGCTCAAGGTCATTGAGGGCTTCGTACCAGGTGCCGGTGATACTGCACCCGTTAGACGGTTCCTGGAGATCCTCAAGCTTGTAGCTGTACCCCATGACCCGAGTATCAACCTGCATCGACCAGCGATTGGATACCCACTCAGTCCTGGCATGCGCCATGATTTGGCCGCGCCCCAGACGGAACCGCCCGTAAGTCGCATCGCCTTCTTGATGCGGCGTGCCGAATCGGCCGAAGTAGCGCACAACATCCTCACGGCTCGCAAAACCGGTACCGTCGTCGACGCAATCGAATCCAGCCTTGGTCATGGTGAGCCTCACCGTGGTGGCCTTTGCGTCAACCGAGTTCATGATCAACTCGATCACTGCCTTGCCGATGGAACCGGCCTGGCTGTAGATGATGTGATGAATGATCTGCGGGTCAAGCTCAAAAGGTAGAAGCACGAGGCACCTCCTTCATGGGTTTCGGAATGGTTGCAAAGCACATCTCAGCGCATACGGCGGCGAGGACGATCCGGGGTTTCACACCCAGCCCTCACCTGTTGCGCGATCCATTCGATTTGGGGTGTGTCCAGTCCGAACCGCTGGGCGTAATCGTCCCGGTGCTGGTCGAGATCTTTGGCAAACTCTTCCGAATTGAAGTCTCGGCCTACACCCCGCAGGAACCGGCCGGCACCTTCTCTGCCTTTGTAGGTGGGATGAGAGCCATCCAGGATCAATTTCACTTCCTGGAGCAATTCGTCGTGGTTGAAGGTTTCAAGTGACATATTGCTAATTCCGTATAATGGCTTGAATACAGAATATAGCATACAAGAAAAGGCCTGTGCCCTACCCTTTCGCACTCTGTAAAAACAGCCATTCAGGCTGTTGCTAGTAGCAACATTCAGCTGTTGCTACTAGCAACACTTGGAAAGATCCGCCCGGCGCACTAGGCGGACCAGGCGTCTACCTAGATCAGCATTGCCAATTGCCCGGTGGACTCGACCAACGAAAAGGACTTTTCGCCCAGAAGGTCACTCAACAGCTTGGTCACGGCATCGTCATCGCAGTCATAGTAGGCATCGTCCAAGAGGTTGGAGAGATCCTGAAGCTTCAAACCGTTCTCAATGGCCATCAATAGGAGCCGAGGATCGATGCGGTCATATTTCCCGGCAATTTCCAAGGCTGGATGGTGATAGGCGTTGTTGGCCATGAAGAAGGCGTAAGCAAATCCTGCTGGTGTCACGCTACGTGCATTCTTCGTGGCCAGGCTGCTCCCACCGTACTGCGTGTGCATTTTTGAGCCCTCGGTGGGATGGACCGGTGCAACGGGTAAGTCTGCGTTGAAGCGGCCCCATATGAGGGTTTTCTTCGTGTAAAGCTCGCCGAGATCGCAGGGGTTGAAGCTGAGGCGCCACGGTGGAAGACCAGCTAGCTTCTCGATTCGACCTACTGGATTTTCAATCGCCCAGATCGACGGCCGATAATACTCGACCAGTCGCAGAGTCTGATGAACCAGCTCTATTGAGGCCGCAGTGCGCCCATCGAGATCCTTGGCTGCAAAGTGCCTTGCCCCTGAGTTCGCAAAATCAGTGCAAGGGCAAGCTGCGATGATCGCGTACACCTCTGCCCCTTCGAAGTCGCCGAAGTACTCCATGAAGAACTCAACGTCGAATTTGCTGACGTCACCCAGCTCCGGGTTGTCTTGAATATCAAACCGGTATACCTGGTAGCCGGCCTCAACCCAAGGGTCCGACCATTGCCCGCTCTTATCAAACAGCGACAGCACAACTTTATCGCTGTTATCGCCCGTCGAACCTTGAGACACAGCCTCTTGTCTCCAGGTGCTGATGACATCAGCAGCATCGTCCAGGGACAGCATGCCGTGAGTCCGAGCCTTGGCGCTGAGTCGGATAACCTCTCTTGCCAAAGGGGCTGTGAATAGGCGATGAACGCCCTCCTCCGACATTTGCTGAAGAACTGAAGCATATGGGGTCACAAATTGGCTCACTGGAATTGGTGTGAGTGAGCGCTGATGCTCTGGGGCACTGCTTGGGGAAGATCGGACGGGAGAAAAACCATTCATGCTCTTGCTCCTAGACTGGTGGGCCTGCAGGGGAGGTAGCCGCGTCGCCTGCAGGATGTCTAACACAAGAACATTTTACACGTACGTACGTACGTATTCAATGATATTCATTCGAGTGTGCCACGCTGGCCCGAGTTACATTGTCTGGTACTTTTCCATGTGGCTAAGCACTACTTGTCTATCAGCATGCACCAACGAGCACGCGGTAAAATCCCCCTCCCACACAGCGGTCGCCCATGTTCCATCAAGCCCTGCTTGCCAGAATGCACCCCACTCGCCGCTTGGCAGCTCTAGCAAGAGCCAGTCTGGAAACGGACATTGCCTGGCCAGGCTCAGAACGTACCTGACGTGATGTGGTTCACTAGGCATTCCCATGCGTTTCGCTCCGTTAGCTGATTGAACCCACCCCGATCGGGGCGGGCTTGGCCATGCTCAATTTCGCGTGCCCTGTGTCGCAAATTCAGAAGCATCAATCGAATCAAGGAAAGCTGCGAGCTTGTCCATGATTTTCTGAGGGTCCACTTCCTTATCGATCTTGAATTCAAGCTTGCGCCCATTCAAACGAACTGAGCCAACCCCTTGCAGCTTCCGAGGTTCTGCCATCATGGGCTTAGGACCGCTACAAGCAGCAAGCTTCTGCCCAATCATGCGAAGCGCGGCCTCCTGGCCAGTCCCCTTCTCGGCCATTTGAATCACAATGCGATGGACGATGTTCACATCCGCCTTTGAATGCTCTACAAACTTTTTCGCATAGTTCGCTGTAATCAAGTGGGGTTTGGTGTTCAGAATTTCCTTGATCTGTTCGGGCAGCTGAATAAGGTCAAGGCAGCGGTTCACGACTGTGTGATCTACACCAAGGCGTCGAGCCAATGCCCGCTGGCTTTTATCAGCGCCTTTCAGCATGTATCGCTGATAACTCACAGCTTTTTCGTAATCAGTGAGCTCATTTTGGAGGTTGTCGGTGATTGCCAAAAGCATCGCCATGTCGTCTGACATTGGCTTTACATGAGCCATGATTTTGTCGCGACCCAGCATTTTGTGAGCCCGCCACCGGCATTCACCGCCGATAAGCTCGAAACGCTCCCCTACAGGCCGGATTGTAATCGGTTTACCCAGGCCCACAGAGTCAATCGAGCCAGCGAGCTCTTCAAGCTTGGCTTGATCGAAGAACATCCTTGGCTGATACGGCGAGGGATCGATCAGCTCAACCAGGACCTCCTCGAGCCATTCGTCCTTGAGTATGAGTTGACCTTCTTGAGCGCCTTGAGCAATGAGATGCTTGTTATCAGCCTCATGCTCAGATCCCATGGCTTGCTGGAGCATCGCCGCCCTGCTGCCACGGCTACCTGTGGTTGGCGGCATTTCCGTAGGCTTGCGCAGTGATGCCATTGCCGTGCTTGGCTTGCCTGGGTAGTCGGTGGATTTCATTAATCACCCTCCTGTGTTGCTACTAGCAACACTCCAATCTGCTGTTGCTACTAGCAACAAAATCGTTGCGTGTTGCTAGTAGCAACACCTTTGAGAATATGAGCCCTGTTGCTAGTAGCAACACTCACTCTTGGGGCTGAGCAGCAACACGGCGGATCTTCTCCAGAACCTCGGCATGCACTGCGCGAGCGTTTTCGATGGTGTCCCGATTAGCACCCTTCCAGAACATCAGGGGGACACCGTCATCGAGGGAGTTCACATAGTCTGCAGAGTGATAAATCTTTTCCTCTGTCACGCGACCTGGGAAAAGCTGGTTCAGTCTGTACAGGTTGTTCAACATCCGAGGACGCCCCTTTGCAAACATGGTCGGCACAGCTACCAGTTCAGGGGCGAAACCGTATTCGCGTGCGAAACCAGCGCACCAGTCATGCAGTCGCAAGATCGCCTTGAATGAGAATTTGTCCATTCGAACTGGGCTCATGAGCAGATCGCTTGCCGCTACCGAGTTCTTGGTCAGGCGCGAGCCTGCAGGGGCGTTATCGAAAATGATGACGTCGTATTGCGATAGGTCGCAGCCTGAAATCTTGCCGGCTTTACCATCTTCAACCCACTTCGCGTACCACATATCCGAATTATTGGCTGCGTCCAACGCCACGCCCAGGTCTTCCAGCGATGCGTCGGCTGGGATCAGGTGGGGGCCATTTTCACCAAAGGGTTTCTTGATGACTTCATCAAGCGTTTTGGGTTGAAACGAACGCATGCGAAGCATTGGGCTGATCAAGTGGCCGAGGTGACCATCAACGATGCGGTCAGCAGGAATTCCAAGCTCCAGCAGATCTTCTGGAGTAGCGTCCGGGTCGTAGCCGAGCATGCTCGACGTATCACCCTGGGGATCATTGTCGACCAAAAGAACGCGCAACCCGGCGAGAGAACAGGTAATGGCCTGGCCGACCGCTGTGGTGGTTTTGTTGGTGCCACCCTTCGAGATGTAGGTGGACATGACCACCTGGCGCGCCAAGCCCTTCAAGTGACCAAGTTCACGGCGAAGTGCTGCCAAATCGAAAAGGTCCGATGGCGTATAAACCCGGGAGGTCACGGTTCCGCGCGGCACACGACGGATCTCGATGTTGTTCGATTCTTCGATGTCTTTCAGGCGCCGAGTCGTAAGGCCAAAGCAGTCCGCGGCGAAACGGGGCGTGAAAAACAACTCATTGAAATCCACGTAGGTTGCAACATCTTCGACCATTTCCACATTCGAGTTCATAGCACTTCTCCGTTTTGCTGTTGCATTCAGTATAGATCCTGAATTCCTGTTGTAAACCGTGGAATTCAGGTTATTTGCATTTTTTAGCCTGAATACCTGAACCTGTAGGCCGATTGTGTTGCTAGTAGCAACGATATTGGCGGCCCAAGCACTCGCGCAGGCGCCTACGCCGCAGCAAGCGAAGGCTGAGAGCATCTGAAAGGGGAGGGGAAGGGGATTTGTGGCAATAAGGCGCTAAGCAGGGCTCATTGCGAACCCGCTTTGAGGGGTTACTTCGTGGGCGGAGTTGACTCGATGCCCCACATCATCTCAAGTGCCTGCTCGATCAAGAATGACATAGCAGTGTTTTGTTCGAATGCCTGCTTGCGAAGGCGCTCATGGTAGTCGTCGCGCATGGTGATCGTTTTGGCGCTCCGCTTGGGTTGCGAAGGTGCTGGCGCAGCGTCTTTACGTGATGCCATGAACAGGCCCCCATATGGATTGAAGTCGCGACAATGATAAACCGTTTGCTTATTTATAGATACGTACGCACGTACAATGCGTACGCATCATTTAAGCCCCTTACTGCTGCTCAACCAACCTCGCACCGCGGCCGTCATTGGCGCCACGCTTCAAGTCGGACAGCTGTTGGATAGTGTCCTGGAGGTTGCGCAAGACATATGCAGGAAAGCCTGGTTTACCCTCGGAATGACGCACTTTCAGATCGTCGATGTGGTCACTATCGAATCCCAAACGAGTAAGGCTCAAATCATCGCCCTCTACTAGGGCACGATTTGCGGAGATCATTACTGAATGGGCTTCTTCCAGTTTTTCGATTTCATCATCGATATGGAGGGTATCGTCGCGATCAACGGACCATAGCGAAATGCGCTTCATGATATTGCTCCTAGACGCTTGGTTAGCCTGGTAGCCGCCAGGCACAACTCGGTGGGTTTCCTTACACACACTATACGTATGTACGTACGCATGCAACACTATTTGTCGGCGATATACGACGACTCGGCTAGTTTTTCTATCGGGTGTCGCGGTTTGCTGAGACATTTAGCTGGAGCCGACGCCTCCGTGCGCACTCTTTTGAGCAGCCAGCAAGATCAGCCAAGGCCTGGTCAGACATCGCCCCCTGCAAATGGTCGAAGTTAGCGATTGCTGATCGCTTGAAGGTGGGCTTCTCCAGTTGCTTCATACGCTTGATGACGAAGTAGGCCGATACGCCAGCGAGCTCGGCGATTTCAGCCACAGGGCGCTTTCCTAGAAGATATTGATACTTGAGAAGGGCAGGGGGGGTGGACTCGGCGAGGGCAAATCGCTCTTTGCCAATCTTGAGCCTGCGCCGCCGAACAGCTTCCGTGCTGCAGTCAGCTAATTCAGCAATGGCCTGGTCAGTCCGTTCCCCCATCAAATGATCGTATTGCTCAAGCCTAGATCGCGCCGGCATTCAACCCTCCATGTCTCGCTTTTCAAGCGCAGCGAACCAATCCAATTCCCCTTTGGCAGCCAGCTCCTCGAGGAGCGATTGCTCATCGCGCGTGTAGAACACGATCCGATGAGGCTTAACACTGGTATCCAATCCCATGTGATAGTCCGGCAACAGGTCACGCTGAATGATCTTGCGGATCTCCGCTCTGTAATGGGTGAGGCTCTGTTTTGAGCCACATTTTTGCTGCAGCGCAACAATGTCCGCGGCCCAAATCATCTTGCTTCCCAAGTGCTTACGAGCGAGTTCATACAACCGCCGTTCAAGAGGCATCCGCAGCCCAAAGTAGCGCCGATCAATGCTCATCACTTCAAAATGCAGGAAGGCGTTGTAGATCCACTCTGACAGCACGACTTCGCATTCCAACACGCCTTTGCCATTGGATGCGGTCTTGGTGACGGTGTAGTCCTCGATCCAGCCAAATCCCTTGGTCTGCTCTTGACCACCAGTGACGATATTGGTTTCGAGCTGAGTCCCTTTTAATCGCCGAAGCATGTCCAGGACGTTCGAATACGCGTTTCCACCAGGATCGCGGGATGTACCTGTCAAAAAATCGTACGTGTCGAACTTAACCCGCTTGGAAATTGGCATCCCTGCTTTACGTGCCTCGATGATCTGCGATCCGAGGAACAGCAATAGGTCTTTGTCGAAAACGGTGGCGGCACCGATCACTGGCGGGATAATGCGTACACGCTTGTTCGTACCGGGCTGGCTGTATTCACGAACGCTCGTATCTGGTTTGGTCGACAAGCTGAAAAGCGGAAACTCCATGCTGGCCAGGTCATCCTTAACTGGCCACTCGACAATGTTCGCCTGGAACATGTCGGTCTGTACGTAGGGTACTACGTTCGCCTTTCGCCCTCTCTTGAGTGGCTTATCATCGTCCGCTGCCATATCGGCCATCTTCATCTCGATCATTACGCGTTCCCGCCATTGTACACAGGTAGATAGCGACGCTTGTGCAGTTGCCGACTCACCCTGTGTATCAGTTTTGTGCAGGCCTCATCCGAGGCCAATACGGTTCGTATTTCACCGACACCGTGCTCTCCGCAGATACCCCAGTTCCTCATTGCCACGGTGTGACCGATCAGATCAACGAGGATCCGCAGCTCGTAGAAACGCGCACCACGTTCCCATCTCGCGTAGTAGGGTTGGTTGAGGTAGCTGGTTGCAGTCGTTATCATGTCCGAACCCAGACGCTCCTAGACGAGTTCATTTCTGGTAGAAGCCCGGAACCGGTAGCCGCCGACCGGGCTTCGCTCTGCTTACGGCAAGACTTTATCGTCGTAGAGCATGACCATCTCAGCCATTACACACAGTTCCCCCTGCACCTTGGCCATCAAGCCGCGGCAATCGCCTCGCTCCAGGACACCTGCATCCCACAATTTGCATAGCTCCGCATAGCTGTAAGTCTGCATCGGCCAATCACAATGCCGAACGAACGTCCAACCATGGCTATCCCGAAACTCACGGGAATATGAAGCGCCCATGATCACAAATTGTCGGCCATTAACCTTCACCGTTGGAACAGTCGGGACCTTGTCGCCCGCCTCTGCGAACGCTGCAGGGCAAACAGCACCATCCCAGCGGTGAGAGTCAAGCTTATGCAGGTGGACAACGTCACGATGACTGGCCCGAAAGAAACTCGATTCCCACGGAACGAACTCACACCAGCAACGCTGTTCAGCGCTTTTCAGCCAGGCCTGCACAACTATTGAGCCGACGCCAGGAACATGGATGCCCAAGGTTTGAGAGCGCGGTGCGCGGCGCTGCTTGAAACGGCATCCATTCAAGCCACCAGCGTCTGCAAGGAATGACAAATCCGCCCATTGATCCATGGATACAGGCAATGCCGATCGCCACATAAACGAGCCAGCTTGAACGGTGTCGGTACCGCAGCGCTTTTCCTGAAGCAATGCTTGAAGACAAGATTCGATGCTCTGGTCGAACAGCGGTCGGACTTCGGCGGGTACGTCATGCGATCGGGCAGATGCAGTGTCGAGCATCGCCTTATAGGGGATGTAAGCCGGAACCCCAGAAATTTCCGTCACCCTAGTTGGGTGGGCTCAACACTCGTGTCACCAGCTACCTTCTGGAGAATCGAGCTCGGCCATCCCTCCCTGGACGGGCATCGCTCGACGATGTTCAACGGCTCCCTCACGGGGCCGTCGTTTTGTGGGGGCTATTCCATCCACAAGTCGTCGAGGTTCTTGAAGTTCCAGAGCGTCGGGTCTTCGGGGCCAGTGATACTGTCCTTGCAACTCGTGGCCGCCAGGTCGATGGTCTGCATCGGGATCGGCTCTCTCGAGCGTAGCGAGAAGAACACGCGAACCTTGGGAGTCAGCAGTGATTCCATTCCCGGCTCAACGACAACGGCCAGACGCTGAGAGGACAGGCGAACCAAGGAGCCGACGGGGTAGATGCCCACGGCCTTGACGAAGGCGTGGAAGATGCGTTTGTCGAAATGGCCCTCCCACTTGGCCATCTGCCGCATCGCCGCGGACGGGTCCCACGGCTTTTTGTAGGCTCGCTCCGACGTCACGGCATCATAGACGTCGCAGATTGCGCCCATGCGGGCCAGGAGTGAAATGGCGTCACCGGCCAAGCGATCCGGGTAGCCGGTTCCGTCGATCTTCTCGTGATGGTGCAGGGCAATGTCCACCACCCCGGGCTCGGCCCCGCCTGCGCGCAGCATCTTTGCGCCCTCCACAGGGTGGCGCTTCATGATGGCGAACTCGGCATCGGTGAGCTTGCCTGGTTTGTTAAGCACTTCCAGCGGCATCGCGGCCTTGCCTAGGTCGTGCATCAGTCCGCCGATGCCAGCCAGGCGCGTTTGCTCCTCGTCTAGATCGAGATGCCGGGCCAGCGATAGCATCAGGGCGCAGACGGCAACCGAGTGCAGGTAGGTGTAATCGTCGTGCGTTTTGATGCGTGCGACGCTGATGAGGGCATGAGGTTGGCGCAGCACCGAGGCAGCGATTTCTCCGACCAGCGGCAACGTCGTGCTTGGGTCGACGGCCTTGCCAAGCCGGGCTTCCTGGAACATGTCCATGACTTGGGACTTGGCCGCAAGACAGAGTTTCCGTGCATAACACATTTCGCTCTCCATTGAGGTTGCGCCGTCACTTTTCTTGCTTAGTGGACTAGACGGCAGAGATTGCTCCTCCGACAATTCTCTGGGCTCTGGGCTCTGGGCTCTGGGCTCTGGGCTCTGGGCTCTGGGCTCTGGGCTCTCTGGGCTCTCTGGGTCGACTTGGCTTTTGGCCAAGTCGACCCAGACCTCCCCGACGCCACATTCTCGAATGGCAGAGAGATCCTGAGGCTCGGTCAGCAGGAAGCTGCCGCGCCAGAATGGGTGTCGAACCCAAGAGCAGGCGAGCTTGTGGATGTACATGCCGAGACGAAGCTCGGATACGGGAATGCGTTTTACCAACTTATTTTCCTTTCTGAGTTGGGTGGTTAGGCGTGCGCCGAGGCTGGCACCCAGCGGTAGAGCGGAGGTAAGGTCACGCCAAGATTCTTGGATCAGCCGGAACCGCCGAAATTTCCGTCAGCCGATCAACATGGCTTTGTCTCGCGCTCGGTCGATGCGTTCCTGCATCGCCTGCATGACTTCTTCGTGGGTGTACGACTTGGCGTTGGGGTCGTCGGCCTCTCGGAGAGCTTCCTCGACCTCGCGGGTCATCCGCGCATATTCTTCCGGCCACAGCGCTTGCTCCATGCGCAGCGACGCCTGCCCAAGCAGGTGCAGCAGGCCGAACAGCCGCATGTCATTGGTGGCGACGACGTGCTCTCGAATCCGCTCCTGGATCACCTCGCAGGCCCGATGCGCCTCTGGCGTCGCCGTGCCCTCGTAGCCGGCTGGGAGTTCTGCTTCTTCAGCGATTCGCGCCCAAGCGATAGCCAGCGCCTCGATGGTGGACAGGTTCATTTGCTCATCCACTTGCGCAGCAGACGCTTTTTCAGGGAGGCGCGCTCTTGCGGATTGCGTCCCTTGTGGTTGGCAATGCGATCCGCCGTGGCGGCCTGGCGCTTGATGGGCCAGTAGGAGCGGCCATCCTTACCCATCGACCAGACGTTGCTGACCTGGTTTTCCAGTAGAGGCAGATGGGCGCATAGAGCTTCCGGCGACGCGCTGGCCAGCGCGGTGCGCTCGTGGGTTCGCCAGCGCTGATGCCAGAGTTTCTTGTCCTCGCGCTCGCTACGGCAGGTCGTGTGCCCAACGATGGGCGTTTTGCGGCGGCTGCGGCTCATGATGTGGTTGTCTCCAAGAACATTCAGGACAGGCTTTCTGGGTAGAGCGCCGTCACCGGGACAGGGTTTCTTGCACTTGTTCCAGCGAGGTCATCAGATGATCAACCTGATCCTGAAGATCCACGGCGAGATCAAATAGCTCAGCCACTCGGCTGCGTGATCCCTCGTTGAACGCGGCCATTGCCAGTTGATGCAGCTTCAACAGGTCGGTGCGCAGTTGCGGAGGTGCGCCGTCTGCGCTGTCATTCAAATCGCCGCGCAGCACGTCCACGGCATCGACTGCACGCAGCAGTGCCGTGGTATCGAAATTCTCGGGAGTCAGTTCGTCCCATTCGTCGTCGGTGATGCGGGCTGCCATCAGGAGAGCTCCGATTAAGCGGTTGCGAGCGTTAGATGCCCGATCGGCCCGGCTGCTGGCCGTACCTTGATTTCGATGTCGTAGCCGAGGCGATTCAGACAATCCATCAGCTTGCGTTCGGATAGATTGGTGAAGTCGCCGCGCATCATGCCCGACACCTTCGGTTGCGGGATGCCCATGCGTTTGGCCGCCGCTTGTTGAGTCAGCCCAAGGGCGCGCATGGCCCTCCTGATCTCGACCACCAGGCCGGTCTTGATCTTGAGCTTTTCAGCGTCAGGCAGTCCAAGGTCGGCAAAGACGTTGCCCGAGCTGCGCTGAACCTCGACGCCTTCAATGATTCGTTTTTGCATTTCGTAGCTCCTGTGCCAATACCTCGGCCACCTTCAGCCGAGCGCGGATGATGTCCATGTCGGCCTTTGGCGTGGCGATTCCGCTCTTGCTCTTCTTCTGGAAGCAGTGCAGGACGAACACCGCTTCCGCAAACTTGACCGTGTATACCGCTCGATAGGTGCCGCCGGCATCGTCTTCGACGACCTCCAGCACGCCGGCACCACCGAACCCCTTGAGCACCTTTGCTGCGTCATCCTGATCGCCTATCTGCGCCAACGAGAGCGCGTAACCGAAACGGCGACGCACGTCGGACGGCAACGCCATCAAATCCTTGTGGCTGCTCGCGATCCATTCGAGCGGTTTTTCTTTGTTTGTCATGACGGAATTTTATACCTGTTCAGGTAATGATGTAAACGCGGCAACCTCAAGGAGGTGTCGTAAAACATTTGTTTTGCGACAGGCTGTCAGCCGCCGCTGTGCTACCTGTGCAACACCCCCTCAAAAATGTACGGAAAACTCTATCGCTATTCACTATTATGCGGAAACCTGTTTTTGATGGTTATCCGCCTATGTTGGTTGGCTACATGCGCGTGTCGTCGGACTCCGACCGCCAGAGCACGGACTTGCAGCGCGACGCGCTGCTCGCCGCCGGCGTCGATCCGCGTCACCTGTTTGAGGATCGTGCCTCTGGCGCGAAGGATGACCGTGCCGGCTTGGCGCGGGCGCTTGAGTTCGTTCGAGCCGGCGATGTGCTGGTGGTGTGGAAACTCGACCGGCTCGGTCGCTCGCTGTCGCACCTGCTCGCCATTGTGACTTCGCTCAAGGACAAGCGGGTGGCGTTCCGCTCGCTGACAGAGAACCTGGACACTACGACGCCCTCGGGCGAATTCCTGTTCCAGGTGTTCGGTGCGCTCGCGCAGTACGAGCGCGCCTTGATTCAGGAGCGCGTCGTCGCGGGCTTGGCCGCCGCACGCAAACGCGGCCGGATCGGCGGCCGGCCGCAGGCGATCACTGGTGAGAAGCTGGACGCCATCGTCGCCGCGCTCGATGGCGGCATGTCTAAGGCGGCGGTGTGCCGCAACTTCAATGTCAAGCGCACTACGTTGATCGAAACATTGACGCGAGCAGGTTGGCGTGGTGCGGGAAGGACGGTCGATGAGCAACAAGAATAAGCTACTCACCGTCTTTTCTGACGCAGAGCAGGAAGCCTTGTACGGCCTACCGGACTTCGACGATGCTCAGCGGCTGGAATACCTGGCGTTGGCCGAATCTGAACTGGCGTTCGCCAGCAGCCGGCCTAGCCTGCAGGCCCAAGTCTATTGCGTCTTGCAGATCGGCTACTTCAAGGCCAAGCATGCTTTCTTCCGCTTCGATTGGCATGAGGTCGAGGACGATTGCGCCTTCGTGCTGAGTCGCTATTTCCACGGCGAAGCGTTCGAACGCAAGGCGATCACCAAGCATGAGCACTACAGCCAGAGGGGTCAGATCGCCGAACTGTTCGGCTACCGGTCGTGGGCGGCTAGCTTCCTGCCGCAACTGGCACAGCAGGCTGAACAGATCGTGCGGCGCGACGTAATGCCAGGATTCGTGGCCGCCGAACTGATCGTTTGGCTCAGCGAGCACAAAATCATCCGGCCCGGCCACACCACCTTACAAGAGCTGGTCAGTGAAGCCCTGTCCACCGAACGCAGGCGCTTGGGCGGCTTGCTGGCAGAAGTGTTGGACGAATCGGCCAAAGCTGCGCTGGGCCAGCTCCTGGTGCGTGACGACACCCTGTCTCAACTGGCAGCGCTCAAGCAGGACGCTAAAGATTTCGGCTGGCGTCAGATGGCAGGGGAGCGCGAGAAGCGCGCCACGCTGAAGTCCTTGCACGGGATCGCCAAGGCGCTGCTGCCCAAGCTCGGCATCTCGCAGCAGAACCTGCTGTACTACGCGAGCCTGGCGAACTTCTATACCGTCCATGACCTGCGCCACCTGAAGGCGGAGCAGACCCGGCTCTACCTGCTGTGCTATGCCTGGGTACGTTACCGGCAGCTCACCGACAACCTGGTCGACGCGATGGCCTTCCACATGAAAAAACTTGAGGACGAGAGCCGCACGGGTGCGAAACAGTCCTTTGTCGCCGAACAGCTGCGACGCCATCAGGAAACGCCGCAGGTTGGCCGCCTGCTGTCGCTGTACGTGGACGACAGCGTGGCCGATCCGACGCCGTTCGGCGAGGTGCGCCAACGCGCCTACAAAATCATGTCCAGGGAATTGCTGCAAAACACGGCGCAGCGCATGAGCGTCAAGCCACTGAACAAACTGGCGCTGCACTGGCAGGCGGTGGACGGCCTGGCCGAACGCATTCGACGCCATCTACGGCCGCTGTACGTCGCGCTCGACTTCGCCGGCACGGCCCCCGATAACCCATGGCTCGCGGCGCTGACTTGGGCCAAGAGCGTGTTCGCCAAGCAGCAGCGCCTATCACAACGGCCACTCGACGAATGTCCGGCGGCAACGCTGCCGAAACGCTTGCGTCCGTACCTGCTGATGTTCGATGCCGAAGGCACGCCGACAGGCCTGCATGCCGATCGTTACGAATTCTGGCTTTACCGTCAGGTCAGGAAACGCTTCCAGGCGGGCGAGCTCTACATTGACGATAGCTTGCAGCACCGGCATTTGTCCGACGAGTTGGTTTCGATGGACGAGAAAGCCGCCGTGCTCGCGCAGATGGACATCCCCTTCCTGCGGCAGCCGGTCAGTGCCCAGCTCGATGCACTGGCGACCGAGTTGCGTGCGCAATGGGTGGCGTTCAATCGCGAGCTGAAACAGGGCAAGCTGACGCACCTGGAATACGACAAGGACACGCAGAGACTGACCTGGCGCAAGCCCAAGGGGGAGAACCAGAAGGCGCGCGAGCAAGCTCTCTACGAGCAACTGCCATACTGCGATGTCGCCGACGTGTTTCGCTTCGTCAACGGCCAGTGCCAGTTCCTGTCGGCGCTGACACCATTGCAGCCACGCTATGCGAAGAAGGTAGCCGACGCCGACAGTCTGATGGCGGTGATCATTGCCCAAGCCATGAACCACGGCAACCAGGTTATGGCACGTACCAGCGACATCCCGTACCACGTCCTGGAGAGTACCTACCAGCAGTACCTGCGCCAGGCGACGCTACATGTGGCCAACGATTGCATCAGCAACGCCATCGCCGCACTGCCGATCTTCCCGCATTACTCGTTCGACCTCGATTCGTTGTACGGTGCCGTTGATGGGCAGAAATTCGGCGTCGAGCGACCAACTGTGAAGGCGCGCTACTCGCGCAAATATTTCGGCCGCGGCAAGGGCGTCGTCGCCTACACGCTGCTGTGCAATCACGTGCCGTTGAACGGCTACCTGATAGGCGCACACGAGTACGAGGCTCACCACGTGTTCGACATCTGGTACCGCAACACGTCGGACATCGTGCCGAGCGCGATCACCGGCGACATGCACAGCATCAACAAGGCCAACTTCGCCATCCTGCACTGGTTCGGACTTCGTTTCGAGCCGCGCTTCACCGACCTCGACGACCAGTTGCAGGAGCTGTATTGCGCCGATGATCTGGCATTGTACGAGAAATGCCTGATCCGGCCGGCTGGCCAGATCGACCGGCAACTCATCGTCGGTGAGAAGGCGAACATCGACCGAATCGTCGCCACACTGGGCCTGAAGGAAATGACGCAGGGCACGCTGATCCGCAAGCTGTGCACCTATACGGCGCCGAACCCGACGCGGCGCGCAATCTTCGAGTTCGACAAGCTCATCCGCAGTATCTACACACTGCGCTACCTGCGCGACCCGCAACTGGAGCGTAATGTTCACCGCTCGCAGAACCGCATTGAGTCCTATCACCAGCTACGCTCGACCATCGCCCAAGTCGGTGGGAAGAAGGAATTGACCGGCCGCACCGACATCGAAATCGAGATCAGCAACCAGTGCGCCAGGCTGATCGGCAACGCGATCATCTTCTACAACTCGGCGATCCTGTCCCTGCTGCTGACGAAGTAGGAGGCAGCTGGCAATGCCAAGGCGCTGGCGTTGATCACGCAGATGTCGCCAGCGGCCTGGCGGCACATCCTGCTGAACGGGCATTACACCTTCCAGACTGACGGCAAGTTCATCGACCTGGATGCGCTCGTGGCGGGACTGGAGCTGGGCTGACGGAAATTTCTGGGATTCCGGCGTACAACCCCGTAAAATAGAAGAGTGAGCACTTGATTTGCTGGTGCTTTCAAACAACGGTGTTGTTTTTTTAACAGCCGAACTGGAAAGGGAGGCTGAGCTGCTCAGTGATCACTTTATCCGTTGGCTGATTTACGCCGGCATGTTCGCTACAGGCACTGAACGACAACGCAGATGGTATGGTCTGTGCGTTCTGACTCGTCAAGGATCGGCCAATGGATCGTTTGTCTAATTTGCTCTCGCGGTTCGGCGTGCGGGCCAATCTGTTCTATGACGGCGACCTATGCGGCTCTGCATCTTACGATGGCGCCGAGCGGCGAGGTTATATCCATCTGCTTCAGGCCGGCAGCGTGACGTTGCTTGGTCCCGATCGCAAGGATTTGCAGCTCACTCGCCCTAGCTTGATTTTTATGCCACGCCCCGCCAAGCATCAATTGTTTGCGGGTGAGTCCGATGGCGCAAAGTTGTTGTGTGCTTCCATGGAGTTTGAGGGCGGAATTGATAATCCTTTGTCGGCTTCATTACCGGACTGTTTGGTGCTCGCACTCGATGATCTGCCCATGCTGGCAGACACGTTGGAGTGGATGTTTGCCGAGGCGGCAAATGTGCATTGTGGAAGGGAAGCCGCGCTTGAGCGCTTATTTGAGCTCCTAATCATTCTGTTGCTCCGTTACCTGCTCGATCATCACCAGTTGCGCACCGGAATGATGGCTGGACTGGCCGACATGCGGCTTGCCCGATCGCTTTTACAGATGCACAACTCCCCGGAACATGCCTGGTCAATAGCAGAGCTGGCCAGTGAGTCAAATATGTCACGCGCTGCGTATGCCGTGCATTTCAAGAGTGTCATCGGACAGACGCCTGCTGATTATTTGTTGAGTTGGCGAGTTAGCCTGGCTCAGAAGCTGATGCGAGAAGGGCGCTCGATTACGCTGATTGCAGCTCAAGTCGGCTACGAAAGTCCTTCGGCGCTGTCTCGCGCATTTAGACGCAAGACGGGGTTGAGCCCTCGTGACTGGTTGAAAGATCTGGCGGGGGAAAATGATGGCAAAAAGGCCTAAGGCATTACTGCCTTAAGCCATTGAAAAAATTATGCATTAATTTTACGTTTTTCCAGTTCAACCAGCGAATGGCCTGCCACAAATATCGAAACAGCAAGCAACCCTAAGTCTTTAAGCAGAAACTGACCTGGCGCAACGGAAATCGCCGGAAACCCTAAACTAGGCTCAATGACGCCCGGAGTGGAAAACATAAAGCTAAGGGTTGTGAAGAACAGGCCTGCAGACAGAGCGCCTCCTACCACGGATAGTTTGGGCGACAGCATGCGGCCTGCGATCAGAGTGCCGATCGAAATCTCTAGTATGCCGAGCAGGCTGGAGAACATGTCGACCGAAAAAATGCTATACACCCATCCCAAAAGCGGGCTGTTGCTCACCAGTGGAACCAGGCCCTCGGCCTCGTAGTGGGTAAATTTCATGCCGCCGAACCAGAAGTAAATAATAGCGAGAGCCAAGTACGCGCCATAGATACCTAGCCCCATAGTTTTGGTTCCAAGCGTTAAGTGGGCCTGTACGCTGGACTTCGAGTTTTCAATGCCTATGGTTTTCATGTCTGAGCTTCCAGTAGTGAGTGAGAGTGTGTTGGCTGCCGAACGCCGTATGCGTTGGCGATGAGATTATTATGGCTGGCATCTCTAATCAAGAGGCATCAGAAAGTATTGATTTCAGTGCAGATCGTCTTGGGCGGTGCAATTCGCGATGAAGGGATCGCCGTGGAGAGCGATGAGTGCACTATTTCGATAAAGGAGTCGTTTTACATAGGTCGATGAAGCGCGTTGCGGCATCGCCTACTGTCGGGGTCATGCCGAGATAAGGGGAAAATTCACTCACTTCCCCTCTATCCATATGATTAATATCACAATTTTAAAAAACCACATGGGTATCGCGATGCGGCGATTCTGACGTGTGTCACCCAGGTCGATCGCTGCTACACGGCGAGGAAAACATGGTTGGTGCCGACGTGGGTTACAGGTGTAGGAACAAACAGTTCCCTGATGCTTAGGAATGAGGTCGATTAACAACCTCAGAAGATCCTTCAGTTGAACCGGTCGCGGCAAATCAGGCAGCCGGAATGAATGATTCTATAATCACTCTATAATTGACTATAAAGACCGTCCTAGAGCGGCAGCTAGGCTGCTCCCTGTGACTTGAGGCTTCCCCTCCCTGTCAGACTTGTTTCGCACGTCTGGGTATTGCGCCCCCGCTAGCCGTTAGCAGCCTGGCATCCTCGTCTGGGCACTGGTTTGGACCGGCTGTGAGAGAATGAGGCTGGCCAGTACGACAACAATGCTGGGAGCAATGATTGGCCCATATGCCCAAAACCTATGGCACGCATTGTTCAGGGGGATGTTATGGACAAGCTCTACGACAGGCTGGTTTTGCCGAGAGGCCACTAGGGGTCGCCTCAGAAAACGGAAAATAAAGCACGCTAAGCCGGTTGCAGCGGTCGTAGCGGCCTGAACTTGGGGTTTGGGGAGCAATGGAACCAAAAACCAACGTAAGCCCTACCAACGCTTTTCGGTGTCTTCTTCCCAGGCGCCCATCTCGACAAAACAGTTGCGCATGTCGGCCTCCTGGCTGATCTCGGTCAGCAGGTCATGCACGCTCTTGTCCAGCTCATCGTCGCTCCGATACGGAATGGTCAACTCATAGTGGCCGGCATCCAGCCGCTTCATGCCATAGGGCTCCAGGCAGTAGCGCTCAATGTTCTCCGTGGCCCGCTTCCGGCCGCGCACGAACTTGCTGTTATTCACCACCGCGAGGCGCAGGGTGACGGTGGCCACCCGCTCGGCGGCGGGCGGCTCTGCCGGCGACGCGGCCGAAGGCTGCTGGTCGCGTGACCTGGCGCTCTTCTGGTACGCGCCGATCTCGACACCACGGTGGCGCAGGTAGCTGTACAGCGTGCTCTTGGAGATGTGCAGCTTCTCGCCGATCGCGCTGACGCTCAGGCGACCTTCGCGGTAGAGGGTTTCGGCCGCCATGGCGGTGGCCTCAGCCTTGGCTGGCAGGCCCTTGGGACGGCCACCGATCCGGCCACGCGCCCGTGCGGCCGACAGACCCGCCTGAGTCCGCTCGCGGATCAGCTCGCGCTCGAACTCCGCCAGCGAGGCGAACAGGTTGAACACCAGGCGGCCTTGGGCGTGGGTGGTGTCGATGGGGTCATTCAGGCTCTGTAAGCCGACCTTGCGCTCTGCCAGCTCGCCGACCAACTCGACCAGGTGCTTGAGGGAACGCCCAAGGCGATCCAGCTTCCAGATCACCACGGCATCACCCGGCCGCACGTTGGCCAGCAGTTTGTCCAACTCCGGCCGGGCGCTTTTCGCGCCGCTGGCGATGTCTTGGTAGATGCGTTCGCACCCGGCCTGTTTCAGGGCATCGACTTGTAGGTCGGCTTTCTGATCCCGAGTGCTCACTCGCGCATAACCGATCTTCATCAAAAGTACTGTTTACTCGACTACGTTAGTAATAGTTGAACTTTGATTAAGCGTACCAGTTATTTGAACCGTAGCGCGGGGAGCTTAACGAACCGAGCCATTCCTCGATAGAGTTCGGCAAAACCTTCGTTTTGTCGAACCATTGCATCGCCCTTTGTGATTGGCGTATAAACACACAAACACCTATTAGCGGAGAACGCTATGAATACCATTCGCTGGAATGTCGCCGTCTCGGCCGACACCGACCAGTCGCTTCGGATGTTTCTGGCCAGCCAGGGCGGCGGCCGTAAGGGCGACCTGTCGCGCTTCATCGAAGAAGCGGTACGGGCACACATCCTGGAGCTGAGCGCTGAGCAGGCCAAGGCCGCTAACGCCCATCTGAGTGAGGCAGAATTGACCAACGCGGTTGACGAAGCGCTCGACTGGGCACGTAAGCGCTGATGCGGGTCGTGTTGGATACCAACATCCTGTTCAGCGCCCTGATCTCGCCACATGGCGCGCCCGATGCGATCTACCGTGCCTGGCGGGCGGCGCGTTTCGAGGTGGTGACCTCGCGGATGCAACTCGATGAAATTCGTCGAGCCAGCCGCTATCCCAAGCTTCAGGCCATCCTACAGCCCGCCAAGGTGGGCGCCATGATCAATAACCTGCAACGGGCTGTGGTACTGGAGCGCCTGACCATCGAGGTCGAAGCCGATGATCCGGATGACTCGTTTTTGCTGGCCATGGCCTTGGCGGGCGATGCGGACTACCTGGTAACCGGTGATCGCCGCGCCGGCCTGCTGCAACGCGGGCACATCGAACGCACGCGGATCGTCACGCCCGCCGTGTTCTGCGTCGAGGTGCTGTGATCAATGCCGGTCGGTTTTCTGACTCAAGAGCAACGCGACGGTTTTGGCCGCTATGTTGATTCGCCCAGCCGTGAAGAGCTGGAACGTTACTTCCACCTGAGCGATGAAGACCGTGAAGCCATCCAGGTGCTGCGGGGTAACCATAACCGTCTGGGTTATGCCGTTCTGCTGACCACCGTCCGCTTCGTTGGCGTTCTGCCGGACAAGCCCGCCGCCGTGCCGGTGGAAGTCCTGCAGGTGCTTTGCCGACAACTGGCGATTCCAGACCCCGACTGCCTCCAGCGCTATAGCGATCATCGCCGCTGGATACATGCCACCGATATTCAGAACCGCTTTGGCTATCGTCATTTCACCGATCCGGGCATCGGCTTTCGCTTGAGCCGCTGGCTGTATGCCCTCTGCTGGACGGGCACCGACCGGCCGGGAGTGCTGTTTGAGCGAGCCACCTCGTGGCTGTTCACACAGAAAGTCCTCCTGCCTGGTGTGTCTCAACTAGAGCGCTTTATCGCCCAGTTGCGCAGTCGGGTCGAAGAACGCCTCTGGTTTACGCTGGGCCGCAGCGTGACTGAGGAACAGCGATTGCAACTGCAAGACTTGCTGACGGTGGCCGAAGGCAACCGCAGCTCCCGGCTGGATCAATTGCGCTCCGGCCCGGTCATGGTCAGTGGCCCCGCGTTGATTCGGGCACTGCGCCGGCTCGATGACGTGCGCGGCATCGGCATCACCTTGCCGGCGGCGGCGCACATCCCTCCCAGCCGTATCGCCGCCCTGGCCCGCTTCGCCAACACGGCCAAGGTCACCGCGATTAATCGGCTGCCGGCGTCGCGGCGGATGGCGACACTGGTGGCCTTCGCACTCTGCCTGGAGGCGACTGCGCACGACGACGCACTGGAAGTCCTGGAGGCCTTGCTGCGCGACCTGTTCAGCAACGCGGAGAAGGCCGACAAGAAAGCCCGCATGCGCAGCCTGAAAGACCTGGATCGGTCGGCCGCGACGCTCGCCGCCGCGTGCAAGGTCGTGCTGGACAGCTCGATCAGCGATGACAACGTGCGCGCCCGGCTGTTCAACGACCTGCCGAGGACCACCCTGGAAAAGGCCCTGGAAGAGGTCAACGCGCTGATCCGCCCGGTAGATGACGTCTATTTTCTTGCATTGGAAGCGCGCTACCGCAGCGTGCGCCGCTTCCTGCCCGACCTGCTCAAGCACATCCGCTTCGGCTTCAGCCCGGCCGGCAAGGGCGTGGCGGCTAGTCTGGAGTGGCTGCAACTGAACCTGCCGCGCCGGAAGCCAGAGGATGACGCGCCGCAGGAGATCGTGGCCAAGGCTTGGCAGAAGCACATCACCCGCGAAGATGGCTCCCTCGACATGGGTGCCTATGTGTTCTGCACGCTCGATGCGCTGCGCACGGCCCTGCGCCGCCGCGATGTCTTCGTCTCGCCCAGTTGGCGCTATGCCGACCCGCGCCTTGGCCTGCTCGACGGTGCCGAATGGCTGGCGGCGCGACCGATCATCTGCCGGTCACTGGGCCTGACCATCGACGCCAAAACCACCCTGGACGCCTTGTCCGTCGAGCTGGATGCAACCTGGCTGGCAGTAGCCGCGCGCCTGCCCGACAACCCGGCGATTCAACTGAGCGAGAACACCGAGGGCAAGACCGAACTGTCGCTCGGGGCGCTGGACAAGCTGGACGAGCCCTGCTCGTTGCTGCAACTGCGGGCGGCCGTGTCTGACCTGATGCCGCGTGTCGATCTGCCGGAAATCCTCTTGGAAATCGCCGCCCGCACTGGCTTTTCCGAGGCCTTCACCCATGTCTCCGAACGCAATGCACGCGCCGACAACCTGGTCACCAGCCTCTGCGCGGTGCTGTTGGGCGGGGCCTGCAACACCGGCCTGGAGCCCTTGATCCGCACCGACAACCCGGCGCTGCGCCGTGACCGGCTGTCCTGGGTCAGCCAGAATTATATCCGCGACGACACCCTGTCAGCGGCTAACGCCATCCTGGTCGGAGCGCAAAGCCAACTGGAACTGGCCCAAGTCTGGGGTGGCGGCGAGGTCGCCTCCGCCGATGGCATGCGCTTCGTCGTACCGGTGCGCACCGTGCATGCCGGCCCCAATCCGAAGTATTTCGGCACCGGCCGGGGTGTCACCTGGTACAACCTGATTTCCGACCAATTCTCCGGCCTCAACGCCATCACCGTGCCCGGCACGCTGCGCGACAGCCTGGTGTTGCTGGCGGTCGTGCTGGAACAGCAGACCGAGTTGCAGCCGACGCAAATCATGACCGACACCGGGGCCTACAGCGATGTGGTGTTCGGGCTCTTCCGCCTACTTGGCTACCACTTCAGTCCGCGGCTGGCCGATGTCGGCGGTACCCGCTTCTGGCGCACGCGCCCGGACGCGGACTACGGCAAGCTCAACGGGCTGGCCCGCCAGTCGGTCAAACTCGACCTGATCGCCGAGCACTGGGACGACCTGCTGCGCCTGGCCGGCTCGCTCAAACTCGGCCGGGTGCCGGCGACTGGCATCATGCGCACGCTGCAAACGGGAGATAGACCCACCCGGCTGGCCCAGGCGCTGGCCGAATTCGGGCGGATCGAAAAGACTCTGCACACGTTGACCTATATCGACGACGAGTCCAAGCGCCGCGCCACCCTGACCCAGTTGAACCGAGGCGAAGGCCGGCACAGCCTGGCCCGCGCCGTGTTCCACGGCAAACGCGGCGAGCTCCGCCAGCGCTACCGCGAAGGCCAGGAAGACCAGCTCGGTGCTCTGGGCCTGGTGGTGAACATCATCGTGCTGTGGAACACCCTCTACATGACGGCGGCCGTGGAACGGCTCAAGCAGCACGGCTATCCAGTGCTGGAAGAGGATTTGGCCCGGCTATCGCCGCTGATCTACGAGCACATCAACATGCTCGGGCGGTATTCCTTTGCGGTACCGGAAGAAGTTGCGCGCGGCGAGCTGCGGCCACTGCGTAATCCAGACGACGACCTGTGATCCCCCTAAACGCTATGAGCAACACCCAAGCTGCTGCTGGATCGGCGGGCACTTCACCGAGCCGAACGAACAGAAAACGCAGCAATCCCCTGGGTTGGGGCGCAGCAGCGCCTTGCAGTTGCTGCACTCGTAATAGAACTGGCAGGCGTCCGTGGGCATGGTTTCCGGCTTGGCGAAGCCGCAGCGCGGGCAAGTCAGCACGGACTCAAGGACAATGGCGCTCATCGTGACCTCACTTCTGCACTGTGGAGGGGTATCCCGCGTTCGCGGTCGCCTCAGTCAGTGCCTCGGGCTGGGCCTTATCGGGATCGTAGGTGACGGTCGCCGTCTTCTGGTCGAAATTGACCTGGACGTCACTCACGCCGGACACCTTCTCCAGCGACTTCTTGACCGTGATCGGACAGAGTCCGCACGTCGGTTTCTGCACGTCGAGCGTGACGGTTTTCGGGGGAGCCGCCAGCGCCACGAAGGGCAAGGCGAAAAGCACGGCGATCAGCAGTTTGCGCATGGTTAATC
>NZ_BCBH01000049.1:0-27241 GCF_001320525.1 Pseudomonas sp. NBRC 111131 | reverse complement strand
GTGGGAGCCTCCCATGTTGAACACCCTTCTACCCATTCTGCTGTTCGCTGCCCTTGGCCTGGCGGTGCTCGGCGCCCTGCGCCGGGTGCGTATGTGGCGGCGGGGCCGACCATCGAAGGTCGACCTGATCGGCGGCCTGCTGGCCATGCCCCGGCGCTACCTGGTGGACCTGCACCATGTGGTCGAGCGCGACAAGTACATGTCCAAGACCCACGTGGCCACTGCAGGCGGCTTCGTGCTGTCGGCCGTGCTGGCCATCCTGGTGCATGGCTTCGGCCTGCAGAGCAAGATCCTCGGCTACGCCTTGCTGGTGGCCACCGTGATCATGTTCAGCGGCGCCATCTTCGTGTTCAAACGCCGGCTCAACCCACCTTCGCGCCTGTCCAAAGGCCCTTGGATGCGCCTGCCGAAAAGCCTGTTGGTGTTCGCGGCAAGTTTCTTCATTGCCACCTTGCCGGTTGCCGGCATCCTGCCTGCCAACACGGGTGGCTGGGTGATGGTCGCGGTACTTGGCCTGGGCGTGCTGTGGGGCGTGTCGGAGCTGTTCTTCGGCATGACCTGGGGCGGCCCGATGAAACACGCCTTCGCCGGCGCTCTGCACCTGGCCTGGCACCGCCGTGCCGAACGCTTCGGCGGCGGGCGCTCCACCGGCCTCAAGCCGCTGGACCTGGAAGACCCGAACGCACCGCTGGGCGTGGAAAAGCCGGTGGACTTCACCTGGAACCAGTTGCTCGGCTTCGACGCCTGCGTGCAGTGCGGTAAATGTGAAGCCATGTGCCCGGCGTTCGCCGCCGGACAACCGCTTAACCCGAAAAAGCTTATCCAGGACATGGTCATCGGCCTGGCCGGTGGTACCGATGCGCAGTTCGCGGGCAGCCCCTACCCGGGCAAGCCGATCGGCGAGCACGGTGGCAACCCGCACCAGCCGATCGTCAATGGCCTGGTCGATGCCGAAACCCTGTGGTCGTGCACCACCTGCCGCGCCTGCGTCGAGGAATGCCCGATGATGATCGAGCATGTCGATGCCATCGTCGACATGCGCCGCCACCTGACCCTGGAAAAAGGCGCGACCCCGAACAAGGGCGCGGAGGTGCTGGACAACCTGATTGCCACCGATAACCCCGGCGGCTTCAACCCCGGTGGCCGCATGAACTGGGCGGCGGACCTCAACCTGAAGCTGCTGAAGGAGGTGAAAACCACCGAGGTGCTGTTCTGGGTTGGCGATGGAGCCTTCGATATGCGCAACCAGCGCACCCTGCGGGCGTTCGTCAAAGTGCTGAAAGCATCGGGCGTTGATTTCGCCGTGCTTGGGCTGGAGGAACGCGACAGCGGCGATGTGGCCCGTCGCCTGGGTGACGAGGCGACCTTCCAGCAACTGGCCAAGCGCAACATCCAGACCTTGGCGCAGTACAGGTTCCAGCGCATCGTCACCTGCGACCCCCACAGTTTCCATGTGCTGAAGAACGAGTACGGTGCGTTGGGCGGCGATTACCAGGTGCAGCACCACAGCACCTACATCGCTGAACTGATTGCAGCCAACAAGCTCAACCTGGGCCAGCACAAGGGTGGCAGCGTGACCTACCACGACCCGTGCTACCTGGGCCGTTACAACGGTGAGTACGAAGCCCCGCGCGAAGTGCTCAGGGCGCTGGGTATCGAGGTGCGCGAGATGCAGCGCTCGGGCTTCCGGTCGCGTTGCTGCGGCGGTGGCGGCGGTGCGCCGATCACCGACATTCCGGGCAAGCAGCGTATCCCCGACATGCGCATGGACGACATCCGCGAGACCGAGGCGGAACTGGTGGCTGTGGGCTGCCCGCAGTGCACCGCGATGCTCGAAGGTGTGGTCGAACCGCGCCCACAGATCAAGGACCTCGCCGAGCTGGTCGCCGATGTGCTGATCGAAGAGGAAACGCCCGCGGCCCCAAAGTCGCCAACGGTTAAACGTGAACCTGCGGAGGTGCACTGATGAGCGACATCATCCGCCGCGACCCACGCGCCGAGTGGATCGCCCGTAACCGTCTGCACCCGCTGCATGCAGCGATGCAGACACAACAAACGAGCTGGATGGGGCCCAACGGCATCATCCGCAAGAACCCGCATGCCATCGCTGCTGGCTTCATCGGTCCCAATGGCCTCAAGCGTATCGACCGCAGCGGCGCCCAGCAGGGCACCGGGGTCGGCGGGCGGCGCAGCGCGGCGGCCCAGGTGCAGTTGCCGCTGCACCAGGTGCCTGCTCCAGCGTTCTACATCGCCGTGGTGCCGGACCTGGTCGGTGGCCGCCTGAGCAGCCACGACCGCGACCTGCTCGGCCTGGCCCACAGCCTGGCCGGCAGCGACGGTGCGGTGTTGGCTGTGGTGTTCGGCGAACACAAGGAAAGCAACTTTTCCACAGCCGGTGTCGACCGCTTGCTGGTCATCGAAGGCGAGGCGTTCGAAGGTTATGCACCGGAGCAACGGGTGCAGGGTCTGCGGGCTGTGGATAACCAGTTCACCCCGCGCCATTGGCTGTTGCCCGATAGCCGCACCGGTGGCGGCGAACTGGGCCGCCGCCTCGGCGCGGCGCTGGGTGAGCGCCCGGCGACGCGGGTCTGGCAGGTCAAGGATGGCCAATGCATTGGGCGGGCCGGTGCCGGCCAGCAGGACCTGCAGCGTAGTGTACCGCGTTTGATTTTGGGCGCGGCGGAATGCGCGGAACCGGTCAGCGAAACCCGGCACGAAGCGCAGGCGGTGGAGTTGTCCACAGACGTTGCGCGCAGCCTGTCGCGGATCGAGGACCTCGGCTCGGTGGCCGTGGACCCGGCGACCATCGCCATGGCCGAGGCCGAGTTCATCGTCTCGGGTGGCAATGGGGTCAAGGACTGGGCGCTTTACCACAAGGCCACTGCGGCCCTGGGGGCTACCGAAGGCGCCTCGCGGGTAGCGGTGGACGACGGCTTCATGCCACGTAACCGCCAAGTGGGCGCGACCGGTACCTGGGTCACGGCGCGGGTGTACGTGGCTGTGGGTATCTCTGGCGCGATCCAGCACCTGCAAGGTATCGGCGCCTGCGACAAGGTAGTGGCGATCAACATGGACCCAGGCTGCGACATGATCAAACGGGCTGACCTGTCGGTGATTGGCGACAGTTCGGCGATTCTCCAGGCACTGATCGAGGCTGTGGACAACTTCCGCAGTGGCGGCCAGCGCGACGCGGCATAAGGGCACGAGCATGAGTACGAAAGTCATCAGCCTGGTTTCCATCGGTGCCCACCCCAGCTCCGGTCGCGCCCGTCGCGCCGAGCAGGATGCGCGGGCGGTGGAGCTGGGCTTGCAGCTGGCTGGGGATAACTTGCAAGTAGTGCATGCCGGCGACCCCCGGGAAGAAGCATTGCGCGCCTACCTGGGCATGGGCCTGGATCACCTGGATGTGCTGGAGCAGCCCGCCGGTGCTGATGTGCTGGGCGTGTTGGGGGATTACCTTCGCGATGCCGGGGCGCAGCTGGTGCTGACCGGCAGCCAGGCCGAGACGGGTGAAGGGTCGGGCATGTTGCCGTTCCTGCTGGCCGAAAAACTTGGCTGGCCGTTGATCGTGGGGTTGGCCGAGGTGGAGTCGATCGAGAACGGCACCGCCCAGGTATTGCAGGCCTTGCCGCGTGGTCAGCGGCGCCGGTTGAAAGTGCGCCTGCCGTTGCTGGCGACTGTGGATAACGCTGCGCCGAAACCGCGCCAGAGCGCATTCGGGCCGGCGCGCCGGGGTGTGCTGGCGGCGCGCAATGTGGCGATAGTCGAGGATGATCTGCTGGCCGAAGCCGAGTTGCAGCCTGCACGTCCACGGCCCAAGCGGCTCAAAGTGATCAAGGCCAAGAGCGGTGCGGACCGGATGAAGGCCGCCACGGCCAAGGCCAGTGGTGGCGGCGGCAAGGTGCTGAAGGATGTGTCTCCACAGGAAGGCGCCGAGGCCATCCTCAAGTTGCTGGTGGAAGAGGGCGTGCTGCGCTAAAGCCTTACGCACTCGCTGTGTGGGAGCGGGCTTGCCCCGCGAAACAGGCGCCGCAGTGCATGGCACCGGCTGCGCCGGTGTTCGCGGGGCAAGCCCGCTCCCACAATGACCCCCCTGCTGCATGCACATTCTGCCTGTGCATAAGTCCATCCTGTTGCCCACGGAATCTGTTCGCCAAGGTGTGGATAAAGTGTTGGTGCATGGCTGGAGGGCCTATCTAGCGTGGCTTTCAGGGTTTTGATCATAAATTAATCAGCTCTGACTCGGGTCATCAACTACCGATGGGCGTGGCTGTACCTGGTTTTGCCCACAATCGCTGTTGGCCGGTCTGTGGATAACATGTACGAAGTTCACTACAGCTCAAGAAACACGGGCCTTTGCCTGAGTTGAACATTTAATGATCAATAGCCACCTAGTATTTTTGTCAGGTGGCTTCTTGTTCATTTACCGCTAAGGTGTCCACACTTGCCCCTCCTGTGGATAGATCAATGGGTGCATTCCTGTCGGACACTGATAGGCTGGGCTGCGCACCGCGTGCTTATCTACCTTATGGATTTACGCGAAACAGTTCGCGAACGAGATTGGCATTTTGCGGCCAGCCCCATGATTCGGTTACAGGCCTTTACCACCTGGGTAATGGGCGTAGGGCCTACAGCCCCGTACTCCACAGATTTCTCTCGCCTGATTCACTAAGCCCTTTTGGTAAGGGCGGAATCAATCCCTATGCCTACTGCGGTGATAACCCGGTGAACCGGGTCGACCTCAGCGGGCAGTTCTGGTTAAGCAACCTGATCAGTGGAGCCAGCATGGCCAGTAGTACGGTCACCGTGCTCGGAGCAGTTGCGCGAACATCCAGGGATGTGGTCAATCGTCTTCGTGGCGCTCCTACCGCTGGCGTGAGAACTCGGCTTTCCAATGTAGGTTATTTCTACTCAGGCTTAGCGGGGGTGGCGTCAACAGCCTTTCGAGGCGTAGAGGGGGGGTGGGTGGGGAACACGCTCAGCAGCCAAGGTAGCCAATTGGGGCTGGCAAATGCGGCCGGCAGTGCCGTCTCGGGATTGATCTCGAACTACGAGGCGGCTCGAACGGTATGGCGTCAAGTGCGATCATCGGAGGTATCGGTGGGAAGGATCGCCTGGGAAACAACCTTTGAAGTCACCGGTGCGAGGTTGGTGGCTGAAGGTGCGTCGTATGTGTGGGGGGCGGTGCAGGATCTCGGAAGCAGGGTCGCAGCCAGCTATCGGGCAGCGAGAACGGCATGGCGTGATCGGCAGTATCAACCTCGTGTACCTGCATTGGAAATGAATGGCATCCGGACCGGATGACCCCTCCTGACCCGGACAAAGCCGTGTCAGGAGGGGTGTCCAGTTACTGCACCTGCACTTCCTTCAGGTAAGGCGCCGGCGCCGCCCCCAGATTTTCCAGCACGCGCTGGCTGTACCAATCAATGAAGTTCACCACACCAAACTCATAGGTCTTCGAGTACGGCCCTGGTTGATAGGCGGTGGAGTTGATCCCGCGCTGGTTCTCTTCGGCCAGTCGGCGGTCCTGGTCGTTGGTCGCGTCCCACACCTTGCGCATGCGCTCCGGGTCGTAGTCGACGCCTTCGACCGCATCCTTGTGCACCAACCACTTGGTGCTGACCATGGTCTCCTGGGCGCTGATCGGCCACACGGTGAAGACGATCATGTGGTCGCCCATGCAGTGGTTCCACGAGTGCGGCAGGTGCAGGATGCGCATCGAGCCCAGGTCCGGGTTCTGGATGCGGCCCATCAGCTTCTGGCAGGCCTGCTTGCCGTCCATGGTCATCGATACCGTGCCCTTGAGCAGCGGCATGCGCACGATACGGTTACGCAGGCCATGGCTCTTGTGCAGATACGGGATCTTCTCGGCTTCCCAGGCGGCGGCGGAGGCGGCCACATGGTCTTTGAAGTCCTGGCTGGCACGCGGGTCGTTGGTGTCGTCCCATTCCAACAGGGTTTGCAGCAGCTCTGGGTGCGACCCGTTGCAGTGGTAGCACTCGCGGTTGTTTTCCAGCACCAGTTTCCAGTTGGCCTTTTCCATCAAGGTGGTTTGCACCGCCACCTTGGTGTTCTCCATGTCGTAGGGTTCCATGTAGTGGTCCAGGGTCGCCAGGAACTCATCGATGGCCGGCGGGTTCTGCGCCAGGCTGATGAAGATATAGCCACCGGCGACCTTGACGTTCACAGGCTTCAGGCCGTACTGGTTCATGTCGAAATCGGCGCCCATTTCGGTGCCGGCGAACAGCAGGCGGCCGTCCAGCTCGTAGGTCCACTGGTGGTATGGGCACACCAGCTTGGCCACCTTGCCCTTTTCGCTGACGCACAAACGCGAACCACGGTGGCGGCAGACGTTGTGGAAGGCATGCACCTTACCTTCGGCACCGCGCACCACGATGATCGGGTTCTTGCCGATCTGCAGGGTGATGTAATTGCCCTTGGCCGGGATCTCGCACGTCATGCCGGCGATCAGCCACTCCTTGTGGAAAATCTCTTGCATGTCGATCTGGAACAGACGCTCGTCGGTGTAGAACGGCTGGGGCAGCGAGTAGGTGCGCTCGCGGGTCTGCAGCATCTCGGCGGTGGCCTTGCGTGCAGGTTCCAGTGGATCGCCCAGGCTCAGGGTTGCGGTGACGTCCATCGTGTAATCCTCGGGGCCGCGTGCGGCCGGCAAAAGGTGGCTAATCGTTGTTGTGGTGCCGCAGGTTCTTTTGCCGTGGAGTGTGCGTCCGAAGGCGCCGTGAACCGTATCCATGGGCGACATGGCCGATTTGAATTACGACGCGCCAGCCCTTGTAGTACGGGGCTGGTCGCGATAAGCACGCCGATGTCGCAGGCAGGAATGTACACGGGCGCAGGCTTGCGCATTATCGCAGCCATAAAAAGGCCAATAGTCGGCCGCTGGAGATGAACATGTCCGATACCTTCCTCAATCCGGTCACTACCCAGACCTGGGCCAACGGCCGCCACATCGTGCGCTGCGTCAAGGTCATCCAGGAGACCTGGGACGTGCGCACCTTCTGCTTCATGGCCGACCAGCCGATCATGTTCTTCTTCAAGCCTGGGCAGTTCGTTACCTTGGAGCTGGAGATCGAAGGCAAGCCGGTGATGCGTTCGTACACCATCTCCAGCTCACCGTCGGTGCCCTACAGCTTCTCGATCACCGTCAAGCGTGTGCCGGGCGGGTTGGTCTCGAACCACCTGCACGACACCATGCATGAAGGTCTGGAAGTGCCGGTGCACGGCCCGGTGGGGTTGTTCAATGCCATCGACTTCCCGGCGGGCAAGGTGTTGTACCTTTCGGGCGGTGTCGGCATTACCCCGGTCATGTCCATGGCGCGCTGGTTCTATGACACCAACGCGAATGTCTACATGGTGTTCGTGCACAGCGCCCGCTCGCCGAAAGACATCATCTACCACCGTGAGCTGGAGCAGATGGCGTCGCGCATCCCCAACTTCAGCCTGCACATCATCTGTGAAAAGCACGGCTTGGGTGAGCCGTGGGCCGGTTACCGCGGTTACCTGAATCAGCGGTTGATGGAGCTGATCGCGCCCGATTACATGGAGCGCACGGTGTTCTGCTGTGGCCCGACGCCCTACATGACGGCGGTCAAGCGCATGCTCGAGGCGGTTGGCTTCGACATGAAGAACTACCACGAGGAGTCGTTCGGTGCGACGCCGGCAGAAGCCAAGGCGGATGCTGTGGAGCATGCCGAGCAGGCGGCCGACGCGCCGGAAGTGGACGCCTCCGACCTGAATCTGGTGGAGTTCATCGGCAGCGAGAAGAGCATTCGTGTCGCCCCGGGCGAGACCGTGCATGCGGCGGCGGCCAAGGTTGGCCTGATGATCCCGAAAGCCTGCGGCATGGGCATTTGCGGCACTTGCAAGGTGCTGAAGCTGGGTGGCGAGGTGGAGATGGAGCATAACGGCGGGATTACCGAGGAAGACGAGGCCGAGGGTTACATCCTGTCGTGCTGCAGTGTGCCTAAAGGGGATGTGCGGATCGATTACTGATCTGGGGGCCCAGGGGGCTGCTTTGCAGCCCATTCGCGGGGCAAGCCCGCTCCCACAAGTTTGGATTGCCAACCCTATCCATTGTGGGAGCGGGCTTGCCCCGCGAAGAGGCCATCAAATCCATACAGCATCCCAATGCGGATAATCGCCAGCACGGCGAACCAACCCGGCTCTTAGGGGATTGGCAACGATGTACCTGGCCACATGCACAACACTCTCCTCACGGCGCAAGGCATGGTCGTGATAGCCCGGTTGCCATACCTTCCGGCGCGGCATGCCGAGTTGATAAAGCGCATGGCTGCTGCGCGACTTGAACCTGCGCATCAAGCAGCACAACGTGCCACTTCGTAATTCGATCAGCCAATGAACATGGTCTGGCATGACCACCCAGGCCAGGGATCGGCACAGTCCCTCGAGCTCGGTTTGCCTCAGTTGATGGATTACGCAGCGGGCTGACTGGAAGTGGGTGAAGATGCGCTTGCGCTCGTGAGTGACGGTGGTCAGCAAATAGAGCCCGCCAGGCTGAGACAAGCGGCCACGGCGCAGTAGGTGGGATTGGGCACGGTCCATGTGTTGCTCCCTTTGAAGATTCAGGGAAACACTAGGTCAGCTGGTGTCAGTTCGAGGTGCGCAATGGTTGCTGGATGTTGGGTGGCAGTGCCGGCCCATTCGCGGGGCAAGCCCGCTCCCACAGGGGCCAGCCAAGGCTAAAGACTGTGGGAGCGGGCTTGCCCCGCGAATGGCCGCAAAGCGGCCCCATCAATGTCAGGTGCGGAACCGAGCCACCAGCCCATTCAAGTCCACAGCGAGACGCGACAATTCAGCACTCGCCGCACTGGTCTGATGCGCCCCGGTTGCGCTCTGCACCGACAGGTCATTGATATTCACCAGGTTGCGGTCAACCTCCCGCGCCACCTGTGCCTGCTCCTCCGCCGCGCTGGCGATTACCAGGTTACGCTCGTTGATCTGCGCCACCGCACCGGCAATGGTGTCCAGCGCCATGCCGGCGCCACGGGCCATGCTCAAGGTCGACTCGGCGCGTTCGGTGCTGGTGCGCATCGATTCGACCGCCTCTTCGGTGCCGCCCTGGATGCTGCCGATCATCCGTTCAATTTCGCTGGTCGACTGCTGGGTACGGTGCGCCAGTGCACGCACCTCGTCCGCCACCACGGCAAAGCCACGGCCTGCTTCACCGGCACGCGCCGCCTCGATCGCGGCGTTGAGTGCCAGCAGGTTGGTCTGGTCAGCCAGGCCGCGGATCACGTCGAGTACCTTACCGATATCGCGCGATTGCTCGGCCAGGTGGGTGATCAGTTGGGCGGTGGCCTGCACATCGCCGCTCATGCGCTCGATAGCGCCCACGGTTTCCATCACCAGGTCGCGGCCATCGCCGGCCGATCGGCTGGCTTCGCCGGAGGCTTCTGAGGTGCTCACGGCGTTGCGCGCAACCTCTTCCACGGCGCTGGTCATCTCGGTGACGGCCGTAACGGCCTGTTCGATCTCATTGTTCTGCTGTTGCAGGCCACGGGCGCTCACGTCGGTGACGCAGTTCAGCTCCTCGGCGGCCGAGGCCAGCTGGGTCGCGGAGCCGGCGATCAGTTGCAGGGTGTCGCGCAGCTTGTCCTGCATGCGCGCCATGGCCTGCAGCAGGCGTGCGGCTTCGTCGGTGCCCTCGGCGCGGATGACGTGGGTCAGGTCGCCGTCAGCCACTTGTTCTGCGGCATCGAGCGCTGCTTCGATGGGCTTGACGATGCTGCGGGTGAGCAGGAAGGCGCAGAGGAATGTCAGCAGCGTGGCGGCAACCAACAGGCTAATCACCAGGGTAAAGGCGCTGTCGTACTGGCGCGCTGCAACTTCGTTGGTTTCGCGGGTCTGGTCAGTGTTGATGCGCACCAACGTTTCCATGACCTTGTTGATCTGCTCGGAGTTGGCCAACAGATCGCGATTGAGCAAGTCACGAAGCTCGTCAGTGCGGTTGGCCTGGCTCAGGCTGCGCATGCGCGCTTCCAGTTGTCGGTACTGGTTGAGCAACTGGGTGTATTGGTCGTAGGCGGCCTGCTCATCGGCTGCCCCGATCATCGGCAGGTAGGCTTGGCGCGCTTGGTCGATCTGCGCGTGGCGCTGGTCCAGCAGGTTGAGCGTATCGCGCACGGTCTCTGGCTCGCGGTTGACCAGCAGGCGATAGGACAGGGTGCGCAGGCGCAGGTTGAGCGACGTCAGTTCGTCGAGGGTCTTGATGCTGGGCACGCTGATGCTCTCGATGGCCACACCAGCATGGCGTATGTTACCCATTTGCATGAGCGAGAAGACACCAAGGCCAAGCATCAGCAGGCCGATCAGGGCAAACCCGAGCAATGCGCGCGGGGCGATATTCATGTTGCGTAGGGACATGGAAGGCGAATCCAGGCAAGTGAAGGGACGCGATCCATGCGACAGAATGTGACTTACCTGGCTATCGGTCGCAGTTGGCCAGGCTTGAGGCCTAAAGCTCAAATGAGTGAGTGCGGGGTTTGTTTACCTGACCGGCGGTTGACCCAAGTCGGAACAAGAGGCCCGATACCCTGTCAATCTGCGGGATAGAAACCTTAAGAATCCGATATTTAATGGCGAGGGTTCGCGCTTTTCTTTATCGTGTGCGCCCTTTGCAACAACCTGAGATAGACCCATGCTGGAAGCCTCCCTGAATCAACTCGAGCAACTGGTCAGCGACCTGATGCAGAAAAACGCTCAACTCACCGAGCAGAACACCGCCCTTGGCCAGGAACTGGCCCAGGCCAAGGAAGAAAACGAAACCCTGCAGCTGTCGCTGATGGAGCAGGAAGAGAAGCACGGTGCCACCGCCGCGCGTATCCAGGCGCTGGTTGACCGCGCCAGCGCAGGTGTCGTAGGCGCATGAGGCTGCAAGCGCAGCCGATCAATGTCGTGTCGATTCTCGGCAGCGACTATTCGATCAAGGCGCCCGAAGGCCAGGAGGAAACTCTGGCGCAGGCGGTTCGCATGCTCAACACCGCCCTGGCCGAAACCAAGCGCTCCTACCCGACCCTGATCGGGGACAAGCTGCTGGTGCTGGCTGCTCTGAATCTGTGTTCCAAGCAGGTCGAACTGCAAAAGGAACACCAGCAGACGCTCGAGCGTACCCAGGCGCAGATCGACGCCACGGTGGACGCGATCGTTCGGACCATCGCCGAGCAGTAAAAAGCACCCTGCGAACCCTTGTGGGAGCGGCTTGCCGGGACGCCGGATCGCCTGCGAATGCATCGGTGAATGTACGAGCGCATTCGCGGGGCAAGCCCGCTCCTACAGTTGTTATTGGTTGTCTCAAGTTACTGGAACAACTGGATACATAAGTGTATACACTTCCTCCAAAACAATAATTGGCGGGGAGCAGGGGCATGCGTATCTGGCGTCGGAGTATCCAGTGGCAGTTGATCGCGAGCATGGGCGCCGCCCTGCTGGCGAGCATCCTGGTGGTGGTGGTGATTTTCACGGTGGCCCTCAACCGCCTGACCGAACGCTACCTGGTCGACACGGCGTTGCCGGCCAGTGTTGAAGCCATCCGCAACGATATCGAGCGCATGCTTGGTCAGCCATTGGTAGCGGCGGCGGACATCGCCGGCAACACGCTGCTGCGTGACTGGCTGGCGGCCGGTGAAGGCCCTGCACAAGCGCCACGTTTTGTCGACTACCTGCAGGCCGCCAAGCAGCGCAACCATGCCTTCACCGCGCTGTTTGTCTCGACCGAGACTGGCCATTACTACAACGAAAATGGCCTTGACCGCACCCTCAGCCGTAGCAACCCCAAGGACAAGTGGTTTTACGGCTATATCGATAGCGGCGCCGAGCGTCTGATCAATATCGACATCGATGGCGCCACGGGTGAGCTGGCCTTGTTCATCGATTACCGCGTGGAAAAGGACGGCAAGCTGGTCGGCGTGGCGGGCATGGGCCTGCGCATGACCGAGCTGTCGAAACTGATCCACGACTTCAGCTTTGGCGAGCACGGCAAGGTGTTTCTGGTGCGTAACGATGGCTTGATCCAGGTGCACCCGGACAATGCCTTCAGCGGCAAGCGCCAGCTTGTCGAACAGCTTGATGAACAGGCGGCGAAGGCGGTGATGAGTGGCGATCAGGCCCTGCGCTCCAGTCGCTTCCAGCGCGAGGGCGAGAACTACCTGGCGTTGGGCTTGCCGCTGCGTGACCTGAACTGGACGTTGGTCGCCGAGGTGCCGGAAGCCGAGATCTATGCCCAGATGCGCGAGGCGATCTGGCTTACCACTTTGATCGGTGGCGGCGTGGCGCTGCTGTCATTGTTGCTGGTGGTGCTGCTGGCACGTGGGCTGGTGCGGCCTATCCGCCGTGTCACTGCCGCGCTGGTACAGATTGGCAGCGGTGCAGGCGACCTCAGCCATCGCCTGGATGATTCGCGCCAGGACGAACTGGGTGACCTGGCGCGCGGGTTCAACCGTTTTCTCGACAGCCAGCGCGGCCTGATCGGCGAGGTGCTGCGCACAACCGAGCGCCTGCACCGGGCGGTGGAGCAGGTGACCCGGGTTGTGGACAACACCGCCGAACGCTCCGGTCGCCAGCAGGAAATGACCGAAATGGTCGCCACCGCCGTACACGAAATGGGCCTGACCGTGCAGGACATTGCCCGCAACGCCGGCGATGCTGCACAGGCCTCGCAGGCGGCGCGGGACGAAGCCCTGCAGGCGCGTGAGGTGGTGCGGCATTCGATCCAGGGTATTGAAGGCATGTCGGGCGATATCGGCAAAGCGGCGGAGGCGGTCACCCAGTTGGCCGAGGAAGTCGCCTCGATCGATGAAGTGCTGGCGGTGATCCGCAGTATTTCCGAACAGACCAACCTGCTGGCGCTCAATGCCGCCATTGAAGCTGCGCGGGCAGGGGAGATGGGGCGTGGCTTTGCCGTGGTTGCGGATGAGGTACGCACCTTGGCCCGGCGCACACAGCTGTCCACCGACGAAGTGCAGCAGATGATCCAGCGCCTCAAGCAAGGGGCCGGTTCAGCAGTGACGTCGATGCAGGCGGGGCAGCAGGCGACCGGCAGTGGTGTGCAGTCGAGCCAGCGTACGGGGGCTTCGTTGGGGGCGATCACCGACCAGGTGGAGCACATCAGCGACATGAACCATCAGGTGGCCACGGCAACTGAAGAGCAGTCGGCGGTGACCGAAGAAATCAACCGCACGGTGCAGGGGATTTCTGATTTGGCCAGGGAAACGGCGGCGGAAGTGCAGGGGTGCCGGGAGGAGTGTCAGGCGTTGCGTGGGCTGGCGGATGACCTGGCGCGGCAGATGGGCGGGTTCAAGCTTTAGATCGGTGTTGGGTGCTTCGCGGGGCAAGCCCGCTCCCACAGGACTGACACAAAACCAACTGGTGATGTGCCTGTGGGAGCGGGCTTGCCCCGCGAATGCTACGCATCAGGCGCCGATGATCGCGCGGATATCCGCAGCCAGCTCACGCACCCGCGCTTGCTCGGTATCCCACGAGCACATGAACCGGGCCCCACCGCTACCGATGAAGGTATAGAACCGCCAGCCCCGACCACGCAGTGCCTCGATGGCTGGCTCGGGCATCTGCAGGAACACCCCGTTGGCCTCCACTGGGAACATCAGCTCTACCCCCGGCAAGTCGCTCACCAACGAGGCCAGCAGCTGCGCGCAATGGTTGGCATGCGCGCCATGGCGCAGCCAGGCGCCATCTTCCAGCAGCCCCACCCACGGTGCCGACAGGAAGCGCATTTTCGACGCCAACTGCCCGGCCTGCTTGCAACGGTAGTCGAAGTCCTCGGCCAAGTCGCGGTTGAAGAACAGGATCGCCTCACCTACCGCCATGCCGTTCTTGGTGCCACCAAAGCACAGCACATCCACCCCGGCCTTCCAGGTCAGCTCAGCCGGGCTGCAGCCCAGGAACGAGCAGGCATTGGTAAAGCGTGCGCCGTCCATATGCAGGTTAAGGCCCAGTTCCTTGCAGGTCGCACTGATCGCCTTGAGCTCGTCGGGGCGATAGACGGTGCCTACCTCGGTGGCCTGGGTAAGGGTGACCACACGCGGCTTGGGGTAATGGATGTCCTGGCGCTTGAGCGCCACTTCGCGGATCGATTGCGGCGTCAGCTTGCCGTTGACGCTGGGCGCGGTCAGCAGCTTGGAACCATTGGAAAAGAACTCCGGCGCACCGCATTCATCGGTTTCGACGTGAGCGGTCTCCGAGCAGATCACACTGTGGTAGCTCTGGCACAGCGAGGCCAGGGCCAGGGAGTTGGCGGCGGTGCCGTTGAAGGCGAAGAACACTTCGCAGTCGGTTTCGAACAGCTTGCGAAAGTATTCCGAGGCGCGCTCGGTCCACTGGTCGTCGCCGTAGGCGCGGTCGTGGCCCATGTTGGCCTTGGCCATGGCGGCCCAGGCTTCTGGGCAGATGCCGGAATAGTTGTCGCTGGCGAATTGTTGGCTCTTATCTGTCATGACACGGTCCTGTGAACGACGCAGAACAGCACTCTAAACCATCGATTCAGCGGTTGCCTATACAAGCTGCTTTGAGTCGGATCTGTATCGGCCTCTTCGCGGGGCAAGCCCGCTCCCACAGTAGCCCTGCATACAGCAACCATTGTGGGAGCGGGCTTGCCCCGCGAAGAGGCCGGCAACAGCAACCCAATGGCAATGTCGTAAACGCGCCATTGCAAGGCGTGCGCAGGCATCTGACCCACCTCGGCCAGTCATACCATCGCCACAAAGGGCCGCAGTGCCTTACAGACAAGAAACGATCGCTGCCGGGAGAAACACGATGTTCAGCAAGCAAGACCAGATCCAGGGTTATGACGACGCACTGCTGGCGGCGATGAATGCCGAAGAGCAGCGCCAGGAAGATCACATCGAGCTGATCGCCTCGGAGAACTACACCAGCAAGCGCGTCATGCAGGCCCAGGGCAGCGGCCTGACCAACAAATACGCCGAAGGGTATCCGGGCAAGCGCTACTACGGTGGTTGCGAGCACGTCGACAAGGTTGAGGCATTGGCCATCGAGCGCGCCAAGCAGCTGTTCGGTGCTGATTACGCCAACGTTCAGCCGCACTCTGGCTCCTCGGCCAACGGCGCGGTGTACCTGGCCCTGCTGCAGGCGGGTGACACCATTCTGGGCATGAGCCTGGCCCACGGCGGCCACCTGACCCACGGCGCCAAGGTGTCGTCCTCGGGCAAGCTCTACAACGCCGTGCAGTACGGCATCAACACCGACACCGGTCTGATCGACTACGACGAAGTCGAGCGCCTAGCCGTCGAGCACAAGCCGAAGATGATCGTTGCCGGCTTCTCGGCCTACTCCAAAACCCTCGATTTCCCACGCTTTCGCGCCATCGCCGACAAGGTCGGTGCGCTGCTGTTCGTCGACATGGCCCACGTCGCCGGCCTGGTTGCCGCTGGCCTGTACCCGAACCCGATTCCGTTCGCTGATGTGGTGACCACCACCACCCACAAGACCCTGCGCGGCCCACGTGGCGGCCTGATCCTGGCCAAGTCCAACGAAGAGATCGAGAAAAAGCTCAACGCCGCAGTGTTCCCAGGCGCCCAGGGCGGCCCGCTGATGCACGTGATCGCCGCCAAGGCCGTGTGCTTCAAGGAAGCGCTGGAGCCTGAGTTCAAGAGCTACCAGAAGCAGGTGATCGAAAATGCCCAGGCCATGGCCGAAGTGTTCATCGACCGCGGCTACGACGTAGTCTCTGGCGGCACCGACAACCACCTGTTCCTGGTCAGCCTGATTCGCCAGGGCCTGACCGGCAAAGAGGCCGACGCCGCCCTGGGCCGTGCGCACATCACCGTCAACAAGAATGCCGTGCCGAACGACCCGCAGTCGCCGTTCGTCACTTCGGGCCTGCGCATCGGCACCCCGGCCGTCACCACCCGTGGTTTTAAAGTCGCCCAGTGCGTGGCATTGGCCGGCTGGATCTGCGACATCCTCGACAACCTCGGTGACGCCGACGTCGAAGCCGATGTGGCGAAAAACGTCGCCGCGCTGTGCGCAGACTTCCCTGTTTACCGCTGAGTGGAGTAATCGATCATGCAACGCTACTCGGGCTTCGGCCTTTTCAAGCACTCCCTCAGTCACCACGAAAACTGGCAGCGCATGTGGCGCACGCCGACGCCCAAGAAGGTCTACGACGTGGTGATCGTCGGCGGTGGCGGCCATGGCCTGGCCACGGCCTACTACCTGGCCAAGGAGCACGGCATCACCAACGTGGCGGTGATCGAGAAGGGTTACCTGGGCGGCGGCAACACCGCTCGTAACACCACTATCGTGCGTTCCAACTACCTGTGGGACGAGTCGGCGCACCTGTACGAGCACGCCATGAAGCTGTGGGAGGGCCTGTCCCAGGACCTCAACTACAACGTGATGTTCTCCCAGCGTGGCGTCTACAACCTGTGCCACACCCTGCAAGACATGCGTGATTCCGAGCGCCGCGTCAGCGCCAACCGCCTCAACGGCGTGGATGGCGAGCTGCTCAACACTGCCCAGGTCGCGGCCGAAATCCCGTACCTGGACTGCTCCAAGAACACCCGCTACCCGATCCTCGGTGCCACCGTGCAGCGCCGTGGTGGCGTCGCCCGTCACGACGCCGTGGCATGGGGCTTCGCCCGTGCTGCCGACGCCCTCGGTGTGGACCTGATCCAGCAGACCGAAGTGATCGGCTTTCGCAAGGAGAATGGCGCGGTCATCGGTGTGGAAACCAACAAAGGCTTCATCGGTGCCAAGCGTGTCGGCGTGGTCACCGCCGGTAACTCCGGGCACATGGCCAAGCTGGCCGGCTTCCGTCTGCCGCTGGAATCGCACCCGCTGCAAGCACTGGTATCAGAGCCGATCAAGCCGATCATCGACAGCGTGATCATGTCCAACGCCGTGCACGGCTACATCAGCCAGTCCGACAAGGGCGACCTGGTAATCGGTGCCGGTATCGACGGCTGGGTTGGCTATGGCCAGCGCGGTTCATACCCGGTGATCGAGCACACCCTGCAGGCGATCGTCGAGATGTTCCCCAACCTCTCGCGGGTACGCATGAACCGCCAGTGGGGCGGCATCGTCGACACCTCGCCGGACGCTTGCCCGATCATCTCCAAGACCCCGGTCAAGAACATGTTCTTCAACTGCGGGTGGGGCACCGGCGGTTTCAAGGCGACCCCCGGCTCGGGCAACGTCTTCGCGGCGAGCCTGGCCAAAGGTGAAATGCACCCGCTGGCCGCGCCGTTCTCCATGGACCGTTTCTACAACGGCGCACTGATCGACGAACACGGCGCCGCCGCCGTCGCCCACTAACCGGAGACACCGTCATGTTGCATATTTTTTGTCCCCACTGCGGCGAGCTGCGCTCCGAAGAAGAGTTTCATGCCTCTGGCCAGGCGCACATCGCCCGCCCGCTGGACCCTAACGCCTGTTCCGACGAGGAGTGGGGCACCTACATGTTCTTCCGCGACAACCCGCGGGGCATACACCATGAACTGTGGGACCACGTGGCTGGCTGCCGCCAGTACTTCAACGTCACCCGCGACACCGTGACCTACGAAATTCTGGAAACCTACAAGATTGGCGAGAAGCCACAGGTGACCGCCAACGGCAAGCAGAGCAGCGCACCGTCGACCGTCAAAGGCCAAGGGGAAACAGTATGAGCCAGACCTATCGCCTCGCCAGCGGCGGCCGTATCGACCGCAGCAAGGTCCTGAACTTCACTTTCAACGGCAAGACCTACCAGGGTTATGCCGGCGACAGCCTGGCCGCCGCGTTGCTGGCCAACGGCGTCGACATCGTCGGCCGCAGCTTCAAGTACTCGCGCCCACGCGGCATCATCGCCGCCGGTACCGAAGAGCCCAACGCCATCCTTCAGGTCGGTTCCAGCGAAGCCACCCAGATCCCCAACGTGCGCGCCACCCAGCAGGCGCTGTATGCCGGCCTGGTAGCCACCAGCACCAACGGCTGGCCGAACGTCAACAGCGACGTCATGGGCATCCTTGGCAAGGTCGGTGGCAGCATGATGCCGCCGGGCTTCTACTACAAAACCTTCATGTACCCCAAGTCGTTCTGGATGACCTACGAGAAGTACATCCGTAAAGCGGCAGGCCTTGGCCGTGCGCCGCTGCAGAACGATCCGGACAGCTACGACTACATGAACCAGCACTGTGACGTGCTGATCGTCGGCGCCGGCCCTGCCGGCCTGGCCGCTGCGCTGGCTGCGGCACGCAGCGGTGCTCGCGTGATTCTGGCCGACGAACAGGAAGAGTTCGGTGGCAGCCTGCTGGACAGCCGCGAGACCCTCGATGGCAAGCCGGCCGCTGAATGGGTGAGCGCCGTGGTCAAGGAGCTGGAAAGCCTGCCGGAAGTCACCCTGCTGCCACGCGCCACCGTCAATGGCTACCACGACCACAACTTCCTGACCATCCACGAGCGCCTCACCGACCACCTCGGCGACCGCGCCCCGATCGGTCAGGTGCGTCACCGTGTGCACCGTGTGCGTGCCAAACGTGTCGTGCTGGCTGCAGGTGCCCACGAGCGCCCGCTGGTGTACGGCAACAACGATGTGCCGGGCAACATGCTGGCGGGTGCCGTTTCCACCTACGTGCGTCGCTACGGCGTTGCCCCGGGCCGCAAGTTGGTGCTGTCGACCAACAACGACCATGCCTACCGCGCCGCGCTGGACTGGCATGACGCTGGCCTGCAGGTTGTCGCCATCGCCGACGCGCGTCACAACCCGCGGGGCTCGCTGGTCGAGGAAGCACGCGCCAAGGGCATCCGCATCCTCACCTCCAGCGCCGTTATCGAGGCCAAGGGCAGCAAGCATGTGACTGGGGCCCGCGTCGCCGCCATCGACGTTCCGGCGCATAAAGTCACAAGCCCAGGGGAAACCCTCGACTGCGACCTGATCGCCACCTCCGGCGGCTACAGCCCGATCGTTCACCTGGCGTCGCACCTGGGCGGCCGCCCGGTGTGGCGTGAAGACATCCTCGGTTTCGTGCCCGGCGACGCGCCGCAAAAGCGCGTCTGCGTCGGTGGCGTGAATGGCGTGTACGCCCTCGGTGATGTGATTGCCGATGGTTTCGAGGGCGGCGTGCGTGCCGCTACCGAAGCCGGCTTCAAGGCTACTGTGGGTGCCTTGCCAAAAGCCGTGCAACGCAAGGAAGAGGCCACCGTGGCGCTGTTCCAGGTACCGCATGACAAAGGCACCGCCCGTGCGCCCAAGCAGTTCGTCGACCAGCAGAACGACGTCACCGCTGCTGCCATCGAGCTGGCCACCCGCGAGGGCTTCGAGTCGGTCGAGCACGTCAAGCGCTACACCGCACTGGGCTTTGGCACCGACCAGGGCAAGCTGGGCAATATCAACGGCCTGGCCATTGCCGCCCGTTCGCTGGGTATCGGCATCCCGGAAATGGGCACCACCATGTTCCGCCCGAACTACACCCCGGTCACCTTTGGCGCGGTTGCCGGCCGCCACTGTGGCCATCTGTTCGAGCCGGTGCGCTTCACCGCCCTGCATGCCTGGCACGTGAAGAACGGCGCCGAGTTCGAAGACGTCGGCCAGTGGAAGCGCCCCTGGTACTTCCCTAAGGCCGGTGAAGACATCCACACCGCAGTGGCCCGTGAATGCAAGGCCGTGCGTGACAGCGTGGGCCTGCTGGACGCCTCGACCCTGGGCAAGATCGATATCCAGGGCCCGGACGCTCGTGAGTTCCTCAACCGTGTGTACAGCAACGCCTGGACCAAGCTCGACGTGGGCAAGGCCCGCTATGGCCTGATGTGCAAGGAAGACGGCATGGTCTTCGACGACGGCGTGACCGCCTGCGTGGGCGACAACCACTTCTACATGACCACCACCACCGGCGGCGCCGCCCGTGTGCTGCAATGGCTGGAGCTGTACCACCAGACCGAATGGCCGGACATGAAGGTGTACTTCACCTCGGTCACCGACCACTGGGCCACCCTGACCCTGTCCGGCCCCAACAGCCGCAAGCTGCTCAGCGAGCTGACCGACGACATCGACCTGGACAAGGACGCCTTCCCGTTCATGACCTGGAAGGAAGGCACTGTCGGCGGTGTGCCGGCCCGTGTGTTCCGCATCTCGTTCACCGGTGAGCTGTCGTACGAAGTGAACGTGCAGGCCAACTACGCCATGGGTGTGTTGGAAAAGGTCATCGAGGCGGGCAAGCAGTACAACCTGACCCCGTACGGTACTGAGACCATGCACGTACTGCGCGCCGAGAAGGGCTTCATCATCGTCGGTCAGGACACCGACGGTTCCATGACCCCGGACGACCTGAACATGAGCTGGTGCGTGGGCCGCAACAAGCCGTTCTCGTGGATCGGCCTGCGTGGCATGAACCGCGAAGACTGCGTGCGCGAGAACCGCAAGCAACTGGTAGGCCTCAAGCCTGTGGACCCGACCCGATGGCTGCCGGAAGGCGCCCAGCTGGTGTTCGACCCGAAACAGCCAATCCCGATGGACATGGTTGGCCACGTCACCTCCAGCTACGCCTCCAACTCCCTGGGCTATTCGTTCGCCATGGCTGTGGTAAAGGGCGGCCTCAAGCGCATGGGCGAGCGTGTCTACTCGCCGCAGGCCGATGGCAGCGTGATCGAGGCCGAAATCGTGTCTTCGGTGTTCTTCGATCCGAAGGGTGAGCGGCAGAACGTTTAAGGCCCTGAGAAAGGTCTGCTTGAAATGCAAGCCCTGTGGGAGCGGGCTTGGCCCGCGAATGCGATGGTGGCCTCACCGCCCTCTTCGCGGGACAAGCCCGCTCCCACAGGCCACCGCTAGCATTCGGGCATGCATGTGACCTCTGGTCTTACGGACAACAGAATTCAAGGCAGGTAACAAATGAGCGCTATCAACGTCTTCCAGCAAAACCCCGGCGCCGACGCCAAGGCCCAGTCGCCGCTGCACCACGCCGACCTGGCCAGCCTGGTTGGTAAAGGCCGCAAGAACGCAGGCGTTACCCTGCGCGAAAAGAAATTCCTCGGCCACCTGACCCTGCGTGGCGACGGTCATGACCCGGAGTTCGCCGCTGGTGTGCACAAGGCCTTGGGCCTGGAGTTGCCGGTGGCCCTGACCGTGGTCGCCAACAGCCAGATGTCGCTGCAATGGATGGGGCCGGACGAGTGGCTGCTGATCGTCCCCGGTGGGCAGGAATTTGCTGTCGAGCAAAAACTGCGCGAGGCCCTCGACGGCCAGCACATTCAGGTGGTCAACGTCAGCGGCGGGCAAAGCCTGTTGGAGCTGCGCGGTCCGAACGTGCGCGAAGTGCTGATGAAATCCACCAGCTACGATGTTCACCCGAACAACTTCCCGGTAGGCAAAGCGGTCGGTACCGTGTTCGCCAAGTCGCAACTGGTGATCCGCCGCACCGCTGAAGACACTTGGGAACTGGTGATTCGCCGCAGCTTCGCCGACTACTGGTGGTTGTGGCTGCAGGACGCATCGGCCGAGTACGGCCTGAGCATCGAGGCCTAAGGAGCGCATTACATGAGTCGGGCACCGGATACCTGGATTCTCACCGCCGACTGCCCGAGCATGCTCGGCACCGTCGATGTGGTGACGCGTTACTTGTTCGAGCAGCGTTGCTACGTGACGGAGCACCATTCGTTCGATGACCGGCTGTCTGGGCGCTTCTTCATTCGCGTCGAGTTTCGCCAGCCGGATGACTTCGACGAGGCAGGCTTTCGCGCCGGCCTCGCCGAGCGCAGTGAAGCGTTCGGCATGGCCTTCGAGCTGACCGCTCCCAATCACCGGCCCAAAGTAGTGATCATGGTGTCCAAGGCCGACCACTGCCTGAACGATTTGCTGTATCGCCAGCGCATTGGTCAACTGGCCATGGACGTGGTGGCGGTGGTGTCCAATCACCCCGACCTGGAACCGCTGGCGCACTGGCACAAGATCCCCTACTACCACTTCGCCCTCGACCCCAAGGACAAGCCCGCGCAGGAGCGCAAGGTCATTCAGGTGATTGAAGAAACCGGGGCCGAGTTGGTGGTGCTTGCCCGCTACATGCAGGTGCTGTCGCCGGAACTGTGCCGGCGTCTGGATGGTTGGGCGATCAATATTCACCACTCGCTGTTGCCGGGGTTTAAGGGCGCCAAGCCTTATCACCAGGCGTACAACAAGGGTGTGAAGATGGTCGGGGCCACGGCGCACTACATCAATAACGACCTCGACGAAGGGCCGATCATTGCCCAGGGCGTCGAGGTGGTGGACCACAGCCACTATCCGGAAGACCTGATTGCCAAGGGGCGGGATATCGAATGCCTGACCCTGGCGCGGGCTGTGGGGTATCACATCGAGCGGCGGGTGTTCCTCAACGCCAACCGGACAGTAGTTCTCTAGCAGTCTGTACCGGCCCCTTCGCGGGGCAAGCCCGCTCCCACAGGTTCACCGCCATGTTTGTAACAGTGGTGAACCTGTGGGAGCGGGCTTGCCCCGCGAAGGGGCCGGCTCATTTCTACCTGCCGTAAAAAGGTATCCCTCTGTCGTTTTCAGTCAGCGCATCCCGGCTCATCAGGCCCACAATTCCCAGCATTCCAGTACCACATGCCGCCCACGGATGGCGGCGCTTCAACCAACGCTGCATAACTACAAATCAAGCGAGGTAAGAGCATGTCTGGCAATCGTGGAGTGGTGTATCTCGGCGCCGGCAAGGTCGAAGTGCAGAAGATCGACTACCCGAAAATGCAGGACCCGCGCGGCAAGAAAATCGAGCACGGTGTCATCCTCAAGGTGGTCTCCACCAACATCTGCGGCTCCGACCAGCACATGGTCCGTGGCCGCACCACTGCCCAGGTCGGCCTGGTGCTGGGCCACGAAATCACCGGTGAAATCGTCGAGATGGGGCGTGATGTCGAACGCCTGAAAATCGGTGACCTGGTGTCGGTACCGTTCAACGTCGCCTGCGGCCGCTGCCGCTCGTGCAAGGAGATGCACACCGGCGTCTGCCTCACCGTCAACCCAGCCCGTGCTGGCGGTGCCTACGGATATGTCGACATGGGCGACTGGACCGGCGGCCAGGCGGAATACGTGCTGGTACCGTATGCCGACTTCAACCTGCTGAAACTGCCGGACCGCGACAAGGCCATGGAGAAAATCCGTGACCTGACCTGCCTGTCCGACATTCTGCCCACCGGCTACCACGGTGCTGTGACGGCCGGTGTTGGCCCAGGCAGCACCGTTTATGTCGCGGGTGCCGGCCCGGTCGGCTTGGCCGCCGCTGCCTCGGCCCGCCTGCTGGGCGCTGCCTGCGTGATCGTCGGCGACCTCAACCCCGCTCGCCTGGCCCATGCCAAGTCTCAGGGCTTCGAAGTGGTCGACCTGTCCAAGGACACTCCGCTGCACGAGCAGATCGTCGATATCCTCGGTGAGCCGGAAGTGGACTGCGCCGTTGACGCCGTCGGCTTCGAGGCACGTGGCCATGGCCATGAGGGTGCCAAGCACGAAGCCCCAGCGACGGTGCTGAACTCGCTGATGCAGGTGACCCGCGTTGCCGGCAGCATCGGCATCCCGGGCCTGTACGTGACCGAAGACCCGGGCGCGGTAGATGCTGCTGCCAAGATCGGCGCGCTGAGCATCCGCTTCGGCTTGGGCTGGGCGAAGTCGCACAGCTTCCACACTGGCCAGACCCCGACCATGAAGTACAACCGCCAGCTGATGCAGGCGATCATGTGGGACCGCATCAATATCGCCGAGGTTGTAGGCGTGCAGGTGATCAACCTGGACCAGGCGCCGGAAGGGTATGGCGAGTTTGATGCAGGTGTGCCGAAGAAGTTTGTGATCGACCCACACAAGATGTGGGGCGCGGCTTGATGCCCTGATGTAATGAACAGCCCCTCATGTTGAGGGGCTTTCTTCTGCTTGCACGTTTGAGTTTTGCACCGCGAGTACCGATCCTGGGGTATCGGTGGCCAGCAGAGCGCTGCCTATCGTCGGGTCTGTACTCAGCTCTGCCAGCGGTAATGCATCGTTGCGGAAAATGGCGAGATGCTGGTCACCGTCCTGCACGGAAACGAGCTGGTTGCCTTGATAGAAGAATAGCGTTCGATTCGCTGCTTTAGCCATGATTCAAGTCCCTGTCGCACTGGATTCAAATGGTCTGCTACACGCCCATTCTGAATGACCGCAGAGATTTTCATACTGGCAGAAATAACAGTTTTACAGCCTCTCTCAGTGCTTGTTCATAACCTGTAGGAGCGGGCTTGCCCGCGAAGAGGCCAGCCCTGCAAACCTCTTCCTCAGCGCATCATCCCCAACTCGGCATCATCCAGTAGTGCCTTGGCCATCGCGCTCAGGTAGTGGGAAGCCCAAATGAGTTGCTGGTCGCCTTCCATCACGCCGGTGAGGGTCATGTCTCGTACATAGCCCATCAGTTCCGAGGCCTGTTCGCGGGCGCTTTGGCACGGGATGCCGGGGGCGATGCAGAACAGCGGTTGAGTGTGGCCTTCGGCTTGAAAGAAGAAGGTTTTGCCCACGGTGGTTTTGGTGTCTTCGGTTGTCATTGTTCTATCCCCTGAAAGTTCTCTACTGGCTGGTCGGGCCTCATCGCGGGTAAACCCGCTCCTACAGGCTCTGCGCTGGCCGTTGCCATGCGCTGCACTTGTAGGAGCGGGTTTACCCGCGATGAGGCCAGACCAGCCAACAAATGGCTCTAGCCTTAGTGCCGCATTCGCGGCTCCGCCGGCATCTGCACCTGGATCAACGCCGCCTCAAGCAACACCCGCAGCGCTTCAAGTTCGTGCATCGTGGCCATCATCAGGATCGAAACCGGCGATTTGGGCTGCTGCAGAAGCGCCTGATGCGCGACGGTTTGGGCGCACAGCGCGTAGTCCGTGGCTTGGATTAGGGTGTCTTCGAGGGAATGGGAGGTGTGGGGTGGATCGGGGACAATCTTAAGCATGATGAATGACCTCTAATGATGCCACCACCGGCCTGCTGTCAAACAAGAAGGCGGCAGCTGTACATGGGTTGACAGACCGGTAGGTCAAACAAAACCCGGCGCACGCGAAGTGCCCCATGCACAGCTGCCATAGAGGCCAAGCCATGTGTTTGACGAAGGCGGCCTGTCAAAGCCGGTCGCTGATTTCGCAGCGACCGCCCGAGACTAGAGCCCAGCCCAGATCATCGCAATGGCTTAAGTGGCTTGGGACTGTAATTCAGAAACGTCCTACATGTAAGTGGAAAAAACTGAAGCCCAGTAGAAATTCAGGTTGGCCTCATTTGGTTGGGCTACCCATGCCTGGGTTCGATACGCTACTTCAGCTTCACTCTCCAATCAGGCTATCGATGCTGTCGCTGCGTATAAAGGCTATGCGTGCCTCCCGCTCTCTGTCGAGCCTTATAAGTCGGGCAGCATTTCGAACGCCGCCAAGTTCTTGAATGGGTATATCTCTTAAGGAATTTATGTCTTGCAGGTATGGATTCAACCCCAAGCCCAGGCTTTTTCCAAAGTTACTAGGCACGCCGGGAAGTACGCCAGCCCGAGCAGCGCCCATGGAAGCATCATTATCTTTAACGAGTGATATATAGCGATCAAGAATCGGTGCAACATGACTGCTGTTGTGCCGAGATGTATTTGAAAAGGCAGCAGCCTGACGGTACTCAAGGTTGCTGATGATTGACTCAAAAACGTCAGGTTCCCCGATTCTCTTGAAATGATCTTCTGGAGCTCGCGCATATTTGGGCGCACCTGCTTTCAATGCACTGGCATGCGAGGTGGTACGTTTCAGCGTCGAGGGCTTGAATGTGTGAGGCAGTGCCACGGCAGAATTCTTGCTCACCCTCATGGTCTGACCATTTTTCAAGTGGACAAGTGTATGACCTGTCGGATCCGTATAGTTGACTGGATCTCCGTTGCAGTACGTATAGCAATTAACTCCACCCTGTCCAAAAGGGCTGAGGTTGTCAGGTGATTGAAAACGCATGAGTCTAGGAGAGTAGGTTCTATATCCCTGCCCTAGTTGATAGGCGCCTAATAATTTGTCTATAAATTCGCCGTTGAAACCTTGCAGCGTTCGTTTGGGTGGTAAGGTTTCTGAGTGCCCAAAAACAGAGTAGGTATGGTCTTCTTTTTCTACGCCATCATGGGCGCCCATTATCGAGTTCTTTGTATCTGTCGTTAATAATTCCTGCTTTGAGTGGTTGTCGGTGGAAAGCTCGGCGAGAATATGGCTGGTGGAACGGAAGAAGGAGTGGTAATGATCATTTTTGCTTACCGTTATAAGATTGCCATTTTGGTAGAAGATGCGGGTCATGATAGTTCTCCATCACATTGATCTGATCCAATGGTGTCTAGCAGTAGGAGGGCGGAGCGGCAAGAGACTCAATTACACTACCTTTGCCCGCATCGTTCTGCCACTAGCAGAATTAACGGTCCTGCGGTTTCTGAGGCGGCATGGGCTATTGGCCGTTTTCGGCCAATTCCCTACTTCTGGTAATGCAATATTTTCATTTGACCAAATAATGAGCTATGAGTATGGTTATTCTCGAATGTTTCTAGTTTCTTTGGACAACTCTGGGCCCCAGCTTTTTTTATTTTCTTTTAGTATTGTCGTGAATTCTTCTAATTTTTTGCTGAATAGTGTAACCGCATCTTTGGGCGAATTTACTACTATTCGACCTCCGTGATTGCCATAAGCCTTGGCGGCGTTGATCAAACCTTTTTGCTCGCTGAGATATTGAAAGGCCTCTAGTTTTTGTTCCGTCTCGCTAACAGATGGCCAACGGTTGTTTGCCCTCTCTGTGACTCTGTCGAGCCCTGATTCTAAATATTTAAGCTGTTTTCTTGATAATTCGATGAAAGGGTTGTCCTGGAGCTCTGAAATGTATTGGGTGTTATTTGATGGAGGTGAATTTCGTGGTCTGTTAATTATCGAGACTTCGTCATATGTTAATCCAGGTATTGACGTCCTAGCGCTGGCGCTGGCGCTGGCGCTGGCGCTGGCCCTGGCTATGTACAGCTTTACATTCACGTGGCCGGTAGGGTCCGTAAAATTAATCGGATCCCCTGAACAATACGCATAGGCGTTGATACCGCCCTCGCCGAAAGGGCTTGAACTGTCTGGCGCTTGGAAACGGCGCAGAATGGGATTGAATGCACGGTACCCATTCCCGAGCAAATAAATATTACTATTATCAATGCGCTCGCCATTGTATCCAGTAGCCGAATATGCTGAAGGCTGCGTTGCAGCGTATCCATACGCTGTA
>NZ_BCBH01000048.1:0-34100 GCF_001320525.1 Pseudomonas sp. NBRC 111131 | reverse complement strand
GAGAACGGCATCCGCGCCCTGGGCAAGTTGCTGATCAACTACCGAGGCAAGGAAGGCATGCCCGGGGTAGGCGGGAAAGGCATCGACACGGTGCTCGAAACCATCAACCGCTGGGCGCCGAGCAACGAGAACGACACCCAGGCCTATGCCGCAGCCGTGGCCAAGCGCATCGGCGTGCGCACTACTGACCCCATCGACATCCGAAACCCGGCCACGCTCAAGGGCATGGTGGTCAGCATCATCATCCATGAGAACGGCGGTAACCCGTACCCAGCGGCAATCATCGATGAGGGCGTGCGGAGGGCACTGGCATGAAGTCCTGGGTTATCAGGTGCGTGCTGCTGCTGGCGCTCCTGGGTAGCTACTGGCTGACGTACCAGCACGGCCGGGCGGTAGAGCGGGCCGAGGCCGCCGCTGCATCAGCCCAACGGGACAGCGGCGATCGCTTGGCCGAGGTGATCGGCGAGCGCACGGCCCGCCAGGAAGAACAACGACGCGCCCAGGCGCAGGAGGAGGCGAGAGCTCATGCCCAGGAAGAACGAACGATTGCTGATGTTGGCGCTGCTGGCGCCGATGCTGTTGGCCAGCGGCTGCGCGACGAAGGCGCCAAGCTCGCCGCCACCGTCAGTTGCCCCGGCACGGATACCGCCGCTGTCACCCGAGGCCAGGCAGCCACCCGCGCCGCCATGGTGCTCTCCGACCTGCTCACACGGGCTGATGCTCGAGCGGGAGAGCTGGCGAAAGCTTATGACCGTGCCCGAATAGCCGGCCAGACCTGCGAGGCGTCCTATAATGCCCTGATCAACTGAGTGGAGCAGGGCTACCCCCTCTTCACTGAAGCGGCTCAATCAGCCCGGCGCCCTGGTTGCGCACGTTGACTACCGCGGTGCTCACCCGGTACCACTCAAACGCGTCAGCTGACTCGCCCAGGTTGAGCGCCATTTGCTCGGCCTGTTCCTTCGGGGTCCCGGCCGCCATCCACTCTCGAGCCAAGGATGGCGCGAAAACCACCGGTCTACGATCGTGCACATCGACCATACCACCCTGTGCGTCGGCGGTGATGATCACGAAACCGTCATGCTCGTTGCCTGCGAACTGGCCGATACTGGCGCACAGGGCAGGGTGCCCGTCTCGGCGCCGGATGTAGTAGGGCTGTTTCTTCGGGCCGCCCTCGTCGACCCACTCATACCAACCGTCGATGGGCGTTATGGCGCGGTGCGGCCAGATAGCCCGGAAGAACTGCCCGTGCGCTACCTTTTCGACCCTTGCGTTGATAGGTGCTGCACGGTCGGTTGCCCAGTGCGGCCGCCATCCCCACCTCACCAGATCCGTACGCGGGCCTGCGTCCCCTATCCTCAGCACAGCAACAGGCGTCGTCGGCGCGACGTTGTATCGGCCCAAAGGCTGGTCGCCGACGTTGTTTGTCCAAGCCTCTGGCAGGCTGAGCGTCTCGACGAAATCGTGTATCCCACGGTATTGGCTCAGCCTTCCGCACATGCATCATCCCTCCAGCCTGAGCACCTAAGCATAGTCCGCCGAGCGGTACTGGCGGGTGTACGAATCTTGATGGTGAAATACTGTATCGATATACAGTAATGGTGCCTCATGTACTTCCTCATCGTCCGCCGCCGCGTGAATGGCGTGGCCATTCCTACTGATCAGCTTGGGAAGATCACGCCTTTACGTGCCGACATACACATCGGCGACCATCACAGCGAATGTCTGGGTCGAGTCGCCACCCAGGCATGGGTGTTCAACCCAACACCTAGTCCTGACATCATCCCGCGCCTGCATGATGCCAAGGTCAACGGCATGGCCCAGCTCGGCATGAACATCAACGGGGTAGAGGATATCGACGGTGTGCTGTATGCGCAGTCGTGGTGGTGCAGGGCGGTTGGCGAGTATGGCAACTGACCTACCGCAGGCATGGATGGCCGAGCTTGAAGACCAGTTCGCTCTGGTTACGGACCCTGACGGCCGTGCCGCCGTACTCAGCGAGATGGCCTATGCCGCGCACCGTCGCCGGGAAGTGAGCGCCGAGAGCCTGGTGGACATGCTCGAGATTGCCGAGGCTGCTAGATACTGGGCGCTGCTCGAGCACGAGGACGCATTTCACATCGGCTTGTTCGATTACGAGGGTTGGGAAGAGCACGAGCCAGGACGGATCGTGGTAGGCAGAACGCCTGGAATGGGTAAATCGGATGTCTAAAACTTAGACGGGGAATCTCGGTTTTGCTGGGACAAATTGGCCCAAAGTAGCCAATGCATATTAGACAGTCATGCTGCATAGGCCGCGAACGGCGCGGCCTGCGGTCAGATTCTTATGCTACTGCTGCAGTACTGGAAGGTGGGCAAAATGCCCCTGAAATCGTTTCCGCAATTTCGTGCATGCCCATTGATTTTAAAGGGGTGCAGCCTCGCTAAAAAAGCGCCGATGCGGAATAGATATTCTCATAAGCCATTGAAAAACAAGGAAATTCAGGTCGGATTGCAAATCCGTCTACGCCGGTTCGATTCCGACCTCGGCCTCCACCATTCGAAAGCCCCGCAGATTAACGTCTGCGGGGTTTTTCTTTGGGCGATAGAAAACCCTATCGTTTCCGCATGATTGGGTATGGTTTAGGGCCGGTTGCTGGCTCCCCCAGTCGACAGCGCCGCGTTGGGCGTGAACATCCTCATCGGCGTTCCGGTCGCCGCGCTGGTGGTATTGAAGACGTACACCTTAATCAATGCCACCCAGCGCTGGCTTTTCTATGCTTGATTTTGCATCGAAATCGGTGGGCCTTTTTCGGAGAGCGGCTCCTTTGTCAGTATTCTAGATACATTCTTGCCAATTTTTATTGAAGGTTTTTCGACTGTGATGTGGAGTATATAGGCCAACAGTAGGATTGCCGTCAGGGTTATTAGCAGAGAGGGTTCAGGCGGTACTCCTTGGCTTGTCAGGAATCTGATGATGGCATAGCCCAGGATGGAATGTGTAGCGTAAATTGGGAAGCTTAGTTTAGCCATTATATCAAGGATCAGGTTATCCCTAGCCAGATCGCGAAACTTGAAGGCGACACCGAAAATAATTAGACCGTATGAGAAATTGTAGAGCGTGACCACGCCCATGAAGGACGTGTGCGAAATTCCAGTGACAAATATTATACTTAATACCCCTGCGTGGACAAATAATTGCCTGGCAGTGATCTTGTTTGTGTGGTAGTAAAAGAAAAGAGTTCCAATAAACATATAGACTATTAGTATTAGCTGCCACTTCAGGTTAGATAGCGATAGCTGCCTTCCTCCAGCTATAGATACCGAATCATACGAAGCCGGAAGCCATTCGCAATAGGCGAGTATCAAGACGGAAGTCACGGTTAACGCGGTTGAGTTCCCACTTCTGATGAAAGCGATTAGGATCGCGCAAGCGATATAGAACTTGATTTCTACGGCCAAGGTCCAGTTGATTAGGTCCATTGTTGGCTGTAGGAAATCATTGTTTACAAGCAATAGGTTGGAGGCTACGTAAAAGGGGTCCAATTCGTAGTTTATGCCCCAGTATTTCGATGAGCCCCATACTCCAAGCAGCATTATCGCTGAGCCTAATATGTAGACTGGGTAAATTCTCAGGGTGCGAGCCGCCAGGAAGCCTAGCGGTGAGGATCGTTTAAGTGAAAATGGGATAACGAAGCCACTTATTAGGAAGAATATTGCGACGCCTAATGTTCCGTAGTTGAACGTGGGAGGGACGATGTAGTCAAGCCATAAAGGCGCTGGGATTACCTCTATGGGGGCATGTATGTAGTGTGAAACTACATCTTTGTTGTACCAGTAGACGCCGCACCAATGTGCTAAAAGCACCATTATGACGGCTATACCTCGTAACTGATCGGCGAAAATTACTTTGCCTGGACCTGACATGCCATTTTCCTCAGACTGAATCCGCGAAAATATACAGTTTGCTCGCTTGGTAAGCGAGCTTCCTGCTCATGTTTCTGACATTCAGGACAACGGCCTGCCTGCTCCCGCAACAGGTACAAATTCAAATCAAAGCTCCATAACCCGTCTCCTGCGGGTTTTTTGTGCCTGGAGAAAACCTACGACCGCACGCGGTGTACGCAACAACAACCCAACAACATCGATTTCAACCCGCGCAATGACTGGGGCAAGGATGGTATGTCTGGGGTGGGCGGCAAAGGCATCGACACGCTGCTGGAGGCCATCAACTGTCAGTTACCCTGGCACGGATACCGCCGCTGTCGCCCTAAGACAGGCAGCCAGCCGCGCCGCTATCGTGCTCTCCGAAGGGCCAGGCCGGTCTGATGCACGAGCGGGAGAGCTGGCGAAAGCTTATGACCGAGCACGCATCGCAGGCCGGCAGTGCCGCCGCATAGTAGGGCAGCGCTTAACGCTCGATATCGACTGAACTTCTGAGAGCACCTATGGATCTGAGCTTGACGTCGCGTAACGAAGTGCTAGGCGGCGGATAAGATCACTGTTGCCCAGGGGAGCTCAGGCATGTTTTCGGAAGACTTTTACGGCGCATTCCTCGTGGCCGGAGTCGTACTCGTTTTTGCGGTTCTGGCCATAGCCCTGCATTCGACTCAAGGGTCATGACTCGCAGCCTCACGTGGCGGTGAGGTGGGGGCCGGCGGTGGCGTCTTGCTCCGAACCGCCGGCAAAGAGGATGGCTATTCTACGGTGCAAATCCAGCGGTGGTTGTGCCGGTATGGTGCTCGAGTGAATGTTACGTCCGCAACCAAGGTCATGCCACAATCCTGAAGCGCTTCGGTCAGTTGTACGAGTGTCTCTGCTTCGATAGTCATTGCTGTTACCTCGTCAGATTTACTGCGTTCCTAATTCCTGACCAGATGGGCAACCGCCTGATTCAATTTTTCTTGCTGCTCTAGCCTAGGCCAGAGCCAGAAGGGCAGGTGCCCTGAGCATCAATATTCCAGCCTGCGGACAGGCGCATTGCCGCGCTTGAATTGCTGATAGCCGGTGTAGGGAAGAATCACAGTGTCAGCAATACCCGATGCAGCCATGTCGATCAGAATCGGGAATGGCGCCCAATGCGCTCCCGATCTTTGTGGACTGTCCAGGTTACAGAACTGATACGCAACGCCGCTGTACGCCCGAGGAATGGTGTGGCAATGGGTATGCCATTTAGCCAGGTCATCTACGGCCTTCGGCTCGTTCGACACTGTGCGCACGGTCCCGCACCCGGTCAGTGCAACTGTAATGAGTATTCCAATCCATCGTTTCATGAAACGACCTCTCCCGGTGACGGCCGAAACATAGCGCATCTCTGTCATCACGATTGTCGCCCGCAGCCATCCGGGCGATGGCAAGGGCGGATTCACCCTCCTTTCAGGCGTACATTCTCCTTGCGCTTGAACGCCTCGTACCGAGCAGCCCGTTCCTTCGCGTAGCGACTGCTTATCGAAGCCTCCAGGTCTGCGCGCTGCACAGGCACTGCGCAGTGCGGGCAGACACTGGCCACGCCGACGTCATGGCCACATGCACGGTGCACAAAATGCACTGCAAGCCCCTCGTCTTCCTGCTTGCACCACGTTTCCCCCCAGGCTCGCAGGGCGTAGATCACGGGGTAAAAGTCCCACCCTTTTTGTGTCAGATGATACTCATGTCGCAGCGGCTTTGCGTTATAGGGCCGGCGCTCTACCAAGCCATCGGCTTCCAGTGCTTTCAGGCGCGATGTCAGCATCTGCGGCGTGGCCCCGGTATGGATCTGCATCTCCTCGAAGCGCGCCGTGCCCATGTACAGCTCGCGCAGCACCAGGATCGTCCATTTGTCGCCCAGTATATCCACCGAGCGGGCCACCGGGCATACCGTAGCCGGTCTATCTTCTTGAGTTCGCATTGTGTCCGTCGTACCGTGGTAACTATTGTTTTCATAGTACCACGCCGCAGCGGTACAACCCTATTCGATCACGTGTTCACCAGGTGCGCAAAAAAAGCCCGCCGTGAAGGCGGGCAATGAACGTTTTTGAAGGGAGAGCCTTCAGCCTGAGGCTGGCCGGTTAAGTGAGTATTAACTGCAATCCATTGACCCGGACCCACGATGGGCCTATACAGGCGTGCCAGATTTCCAGGAGCAACCATGCGCGACGAAGACGACCTGCACGAGCCTGAGCACGATCACCTGCTCGATCACGAGTTCCTCTACGACGATTTCGAAGCAGAGGCGGATGCCCAGGGCGCCGAGGATGAGGTTGAGGAAGACGAAGCATTGCTGGATGACCTTGATGACGACGATCATGATCACCCAGCCTGGCATGACGACCTGGACGACTGATTAGCGCCCGTCGAGCGAGAAGCGCCCCGGGCCGCTGACGGCCAGCAGCAGCAGCCCGCCAATGATGCTCAGGTTTTTCAGGAACTGCGTCATGTTGGCAGCGCGTTCGGGGTCGGCCATGTTCCAGAACGGGTGGCCGATCAATGCGGTGCCCAGCACGAACAGGGCAAACAGAAAGGCCAGTGGGCGGGTATAGAAGCCTAGGATCAACACGATAGCCACGAAAAACTCCATGATCACCGCTACTGCGGCGGCAAGCATGGGGGCAGGTGCGCCCAGTGAAGTCATGTAGCTGACTGTGCCCTCAAAGCCGGTCAGCTTGGCCCAACCGGACAGGACGAACAGAAGCATCAGCAAAACCCGGGCGATCAGGAGGATGATGTCGCGTTGACCAGCGAACAGGGAGTAGCGCATGGCAGCATTCCAGAGGACGGAGACAAGCTCCACTCTAGCAGTTGCGGAGTGGATTTCCGCCGGACAGTAAAAAGGCGCCGCAAGGGCGCCTTTTTCACGGGAATTTGGTGCGAGTGGCGGGACTCGAACCCGCAAGGCTCACGCCGACAGATTTTAAGTCTGCTGTGTATACCAATTCCACCACACTCGCACGCTTGAAAGGGTCGTGACGACCGGCGCGCTTCTAAGCAGAAGGGCCTGACAATCAAGCGCGCTTTATAACCCATTGTTATAGTTGAGTCAACCGCAGCACCTATGATCAAAGGAACGAAGGGTCAATCCAACGGGCAATTGACACCTTGCTGTCATTAGGCCACTGTTGCCCATCTGGTTGGATCCAAATGAGTGCAATGCAATGTCCCAGGCTGGTCCCTCAACTACTACCGAGCGCGTTGTGCGTCCTCGCTTGATCTGGCGCCTGTTGTTCATGGTAGTTGTGCTGCTGGGCGGCTTTCTCTACCTTGGCCTGATCTGCCTGGGTGGCTACCTGCTGATGCTCGGTTTCGAGGCTGAGCGGCTGCAGCCGCAGCGGCTGATGGCACTGGGCGGTGGCACCCTTATTCTGCTGGTGGGCCTCTGGTTGTTGAAAGTGGCCATGCCGCGGCGGATGAGCCCGGTGCTCGTTGAGCGTAAACGTTGATAGGCACTTGCCGCACATGCTGAGTCAGGCGGGTACTATTGGCTAAGCGCATCACGTCCCTCCCGCTGTGCCTGTGGGGTTTGCATGGTTTTAGCTGACTGCATCGAACAACCCGTCATGCCCGCCAGCCGCTATGAGCAACTGGTGCAATCGGTCGTGGACTACGCCATCTACATGATCGACACCACCGGCCGTGTGGTGTCCTGGAACGCCGGTGCCGAACGCATCAAGGGCTACCGCGCCGAGGAAGTGATCGGTCGGCATTTTTCGCTGTTCTTCACACCGCAGGATTGCGCCGCCGGGCGCCCTGAATGGTTGCTCGAACAGGCGCTGGAGCAGGGCGTGGCGCAGGACGAGGGCTGGCGCGTACGTAAGGATGGCACGCAGTTCTGGGCCTTGGCCGCGCTCGATGTGATTCGTGATGACCAGGGGCAAGTCATCGGCTTGGCGAAGGTCACGCGCGATATCACCGACCGACGCGAAACGGCATTGCAACTGGACGCAGTCCGCGCGCAACTGTTCCAGGCGCAGAAGCTTGAAGCGCTAGGCCAGTTAACCGGTGGGCTGGCCCATGACTTCAATAACCTGTTGACCATCATCATCAACTCGGCACGCCTGGCACAGGCCTGCCAGGACCCCAAGCGCCTAGAACGCCTGCTGGAGCACATTCTCGATGCAGGCCAGCGCGGCACGGAGCTGACCAAGCAGCTGCTGACGTTTGCCCGTCACCGTCAGCTGGAGGTCAGCCCGATCGCACCGGCCAAGTTACTTGCTGCCACGCGCGGGCTGCTGGAGCATGCGTTGCCCCGCGATATCGAGCTGGAAGATCACGTACAGCCTGATTTGCCCCTGATCGAGGTGGATGTCGGGCAACTGCAAATGGTACTGCTCAACCTGCTGTTCAATGCCCGGGATGCCATCAGTGGTCAGGGGACGATCCGCATGGCGGTCCATGCGGTCGAGCTCGTAGGCGAGGTGGAAGGCTTGCGTGGCGCCTTCGTGTGTTTCGAAGTGAGCGATACCGGGGCAGGCATCGACCCACAGGTGTTACCGCGGATCTTCGAGCCGTTTTTCACCACCAAGCCGTTTGGCAAGGGCACCGGGCTTGGCCTCAGCCAGGCTTATGGGTTCGCCAAGCAGAGCAACGGCGCAATCAGCGTGCACAGCGAAATCGGCAAGGGCACCTGTATGCGCCTGTTCTTGCCGGCTTCTGGTCCCGGCACGGAAGATCAACTCGATAGGTAGCCACCATGGCACAAGCACTGAAACGGCTGTTGACGGGGATCGAGGGGCTCGATGCACTGCTCAAGGGCGGTTTGGTAGCAGGGGCTTCCTACATCATTCAGGGGCCGCCTGGGGCCGGCAAGACCATCCTCGCCAACCAGTTGGCATGCGGGCATGTGCGCAATGGTGGCCGGGTTTTGGTGGCGACCTTGCTCAGTGAGTCCCACGAGCGCTTGTTCCAATACCTTGGCACACTTGAATTCTTTGATCCGGCCCTGGTGGGTGACCAGATCCAGTTCGTCAGCGCCTTCGACACCCTCGAGCAGGAAGGGCTCGACGCTGTGGTCAGGTTGCTGCGCCAGGAGATCGCCCGGCAGCAGGCCAGCCTGCTGATTGTCGATGGTGTACTCAATGCCCGGGTGCGTGCGGAAACATCCCTCGACACCAAGAAATTCGTCTCGGAACTGCAGGGGCATGCGGCCTTTGCCGGGTGCACGGTGCTATTGCTGACCAGCGCTCGGCTGGATGAGGGCAGCCCGGAGCACACGATGGTCGATGGCGTGATCGAGCTGGGTGAGCAACTGATCGGCAGCCGTGCCATGCGCCATGTCCAACTGCGCAAGACGCGTGGCAGCGGCGCACTGTCGGGGCGCCACGAGTGCCTGATAGACGAGGCGGGGATGCATGTCTACCCGCGCCTGGAGGCCTTGTACAGCCACCCCAGCCAGCATGGCACTGCCACCTTGAGCCGGACCTCCACCGGCATCGCGTCACTGGACGAAATGCTTGGCGCAGGGGTGGCCACGGGCTCGATCAGCCTGTTGATGGGGCCATCGGGAATCGGTAAGACGTCGCTGGGGCTGGCCTTTCTGGCTGCTGGCACGGTCCAGGCACCTGCGCTGCATTTCGGCTTTTACGAAACACCAGAACGGTTACGCCTGAAGGCAACATCGCTGGGTTTCGACTTTGCCGCGCTGGAGAGTCAAGGCGCTTTGCAGCTGTGCTGGCAGCCTACGACCGAGGGCTTGCTCGACCAGGTAGGTGCGCGCTTGTTGGCGCGTGTCGAGCAACAGCGCAGCAAGCGGGTGCTGATCGATAGCCTGGGTGCGTTCAGCCGCCTGGCGGTCGACCCCGCGCGGCTCAATGCATTCTTCCGCGCCCTGACGGGCGAGCTGCGCGCGCGCGATGTCAGCGTCATGCTCACCTGGGAGATGCGCGACCTTTTCGGTTCGGAAATCACCGCACCGGCTCCGGACCTCTCAAGCATTGTCGATAACCTTGTACTGATGCGCTTTGTCGAGATGCAGGCGCAGATGCGGCGCATGCTGTCGATACTCAAGGTGCGCGACAGCCATCATGACCCTGCGCTGCACGAGTTGCATCTCGGGCCTCAGGGCGTCAGCCTGAGCAAGGCTTTCGAGGGCGCCTGCGGCGTGCTCTCGGGTACCCCCGTGCCGCAAGGGGGCGGGTGACGGACCAACCGATGAACACCATTCTTGTGGTCGATGATGAATACCTGATCGCGGATATCCTGGGCTTCGCCCTGGAGGACGCAGGCTTTCTGGTGGAAAAGGCCAGCAACGGGCGCAAGGCCCTAGAGGCGCTGATGGAAAAGCGCGTGGAACTGGTGATCACCGACTACATGATGCCCGTGCTCAATGGCGAAGAGCTGGTGCGGGCGATTCGTGAAGAGCTGCAATTAGCTGACCTGCCGGTGATCCTCATGAGCGGCGCCCAGGCCAGCCAAGGTCGTCCGGAGCTGTTCGCCGCCATATTCGACAAGCCATTCGACATTGACAGGATGATCGCCAAGGTGCACGAACTGCTGGGCACCTGAGGCAGGGGGCGCGGTGCGTGCGGCCATTCGGTCAAGCGCGTCCGTGCGGCTTGAGGCCAGGCGTTCAGTGTTGGTCGTCGTGTTTTTCCGGAGCCGGATTGCCGGCCTGGATGCGCTTGAAGATCTCTTCCCGGTGCACCTGGACATCCTTTGGTGCATCGATGCCAATCCTCACCTGCATCCCCTTGACGCCCAGAATGGTGACTTTGATGTCATCATTGATGACGATGCTTTCGCCAACCTTACGGGTGAGTATCAGCATGTAGTTCTCCTTGGTGATATAGAAATCCGCCTGGCCAGTGACCGCAGCGGTGGGAGCCTGTCCCTCTTCCTTCTCATTAAAGACGCTTTCGGCGGATATTAATTCCCCGCCAGACAAATTCTATCGCGTGTCTTTAGCCGCAGGTGCCGATATGCAGCGTGATGTGCGTGTCGGCGAAGGTGCTCGGTGGCAAGAATAGGGGGCTTCGGCCTGTAAGGGAAATTTCTATGCATGATGGCGCGCATAGTCAGGCTCAATCGTCCTCACTTTGCTCAAGGGCCTGCAGAAACAGCAGCAACGTCACCTCTTCAGGGTCCAGCCCTTTGCGTACGCGCCGCCCTGGCAACTGGGTCAGGCGCCCCAATGCATAATGCTCAAGCACCGCTGGGTGGATATAGCAGCGCCTGCACACGGCCGGGGTATTGCCCAGGCGCGCGGCAACCTGCTTGACGATGGCCGCCACCTGGCGTTTGGCCTCGCTTTCTGGCTCCCAGGCCAGGGGCCTGAGCAGGCTCAAGGCCAGGCTGCTGCCCGCCCAGGTGCGGTAATCCTTGGCAGTGAAGTCGGCACCCGTCAGTTGCTGCAGGAACTGGTTGATCTCGCTCGAGCCGATACTGTGCCGCTGGCCATCTTCGTCCAGGTACTGGAACAGCGCTTGCCCGGGCAGCTCCATGCAGCGTTTGAGCAGGTTGGCCAGGCGCCGGTCGCGCAGGGTGACGTTGTGCTCCACGCCGCGCTTGCCGCGGAACTGGAAGCGGATGGTGCTGCCTTCGACCTTGACATGGCGATTGCGCAGGGTTGTCAAACCGTAGGACTTGTTGTCGCGCAGATAGCGTTGGTTGCCGATACGGATCAGCGTGTGATCCAGCAGGCTTACCACCAACGCCATGACTTTTTCCCGGTCCAGCCCTGGCCGCGCCAGGTGCGTTTCCAGTTGGGCGCGCAGCTTGGGCAAGGCTTGGGCAAACGCCAGCATGCGCCCGTACTTGTGCTGGTCGCGCAGCTCGCGCCACTGGGCGTGGTAGCGATACTGCTTGCGGCCCCGTGCGTCTATCCCGGTGGCTTGCAGGTGGCCTTGCGGGTCGGCGCAGATCCACACATTGGTGTAGGCCGGCGGGATCACCAGGGCGGCGATGCGGGCCAGGGTGTCGCTGTCACGTACACGCTGGCCTTGCGCGTCGAGGTAGATGAAGCGGTCGCGCCAGCGGCGGCGGCTCAGGCCGGGTTGGCTGTCGTCTACGTAATGCAGGCTGGCGGGTAAGGTGCAGTCGAGCATTGGCGGCGTGCCTCGATCAGGATGCTGATCAATGGACAACGGCTGCGTGCCCGATGCTCAGCCCAGCAGCGCCACCGACTTGATCTGAGCGTACAAGGCCAGGCCTGGGTGCAGGCCGAGCTGCTCCGCCGAGTAGCGGGTGATGCGCGCCAGCAAGGCGTTGCCGCCGGCGTCCAAGCTGACCAGCACATGCGCCGGGTTGTCTGCCGAGCGCGTTTCACGCACCCGCACCGGCAGGCGGTTGAGGATGCTGGACGTGCTGTCTGCTGTCAGCGCCAGGCTCACGTCGCGGGCTTGCACCTTCACGCGCAGGGTGCTGCCCATGCTGTGGGCCGGATGGGCGATGCGCAACACCGGGGCACCGTTGCCGGGCAGGCGCAAGTCAAGCAGGTCGTACTGCGGGTCATGGCCGACGACCAGGCCTTCGAACACCACACCGGCATCCTCGCCCTGGGCCAGTGACAGGTCGAGGCGGGCAAGGGTCTCGGCGATCGGCCCGCTGGCCATGGCCTTGCCTTGCTCGAGCAGAACCAGGTGGTCGGCCAGGCGTGCCACTTCGTCCTGGGCATGGCTGACATACACCAGGGGGATGTCCAGTTCGTCATGCAGCCGTTCAAGGTAGGGGAGGATTTCCCGCTTGCGCGGCCCATCCAGTGCTGCCAAAGGTTCGTCCATCAACAACAGGCGTGGGCTGCTGAGCAGTGCCCGGGCGATGCCCACGCGCTGGGCTTCGCCACCAGACAGCGTTGCCGGGCGACGTTCGAGCAGGTGGCCGATACCTAGCAGTTTGCAGGCTTGGTCCAGGCTGACCTTGCGCTCATTGGGTGCAATGCGCCGCCAGCCGAATTCCAGGTTGCCCCGTACCGACAGGTGCGGGAACAGGCTCGCCTCTTGGAACACGTACCCCACTGGGCGCAGGTGTGGCGCCTGGAAGTAGCCCCGTGCGCTGTCTTCCCAGACTTCACCGTTGACTTCGATGTAGGCGCTGGCCGCCCGTTCCAGGCCCGCCAGGCAGCGTAGGCACGACGTCTTGCCTGAACCTGAGTGACCGAACAGCGCGCTGATGCCGCGCCCAGGCAGTTGCAGGTCGACATCCAGGGTGAAGTCGTCACGCGCCAGCTTCAGCTGCGCCAAAATCGATCCGGTCATTTCAGCTCCAGCCAGCCTTGCTGCGGCGTCCGGCGTACAGCAGGAGCAGCACCAGGAACGAGAACACCAGCATGGCACCGGCCAGCCAGTGGGCTTGCGAATACTCCATGGCCTCGACGTGATCGAAGATCTGCACCGAAACCACACGTGTCTTGTCGGGGATGTTGCCACCGATCATCAGCACCACGCCGAACTCGCCCACGGTGTGCGCAAAGCCGAGGATGCTGGCGGTAACGAAGCCGGGGCGCGCCAGCGGCAGTACCACATGAACAAAGGTGTCCCACGGGCTGGCGCGCAGGGTGGCGGCCACCTCCAGCGGGCGCTGGCCGATGGCGCCAAAGGCGTTCTGCAGCGGTTGCACCACGAACGGCATGGAGTACACCGTCGAGCCGATCACCAGGCCGGTGAAACTGAACACCACGCTACCCAGGCCCAGCGCCTGGGTAGCCTGGCCCAGCCAGCCATGGGGGCCAAGGGCGATCAGCAGGTAGAAGCCGATCACGGTCGGTGGTAGCACCAGCGGCAGCGCCACTATCGCGCCCACCGGCCCGCGCAGCCACGAGCGCGTGCGCGCCAGCCACCAGGCGATGGGCGTACCGATGACTAGCAGGATCAAGGTGGTCAGGCTGGCCAGTTTGACGGTCAGCCAGATTGCACCCAGGTCACTGGCGTCCAGTGGCATCAAAGTTCATAGCCGTAGGACTTGATCACCGCAGCGGCTTTCGGGCCTTTGAGGTATTCCACCAATGCCTTGGCGGCAGCGCTGTCCTTGCCTTTGTTGAGGATCACCGCATCCTGGCGGATCGGGTCGTGCAGCTCGGACGGCACGATCCAGGCGGAGCCATTGGTTACCTTGCCATCCTTGTAGATCTGCGACAGGGCCACGAAGCCCAGCTCGGCGTTGCCGGTGGACACGAACTGGAAGGCTTGGGTGATGTTCTGCCCTTCGACGATTTTGCCTTTAGTGGCGTCGCTCAGGCCCAGCTTGCTCAGTACCTGTGTGGCGGCCAGGCCGTAAGGGGCGGCTTTCGGGTTGGCGATGGACAGGTGCTTGTATTCGTTCTTCTTCAGGACTTCGCCCTTGGCATCAACGTAACCTTCCTTGGCCGACCATAGGGCCAGGGTGCCGATGGCATAGGTGAAGCGCGAGCCGGGGACGATTTCTTTTTCCTGCTCGAGCTTGGCCGGGGTGCTGTCGTCGGCGGCGAGGAATACCTCGAACGGTGCGCCGTTCTTGATCTGTGCGTAGAACTGCCCGGTAGCGCCGAAGGCGGCGACCAGCTTGTGACCGGTATCTTTCTCGAAGTCCTTGGCGATGGCCTGAATCGGCGCGGTGAAGTTCGCAGCGACCGCGACCTGAACCTCGTCGGCCCAGGCGCTGTTGAGGGAGATCAGGCTTGCCAGGGCGGTGGCGGCCAGGTGGTTCAGGCGGATACGCATCGAGACAGCTCCTTGGGGTGGTTATCGTTATAGCGGTTACTATATAGCGATAGGCCACCGGCCGGGAAGGGGCTGTAGGGATGGGCGAACGCCCGTCGAATGGTTCAATGTGCAATCAGCGCCAAGGCCTTCGCGGCAATCTCGCGGGTCAACTGCTCAGCCGGCATGGCCTTGCCCAGGCGTAGCGCCTGCCCCGACCACAGGTTGCTGAAATCGCTGTTCCCTTTTGGGTCGGTGATCGCCCGCAAGGGCATCAGCGCGCCGCCCGCCAGCGGGAAGCGTGGCGCCAGGTCGCTCATCGGCCCCAGCTCGCGCATGATGCGGTTGTTGATGCCGCGGGCCGGGCGTCCGGTGAACACGTTGGTCAGGGCCGTGTCGCTGGCGGCTGCGTTGTCCAGAGCGCGGCGATGAGCCGCAGAAACCTTGGCCTCAGGGCAGAACAGGTAGGCTGTGCCGATTTGCACGGCGCTGGCGCCCAGCGCCAATGCGGCGACCAGGCCGCGGTGATCGGCGATACCGCCTGCTGCGATCACTGGCAAACGGACCGCATCTGCGATCTGCGGTACCAGGGCGAAGGTGCCGATTTGGCTGGTGATGTCTTCGCTGAGGAACATGCCGCGATGGCCACCGGCTTCGTAACCCATGGCGATGATTGCGTCGCAGCCATGGTCCTGGAGCCATAGCGCTTCTTCTACAGTGGTCGCGCTGGACAGCACCTTGGCGCCAGCCGCTTTGACCCGCTGCAGCAGCGCCGCCTCCGGCAAGCCGAAGTGGAAGCTCACCACCTCTGGGCGCAACTGCTCGACCAACTGACAGCTCGCCTCGTCGAACGGTGCGCGGTTGGAGACTGGCGTGGGTGCCTCGAAGTCGGCACCCACTTCTGCGTAATACGGCTTGAGCGCTTGTTTCCAGCGGTTGTCACGGTCGCTGTCGGGGGACGGAGGCTGGTGGCAGAAGAAGTTGAGATTCAGCGGCAGGCCCGGGCAGGCACTGCGAAACGTTGCGATCTCGTCACGCAGTTGCTCGCCTGACAGCATGGCGCAGGGCAGGGCACCCAGCCCGCCTGCCCGAGCCACGGCGATGGCCATGGCTGAACCCGTGGCACCGGCCATGGGCGCCTGGAGAATGGGCAACTGGATGCCCAACAGATCAACGATACGGTGGTCGGGCCAGTTGCTCATGCAGTTCTCCTTTTAACGGTGGGCGTTACAGGGCCTTGCTGACTTGAATGTCGCTGATCTTGTCGGCGTCGTCGCCATGGATCTTGCGCAGCGCATCGAGCGCCTGCGCTTGCGATGCATCGGGCATCACGGCGAAATCCCAGCGGCGCTGGCCGTCGAGCTTGTACTTGATGACGTATTTGGTCTGGGTCATGGCAGGTGTTATCCGAGTTTTGACGACGAGCGACGAATGATCTTGATCTTATGGCTGAAGGCCGGCTTGCGTGTCACCGAGATCGGGCGGGCCGTCACCGTATCAATGGTGATGTTCCAGAAGCCGGTGCTGGGCACGGTGATCTTGGCCGGAAAGCGCTCGAAGTGACCACCGTGGTAGGTGTGCCGGCCGCCGTTCTTGAAGCTGCGGAAATTGGCGTCGTTCATCAGGCGGATGTTGCAGCGCTGGGAGCATTCGATGACGACCACGTCGTCCTCGTTCAGGTGCTCGCGCTGGTGTACGAATTTCATGTGATGCTCCGCAAGGTCTGGTTCTGCAAAGGCGAACGATACCACGCTGGCAGATAAATCCGCCAAAGCACGGAGCAAAAGCGCCTGGCTGCTGTCCTAAGCATTCTTGAAAGCAGAGGTGTTGCAAATGAAGTGGATGGTGGCGGCGTTGTCTCTCGCGCTGGGCGGTTGTGTCAGCGTTTCGGAACTGGAACAGTCCCGTGAAACTCTGGATGTGATCTCCGGCAAGACGCCGCGTGAATATGCCGATTGCGTCAAGCACGAGCTTGCCAGTTCGCGTGACCCGTTGGTGGAAGAGCCACGCGGCGACGGCTTGCGGTTGATCGTGCCGCAAAAGCTGTCATCCGGTGCCGGCCCCGCAGCCTTGGTGGATATCGACAAGCGCGGCAGTGGCAGCAGCATCAAGCTGCACGAGCGGTTGAACAACTTCCCCCTGCGTCTGGGTGATGTGCGCACGGCGGCGACCGAGTGCATCTCCGGCAGTTGATCCAACTCAAGTAAAACGCGGTTAAGAGGCCAATTGCCATCCCTTGGTCGGGATGGGCGTTGTTGCGAATTCCCCTCCGGGGCTAGTATCCATTTGCTTATGTTTTTTGAGCCTAAGCTTATAACAAAAGAAATGGAGATTCGTGATGACACCGTTGAGTCGCGTCGTGATCGGCAGCCTGCTGATCCTGGCCTGGCCCTCGGCGCACGGCGCTGATGGCCAGAAAATCTTTACCCAAGGCGGGGCTAATCCTGCTGCCATGGCTTGTCTGGGCTGCCACGGCCCAGACGGCAAAGGCATTGCCGCCGCCGGGTTCCCTCGCCTGGCTGGCCTGCCTGCCGGCTACCTCAGCAAACAATTGCATGACTGGCGCAATGGGGAGCGCAAGCAGGCGGTGATGGAGCCGCTTGCCAAGGCCTTGACCGAGGAGGAAATCAAGGCGGTCAGCAGTTACCTGGCTGGCCTGCCAAGCGACCCCGCCCCAGACGTGCGTCGCCAGCAGATCGCCGACGATCCCACCGCTCGGCTGGCCCTTTACGGCGATTGGAGCCGGCAGATCCCCGGTTGCGTGCAATGCCACGGCCCCGGTGGCAGTGGGGTTGGCGAGCACTTCCCGCCGTTGGCGGGGCAACCTGCCAGCTACCTGGTGGCACAACTCAACGGTTGGCGCGATGGCAGCCGCCGCAACGACCCCAATCAACTGATGGTCGGCGTAGCCAAGGCCATGACCGACGAGGAGGTCAAGGCCATTGCCGAGTTCTTCGCCAAATCCGCCAGCCCGGAGGTCACGCCATGAACGCATTGATGCCGACACTGCTGCTGTTGGCCATGGGCAGCGCCGTTGCCGCGCCCATTGCCATGGAAGATCAGTCGCAACTGAAAGTGCCTGCTGCCCAGGCTGCCCCGCAGTTCGTGCCGCCGGCCGAAAGCGAGTTGCCGGACAATGCCTTTGGCCAGATGGTCCGCGAAGGCCACGCGCTGTTCGTCGACACCCGTCGGTTGATGCCCGAGGCCGTGGGCAATGGCATGAACTGCAGCAACTGCCACCTCGACCAGGGGCGGCTGGCCCATTCCGCGCCGATGTGGGGCGCCTATCCGATGTACCCCGCGTATCGAAAGAAAAACGACAAGGTCAACACTTACGCCGAGCGTATCCAGGGGTGTTTCCAGTTCAGCATGAATGGCAAGCCGCCCGCGGCTGACAGCCCTCAGATGACGGCGTTGGCGGTCTATGCGTACTGGTTGTCGACCAAAACGCCTACCGGGGTCGAACTGGCCGGTCGCGGTTACCCCGACGTGCCCCAGCCCAAGGGCGGCTACGACTTCAAGCGCGGACAGCAGGTGTACCAGGAGCAATGCGCCCTGTGCCACGGTGACAATGGCGAAGGGCAGAAAGTCGCCGGTGAATACGTGATGCCACCGCTGTGGGGCAAAGACTCCTACAACTGGGGTGCCGGCATGCACCGGATCAACACCGCGGCTTCCTTCATCAAATACAACATGCCGCTGGGCAAGCCGGGCAGCCTGAGCGACCAGCAGGCCTGGGATGTGGCGGCCTGGGTCAATCGCCACGAGCGGCCGCAAGACCCCCGGCTGGTAGAGGGCTCTGTCGAGAAGACGCGAGTGAAGTTCCATGCCAATGACGGCGTCAACCTGTATGGGCAGAAAGTCGAGGGGGTGCTGATCGGGCAGGGGACAGGTAGCTGAGGGGCTGACAATGCCGGCCTTTTCGCGGGTCTGCCTGCGAAAGGGCGCGCCGGGCACCTGTTTCTGTCATCCCGTCGTCACCGCCCTGCAATCACCGCCGGGTAGCAATGGGCGCTATCTACCTCAAGGAGCGCGGCCATGGAACTCTGTGTCATCGGGGCGGGGTATGTAGGGTTGGTGACAGCGGCTTGCTTTGCTCAGTTGGGCAACCGCGTAATCTGTCTGGAGCGAGATCCGCAGCGGCTTGCACAATTGCGCCAGGGCCAGTGCCCTATCCATGAGCCGGGGTTGCAGGCACTGCTGCACAACGGCATTCAGCAAAGGCTGTTGAGCTTCAGTGATGACTGGCAGCCCTCGCTGGCCAAGGCGCAGGTCGTGTTTATCGCGGTCGGTACACCCAGCCAGGAGGATGGGTCGGCCGACCTGCAGCATGTACTGGCCGTGGCAGATAGCCTTGGTCGCTTCTTGCCCCGCAGTTGCCTGGTGGTGAACAAGTCGACCGTGCCGGTAGGCACTGCCGAACGCGTTGCCCAGCACATCATGCTTGGCCTGCGGGCACGCGGTGCAGCGTTTGCCATCGAGGTGGCAAGCAACCCGGAATTTCTCAAGGAGGGCAGTGCAATCGATGATTTCATGCGCCCTGACCGCATCATCATCGGCACTGACAACGACGCCGCGGCCCAGTGCCTGCAACGTCTGTACGCGCCGTTCGTGCGTAACCACGACCGCATTCTGGTCATGTCCGCGCGTGCCGCCGAGTTCAGCAAATATGCAGCTAACGCCTTCCTGGCGACCAAAATCTCTTTCATCAACGAACTGGCTGGCCTTTGCATGCAGCTTGATGTGGATATCGAACAGGTTCGGCACGCCATCGGCAGTGACCGGCGCATCGGTAGCCACTTCATCTATGCAGGCTGCGGCTACGGCGGCTCGTGCTTCCCCAAGGACATCCGCGCATTGCTGCGCACGGCACAGCAGCACGCCTATCAGCCCGCCATCCTGGAGGCGGTGCAGGCCCGTAACGAGGAGCAGAAGACCTTGCTGTTCAAGGCCCTGCAGCAGCATTTTGGCGGGTTCATGCGTGGGCGTACCGTGGCGCTCTGGGGCCTGGCATTCAAGCCGGGTACCGATGACCTGCGCGAGGCGCCCAGCCTGGTGTTGCTCGATGCCTTGCTGGCCGCCGGCGTGCGGGTTCAGGCGTGTGACCCGGCGGCGTTGGCGGGGGTTGCCGAGCGTTATCCGCAGGCGCTTGCCAGCGGCCAGTTGCGGCTTGGCGGCGACCCCTACGCCTGCGTCACAGGCGCCGATGCCCTGGTGCTGGTAACCGAGTGGAAGCTGTTCCGCCAACCGGATTTCGCCCGCGTACGTGGGCTGATGCGCATGCCGGTGCTCTTTGACGGGCGTAATATTTACGATCCTTTGGAACTATCTACACTGGGTTATCTCTATCATGGCATCGGTCGGCCGCAGGTGGGGCATTGTAAGGTGACTGCCGCCTGATTAGACTGCGCCGAATTCCCCAGGCTATGCCTTCGTTTAAGGACGTATATGATCAAGAAATGCTTGTTCCCGGCAGCCGGTTACGGCACCCGCTTCCTACCCGCTACCAAAGCCATGCCCAAGGAAATGCTGCCAGTGGTCAACAAGCCGCTGATCCAGTATGGCGTTGAAGAGGCGCTGGATGCCGGCCTGAACGAGATCTCGATCGTCACCGGCCGTGGCAAGCGCGCCCTGGAAGACCACTTCGACATCAGCTATGAGCTGGAAAACCAGATCAAGGGCACCGACAAGGAAAAATACCTGGTCGGCATCCGTCGCCTGTTGAACGAGTGCTCGTTCTCTTACACGCGCCAGACCGAAATGAAAGGCCTGGGCCATGCCATCCTGACTGGCCAGCCGCTGATCGGTGACGAACCGTTCGCTGTGGTGCTGGCGGACGACCTGTGCGTCAACCCGGAAGGTGACGGTGTCCTGACCCAGATGGTCAAACTGTACAACCAGTTCCGCTGCTCGATCATCGCCATCCAGGAAGTCGACCCGCAGGAAACCAACAAGTACGGCGTTATCGCCGGTGACATGATCCGCGAAGACATCTTCCGTGTTACCAACATGGTAGAAAAGCCCGCGCCGGAAGACGCCCCGTCGAACTTGGCGATCATCGGTCGTTACATCCTCACCCCGGATATCTTCGATATCATCCGGAACACCCCGCCGGGCAAAGGTGGCGAGATCCAGATCACCGACGCCTTGATGCAGCAGGCACAGAACGGTTGCGTGATCGCCTACAAGTTCAAGGGCCAGCGCTTCGACTGCGGCGGCGCCGAAGGCTACATCGACGCGACCAACTTCTGCTTCGAGAACTACTACAAGACCGGCAAGGCATACTGATTCGCCAGCGCAGGTCCACAAGCCATCCTTCGGGGTGGCTTTTTTGTTTGTGGCGGCTAACGGCGGTATGCTGGGCGCCAGCCTAGGAGACTGAATACATGGCCTACGATTTTGATCTGTTCGTGATTGGCGCCGGTTCCGGCGGTGTGCGTGCGGCGCGCTTCGCTGCCGGCTTTGGGGCGAAGGTGGCGGTAGCCGAAAGCCGCTACCTGGGGGGCACCTGCGTCAACGTCGGGTGCGTGCCCAAGAAGTTGCTGGTGTACGGCGCCCACGTCGCCGATGAGCTGGAGCAGGCCGCCGGGTTCGGCTGGACGCTGGAAGAAGGCCACTTCGACTGGGGCACCTTGATCGCCAACAAGAACCGCGAAATCGAGCGCCTCAATGGCATCTATCGCAACCTGCTGGTGAACAGCGGCGTGACCTTGTTGGAAGGCCATGCGCGCATCACCGGAGCCAACGAGGTGCAAGTGGATGGCCAGCGCTACAGCGCCGAGCACATCCTCATCGCCACCGGCGGCTGGCCACAGGTGCCGGACATTCCGGGCAAGGAACTGGCCATCACCTCCAACGAAGCCTTCTACCTCAAGGACCTACCACGGCGCGTGCTGGTGGTAGGCGGTGGTTACATCGCTGTCGAGTTTGCCGGTATTTTCCAGGGGCTTGGCGCCGATACCACTTTGCTGTACCGCGGCGACCTGTTCCTGCGCGGCTTTGACGGTTCGGTCCGTACCCACCTGAAGGAAGAGCTGGAAAAGCGCGGGCTCAACCTGCAGTTCAATGCTGATATCCAGCGCATCGACAAGCTCGATGACGGCAGCCTCAAGGCCACCCTCAAGGACGGCCGCGAACTGGTCGCCGATTGTGTGTTCTACGCCACCGGCCGGCGTCCCATGCTCGACAACCTGGGCCTTGAAAACACCGGTGTCGAGTTGGACCCGCGTGGTTACATTCGGGTCGACGAGCAGTACCAGACCACCGCGCCGTCGATCCTGGCCATCGGTGATGTAATTGGCCGCGTACAGCTGACCCCGGTGGCCCTGGCCGAAGGCATGGCCGTGGCACGGCGCTTGTTCAAGCCAGAGCAATACCGGCCGGTGGATTACCAGAACATCCCCACGGCGGTGTTCAGTCAGCCGCCGATCGGGACCGTTGGCCTTACTGAGGAGCAGGCGCTGGAAGCGGGGCACAAGGTGCAGATCTTCGAAAGCCGCTTCCGCGCCATGAAGCTGACGCTCACCGACATTCAGGAGAAGACCCTGATGAAGCTGGTGGTGGATGCCGACACCGACAAAGTGCTGGGTTGTCACATGGTTGGCCCGGATGCCGGCGAGATCATCCAGGGCCTGGGCATTGCACTGAAGGCGGGCGCGACCAAGCAGCAGTTCGACGAGACCATTGGCGTGCACCCGACTGCTGCCGAAGAGTTCGTCACCCTGCGTACCGCCACGCGCTGATAACGCTGGGCTCATCGCTGGCAAGTGGCTCCCGCACTGTACTTGTGGGAGCCACTGTCTTGCACAACTGCAGAAGTCGACGCATTTCCTGTGGGACTGGGGTTCACCCGCAATCCTTTGCTCAGCCCAAACCCTTCTATTAATAATCTCCTCTTATAGCCAAAACCAATCGTCAGCATGAGGTTTGCCAATGAGCCTTTTTGACGACCAGCGGTTAGGATTCTCTCCGTCAACTGATTTCAACCCCATGAAGGAGCGTCTCTCATGCCTATCATCAACAGCCAGGTCAAACCGTTCAACGCCACCGCCTTCCACAACGGCGAATTCGTTCAGGTAAGCGAAGCCGACCTGAAGGGCAAGTGGTCTGTCGTGTTCTTCTACCCGGCCGACTTCACCTTCGTCTGCCCGACCGAGCTGGGTGACCTTGCTGACAACTACGCCGAGTTCCAGAAGCTGGGCGTGGAAATCTACGGTGTGTCCACCGACACCCACTTCACCCACAAAGCCTGGCACGACACTTCGGAAACCATCGGCAAGATCAAGTACCCGCTGATCGGTGACCCAACCCACGTCATCTCGCGCAACTTCGACGTGCTGATCGAAGAAGCCGGCCTGGCCGATCGCGGAACCTTCGTGATCAACCCGGAAGGCCAGATCAAGATCGTCGAAATCAACGACGGTGGTGTAGGCCGTGACGCCAGCGAGCTGCTGCGCAAGGTCAAGGCTGCCCAGTACGTTGCCGCTCACCCGGGCGAAGTTTGCCCGGCCAAGTGGAAAGAAGGCGAAGCGACTCTGGCTCCGTCGCTGGACCTGGTCGGCAAGATCTAAGACCGTGCGTCAGATGCGGGCGGTGAGCAGCCGCCACTTCTAAGCTGTCACCGCCCCGCAAAAACGCCCGGGCGACATCGCCTGGGCGTTTTTATTTACACGTTTGAAAAAAGGAATCGCCCGTATGTTGGACGCCACGCTTAAATCGCAACTGAAAACCTACCTGGAGCGGGTCACCCAGCCGATCGAGATCGTTGCTTCCCTCGACGACGGCGCGAAGTCCCGCGAATTGCACGACCTGCTGGTGGAAATCGCCGGCCTGTCGAACCTCATTACCCTGAGCGCGGACGGCACCGATGCCCGTCGCCCATCGTTCTCGCTCAATCGCCCCGGGGCAGACATCAGCCTGCGCTTTGCCGGCATCCCCATGGGCCACGAATTCACCTCCCTGGTATTGGCGCTGCTCCAAGTCGGCGGCCACCCATCCAAGGCCAGCGCCGAAGTGATCGAACAGATCCAGGCCCTGGAAGGCGAGTTCACCTTCGAAACCTACTTCTCGCTGTCGTGCCAGAACTGCCCCGACGTGGTCCAGGCGCTGAACCTGATGGCCGTGCTCAACCCCAATGTGCGCCATGTCGCCATCGATGGCGCGCTGTTCCAGGATGAAGTCGAGTCGCGCAAGATCATGGCGGTCCCGAGCATCTACCTCAATGGTGAAGTATTTGGCCAGGGCCGTATGGGCCTGGAAGAGATCCTCGGCAAGATCGACACCAACGCCGGTGCTCGCCAGGCCGAAAAAATCAATGCCAAGGACGCTTTCGACGTGCTGGTGGTCGGTGGTGGCCCCGCCGGTGCGGCCGCAGCCATTTACGCGGCGCGTAAAGGCATCCGTACCGGTGTCGCAGCCGAGCGCTTCGGCGGCCAGGTGCTCGATACCCTGGCCATCGAAAACTTTATCTCGGTGCAGGAAACCGAAGGGCCGAAACTGGCCACGGCGCTGGAAGAACACGTCAAGCAGTACGACGTCGATATCATGAACCTGCAGCGCGGCGAAGCGTTGATCCCCGCCACCGACGGCGGCTTGCACGAAGTGCGCCTGGCAGGCGGTGCGTCGCTCAAGGCCAAGACCGTGATCCTCGCCACCGGTGCTCGCTGGCGCGAAATGAACGTGCCGGGTGAGCAGGAATACCGCGCCCGTGGCGTGGCCTACTGCCCGCACTGTGACGGCCCGCTGTTCAAAGGCAAGCGCGTGGCGGTGATCGGTGGCGGCAACTCCGGTGTAGAAGCGGCCATCGACCTGGCCGGCATCGTCGCCCAGGTGACGTTGATCGAGTTCGACAGCCAGCTGCGTGCCGACGCGGTGTTGCAGCGCAAACTGCATAGCCTGCCGAACGTCAAGGTGATCACCAGTGCATTGACGACCGAAGTGGTCGGCAACGGTGAGAAGGTGACCGGTCTGCGCTACAAGGACCGTACAACCGACGCGCTGCATGATTTGGCGCTGGAAGGTATCTTCGTGCAGATCGGCCTGCTGCCCAACACCGACTGGCTCAAAGGCACAGTCGAGCTGTCGCCACGTGGCGAGATCATTGTCGATGCCAAGGGGGCGACCAACATCCCCGGCGTGTTCGCCGCAGGTGACGTGACCACGGTGCCGTACAAGCAGATCGTCATCGCCGTAGGCGAGGGTGCCAAGGCATCGCTGGCGGCCTTCGACCACTTGATCCGCGCTTCTGCACCGGCGTAATCCTGCTGTTGCTCCTTCGCGGGCAAACCCGCCCCCACAGGCACAATGCAGCGCCTGTGGGGGCGGGTTTGCCCGCGAATGCGTGGGTTCAGGAAAAACCGTGCCGAGGGTGTCTATGATTACTGCAGACACCTTCAGGAATCTCACCCATGACCCTGATCAGCCGCGAACCCTGGTGGCTAGTGCCACCCAAGCCCGGGCAGAAGGAGCAGGACCTGCACTGGGGCTACCTGGAAATCTATGCCGACGGCCGTACCGTGTTCGTCGACCAGCGCCCCAGTGACCGGGAGCTGGCAGAGCGCAAGAGCTGCCGCAACTTCCCCGACCTGGAGCACTGAGTGCCCTAGCCCTCCAGCTCGGCCAGGCGTGCTTCAAGCGCGGCAATACGTGCTTCCAGGGCTTCGATTCGCTCTTCCGACACATTACCGCTACCCGCGCGTGCGCCGCCTTCCTGCTGGCGCGCCGCCAGAATCGCCTCGATTTCAGCCGGGTCGCCCAGCGCGTGGGTATAACGGTCTTCACGTTGCCCCGCCTGGCGCGGCAAATGCAGGGCCAGGCCGCGGGAGATCAAGCGCTCGAGCTGGTGCTGGATCTGTTCGGTGTCGTCGAATTCGTGCAGCCGGTTGCTGCGGGTCAGCAGCTCGTTGAGGGTTTGTGGCCCGCGCAGGAACAAGAGGCCCATCAGTATCAGCTGTGCCGGTACCAGCTCCAAGGCCTTGTCCACGCGTTGTTCCCAGCGGTCGGCACGGCTGCCCATCTGCAGGCGGGTCATGTCCTTGCCTTCCAGCGCACGCAGGGCCTGGCCGACCTGGCCTTGGGTCAGGTTCATGACCGGTTCGCGGCTGGTCTTCTGGTTGCAGGCCAGGAGCAGGGCGTTGAGGGTCAGCGGGTAGCTTTCAGGGCTGGTGGCCTGTTTTTCGATCAGCGAACCGAGAATGCGGATCTCGATACTGGTAAAGCGGCCTGCGTCTGCGGTTTCGTGTTCTGACATGGCCCTGTCTCATTGCGAGGAAAAGGCCACTAGCGTAGGTAAAGCGCCTGGCTTAAGCAATCACTGGCTTGTTCGCTGAACAAGCCCGCTCACCGCTACCGCATTTGGCTCAGGCGCTTCGGCGCTTTCCTGGGGGCAGGGAACACCCCGGCCCCAGCCATCTCAGGCGCTGTGTCGCTCTTCAGCCTGGCACGCCGCCGCCGTGAACAGCACATCGGTCGAAGAATTCAGCGCTGTCTCCGCCGAATCCTGCAGCACACCGATGATGAAGCCTACCGCCACCACCTGCATGGCGATTTCGCTAGGGATGCCGAACAAGCTGCATGCCAGCGGAATCAACAGCAGCGAGCCGCCGGCCACGCCCGACGCGCCGCAGGCGCAGATGGCCGCAACCACACTCAGCAGCACGGCGGTCGGCAGGTCGATCGCAATGCCCAGGGTGTGCACTGCTGCCAGTGTCAACACGGTAATGGTGATCGCCGCACCGGCCATGTTGATGGTGGCGCCCAGCGGGATCGACACCGAGTAGGTGTCTTCATGCAGTCCCAGGCGCTCCGACAGCGCCAGGTTGACCGGAATGTTGGCTGCCGAACTGCGGGTGAAGAATGCCGTGATGCCGCTTTCGCGCAGGCACAGCAAGGTCAGAGGGTAGGGGTTGCGGCGAATCTTCCAGAACACGATCAACGGGTTCATCACCAACGCCACGAACAGCATGCAGCCGATCAGCACCGCCAGCAAATGCAGGTAGCCCAGCAATGCATCGAGGCCCGATTGGGCGAGGGTGGCGCTGACCAGGCCGAAAATGCCCAGCGGGGCGAAGCGGATGACCACGCGCACGATCAGGGTGACGCCATTGGACAGGTCTTCGACCACGGTTCGGGTGGTATCACCGGCATGGCGCAGGGCCACACCCAAGCCGATGGCCCAGGTCAGCACGCCAATGAAATTGGCGTTGAGCAAGGCGTTGACCGGGTTGTCAACGGCACTGAGCAGCAGGTTCTGCATCACCTCGACAATGCCGCCTGGCGCGCTCAGCGCAGCCTGGTCAGTGGTCAGCGCCAGGTGCGACGGGAACAGCATGCTGGCGACCACGGCGACCACTGCAGCAGCGAAGGTGCCCAGCAGATACAGCCAGAGAATCGGGCGTATATGGGTTTCCTGGCCGTGGCGATGGTTGGCGATCGAGGCCATGACCAGGATGAACACCAGTACCGGTGCCACCGCCTTGAGGGCGCTGACGAACACCTTGCCGAGAAAGCCTAGGTCGCGCGCAATGTCGGGGGCGAGCAGCGCCAGGGCGATGCCGGCAACCAGGCCGATGACGATCTGAGTCACCAGGCTGGTGCGGTTAAGGAGGCGGAGGACGGGGGACATGTGCAGCACAATCTCGGTATCTTCAAAGCGCGCGACTTTACCATAGACCATTGGCTGGCAGTTCCGGCCTCTTCACTGGGTCACCCGCCAAGCGCGCGCCGCGATCACCAATGAAACAACTCCCTCCTCGCGCCCTCGGTGATGGCCACGATCCCTGGGTGCTTGACCTTGCGTTCGACCGAAATGGCATAGAACGACTCGCGCACCGCCTCGGTCTGCCCGATCAACTGCACCCCATACTGCCGGCACACCTCCTCGGCAATCACGCTCGGCGCCACAAACAGGCCGCTGCCCGACTGGCCGAACGCCTGCATCAAGGCGCTGTCGTCGAATTCGCCAATGATCCTTGGCTGTACCTGCTGCTCGCTTAGCCAGCGCAACAGGCGGCTGCGCACTACCGTTTCCTGGCCGGGAATCAGCAGCGGAGCATCGTGCAGGCAGGCGGGGAAGTCGCCCGCATGCTGCAGCGCCAAGGCTGGGGTTGCAAAAAAGCTCAGGCCGCATTCGCCAAGCTTCTGGCTGTAACCCTTGATGTCCAGGTGGCTGGGCATCGGGCTGTCGGAGATCACCAGGTCCAGGCGTTGGATCGCCAGGTCTGCCAGCAGCCGTTCGAGCTTGTCTTCACGGCAGTTGATACGCAGGACTTCGTCCAGTGCCATGGTGGGAGCAAGCAGGCGGTAGACGATCGACTTGGGCACCACATCGGCAACCCCCACACGGAACAGGATCTGCTCCTGCGGGCCGGCGCGCAGCATGGCCTCAAGCTCACCAGCGATCTGGAACATCTGCTCGGCATGCACCAGCGTCTGGCGGCCCGTTTCGGTCAGTTCCAACTGCCGGCCAACGCGCTGGAACAGCTCCAGGCCATAGGTTTGCTCGAACAGGCTGATCTGGCCGCTGATGGTCTGGGGCGTCAGGTTCAACTGCTCACTGGCGCGGGCGATGCTGCCGGTCTTGGCCACAGCCCAAAAATAGTGCAACTGGCGATAGTTGAGCATCGCTGCGCTCTCGATTCGTAAAAACCGAAGTATAACCGCTGAAAATACGAATTTTCCTGATGTATGGGCCTCTTTAGAATCCCAACCCATCAGGTGCCGTGCGCGGCGCCGGGAAATCGACAAGCGAGGACGTCATGCTGCAACTTAAATCCATTGGCACACCGTTGGTGCTGGCCTTGGCACTGTTGAGCCTGGTCGGCTGCGACCAGGCGGAGAAATCCGCCCAGCAGATGCTCGACCAGGCCGCCCAATCGGCCAAGCAAGCCATCGATGACACCAACAAGGCAGCGCAACAGGCGCTGAGTGACGCCATCGGCACCGAGGGGCACAAGCCCAAGGACGCCGAGGCGCAAACCAAGACCCAGGACATCTGACCCAGAACCGCTGCAGGACTGAAAAATGGAATATCTGCTGGAACTCGCCGCAAGCCCCACCGCCTGGGTAGCCCTTGCCACACTGGTGGCCATGGAAGTCGTACTGGGTATCGATAACCTGATCTTCATCTCGATCCTGACCAACAAACTGCCGCTCGAGTATCGCTCCAAGGCGCGACGCATCGGCATCAGCATGGCCCTGGTCATGCGCCTGGCGTTGCTCAGCACAGTGGCCTGGATCGTTCAGTTGACCGACCCGGTGTTCGAAGTGTTCGGCAATGCCTTCTCCTGGAAGGATGTGATCCTGATCGCCGGTGGCCTGTTCCTGTTGTGGAAAGCGACCAAGGAAATCCACGAAAACGTCGACCCGCACGGCGCCAAGGAAGAAGCGAAGGTGTCTTCCACGGTTACCCTGGGCTTTGCGGCGGCGATCTTCCAGATCCTTTTGCTGGACATCGTCTTCTCGGTCGACAGCATCATCACCGCCGTGGGCATGACTGAGCACCTGCCGATCATGATCATCGCCGTGATTACGGCCGTGATTGTAATGATGGTGGCCGCCGACCCACTGGCGAACTTCATCAACGACAACCCGACCGTCGTCATGTTGGCCCTGGGCTTCCTGATCATGATCGGCATGACCTTGATCGCCGAAGGCTTTGGTGCCCATGTGCCGAAAGGGTATGTGTACGCGGCGATGGCGTTCTCGACGGTGATTGAGATCCTCAACATCCTGGCCCGCCGGGCGCGGCTCAAGCGCGAAGCGGCCGAAGGCTGACAGGGCGGGGCGCTTTGCGCCTCGTTTGCAGGCAAGCCTGCTCCCTCGCGGGCCACTGTTGCTCAAGGCAGTGGCGGCCCGTGGGGAGCGGGCTTGTGCCGCGAAAGTGCCGCAGAACTATCAGCTGTCAGTGCGCTTGTGCGTGCCGCCGTGTACGGTTGGTCGGCTGGGCCCTGGCCTCAGCCTGCGGTGGCTGGTGGTGATGCTGTGAATGACGCCGTACGATCCGCAGAACGCCCCATAACATGGCGGCTGCAACGCTAAGCCACATCCCTACCAGCATGAGAATTGCCATTGTCAGGCTCATGTGTGCCTCCTTCTCTCGGGCTAGCCCACGGCTTGCCCTCCAGACACTGCTTTAGTCTAGCTGCAGGCCTGTGACGTTCCATTGATCGATGGTCGACTGCTTGGGTCGTTTCGTTCCAAGCCTGCGTCGGGCTATACCCGCGCTGCGTGGCGTCCTATGATCTGCGCCAGAGCCGGGCGCTGACAGCCTGGCGTCGGAACAAGCGAGTGTCCATGGAGCGAAATTCCCTGAAAGCGTGGGCCGCCAGCCCGCGTCGGTTGCTGGTGGCCTGCCTGTTGGCTGTAAGTGTGGCCGGTTGTGCCGGGGCACCACCCGCCACGCTCAAGGGCCTGCCACAACGGGTCGAGATCAGCAGCGTGCCGTTCTACCGGGGCAACGCCAACCACAGCGGTGCAATGGCCTTGGCGGCCTTGCTGTCGCAGCAGGGGGCGCCGATCACGCCGGGCTTGCTGGATAAGCCATTGGGCCTGCCCCAGGGCGCCGCATCGCTGGGTGACAGCATCCCGCGGGTGGCACGGGAGTACGGCATGGTCGTCTACCCGCTGGAAAAACACCTGGATGCCTTGCTGACTCAGGTGGCGGCGGGTAACCCGGTGCTATTGCGCTATCAGGAAGGGTCGGCGTGGTGGAGCGAGCCGCGTTATGCGGTGTTGATCGGTTACGACCGGTACAAGCAGCGGGTGTTGCTGCGTTCAGGCATGCACCGGCGGCAACTGATGGCCTTCGATGATTTTGCCGCAGGGTGGGCGAAGGAAGGGCATTGGGCAGTGCTGGTGCAGCCCCCGCGGCAACTGCCGGCCCAGGTGGACCGACAGCGCTGGCTGCAGGCTGCCGACGAACTGGCCCGGGCAGGCCAGGAAGTCGCGGCGAAACAGGCGGTGAGCAGCCTCGGCAAGTAGCGTTGCGCCACCGGCCCGCCGCGGCGAGCCGGGGCTGCCTGCCTCAGAAGCCCAGGCGATCGCGCAGGCTGTAGTACCACGCACCGATGGCGCTGAACGGTACACGCAGCATCTGGCCGCCAGGGAACGGGTAGTGCGGCAGGCCGGCGAAGGCGTCGAAACGCTCGGCCTGGCCACGCAGCGCCTCGGCCAGCACCTTGCCCGCCAGGTGGGTGTAGGTCACGCCGTGGCCCGAGCAACCCTGCGAGTAATAGATGTTATCGCCGATACGGCCGACCTGGGGCAGGCGCGACAGGGTCAGCAGGAAGTTGCCGGTCCAGGCGTAGTCGATCTTGACGTTCTTCAGTTGCGGGAAGGCCTTGAGCATCTTCGGGCGGATGATCGCTTCGATGTTGGCCGGGTCGCGTGCACCGTAGACCACGCCACCGCCGAAGATCAGGCGCTTGTCGCTGGTCAGGCGGTAGTAGTCGAGCAGGTAGTTGCAGTCCTCGACGCAATAGTCTTGCGGCAGCAGGGTACGGGCCAGTTCCTCGCCCAGCGGCTCGGTAGTGATCACCTGAGTGCCGCAAGGCATCGACTTGGCAGCCAGTTCTGGCACCAGGTTGCCCAGGTAGGCGTTGCCCGCAACGATGATGAACTTGGCGCGTACCTTGCCCTGTGGGGTGTGGACCACCGGGTTGGCACCGCGCTCGATGCGCACGGCCGGGGTTTGCTCATAGATGATGCCGCCCAGCGACTCGACCGCGGCCGCTTCGCCCAAGGCCAGGTTCAGCGGGTGGATGTGGCCGCCGCTCATGTCCAGCATGCCGCCGATGTAGCTGTCGCAGGCCACGACTTCACGGATACGCTTCTGGTCCATCAGCTCCAGCTGGGTGTGGCCGAAACGCTCCCACAGGCGCTTTTGCGATTCCAGGTGGCCCATCTGCTTGGAGGTCAGCGCAGCGAACACGCCACCGTCCTTCAGGTCGCACTGGATGTTGTACTTGGCGACGCGCTCGCGGATGATGCGGCCGCCTTCGAAGGCCATGTGGCCCAGCAGTTGCGCTTGCTGGGGGCCGACGGTGCGCTCGATGACATCGATGTCACGGCTATAACTGTTGACGATCTGGCCGCCGTTGCGGCCCGACGCGCCGAAGCCGACCTTGGCCGCTTCGACGATGCTGACCTTGAAGCCGTTCTCCAGCAGGAACAGTGCGCTGGACAGGCCTGTATAGCCGGCGCCGATGATGCACACATCGGTCTCCACCTCACCCTGCAGCGCCGGACGTGGCGGCACCGGGTTGGCCGAGGCGGCGTAGTAGGACTGGGGGTAGGGGGTATTGGCCATGCTCGAGGAACCTCGTGTTTTATATTTTTAACGAATGTAGCGATGCTATCAATAATAATAAACACCCGCTAGTCGTCCGGTGAAAATCCTTTACCCGCTACGACGAACCGCTTCTCTATAAAGAGTTTAAGATTCAGTGGGTTAGCGCGAAAAAAAGTGTTGACAGGTGTTTGGGAGTGCGTAGAATGCGCACCACACGACAGGCACATAGCTCAGTTGGTTAGAGCACCACCTTGACATGGTGGGGGTCGTTGGTTCGAGTCCAATTGTGCCTACCAAATCCCAGAAAGGGCGATCCGCAAGGATCGCCCTTTCTGCATTCCGGGGTGAGGTAACTGCATTTCCCAGGTGGCCGACAGGCTTCTGAAAGTTTTTGATTTTTTTGAAAAAAACGCTTTACAGGTGTGCAGTCGATCTCTAATATGCGCACCACACGACAGGCACATAGCTCAGTTGGTTAGAGCACCACCTTGACATGGTGGGGGTCGTTGGTTCGAGTCCAATTGTGCCTACCAAATATCAGAAGGGGCGATCCGTAAGGGTCGCCCTTTTTGCATGTGCGCGTTATATGGGTGTCGCACGGTGTAACGTATGGTCGCGGTCCAGGCCACGGGCGGTCATGCTAGAATCCGCCGCTTCGAATCTGGAGGTACACGCGTGCGCAAACTGGCAGTGGTAATGGCAGTGCTGGCCCTGGCGGGCTGTGAGAACGAGGTCGAAGGTGTGCACAAACAAGTGGCCGAACACTTGCACAACCCAAAGACGGCCAAGTTCGGCAACGTGCGGATCGACACCAAGGGCACCATCTGCGGCCAGGTGCGCGGCAAGGACGATGCCGGGCAGTACGAAGCCTACCGCAGCTACGTGGCGATCAAACGTGACGCTGGCCAGTACGAAATCATTGTCGATGACACCGGCAACAACCTGCGCATTCGCGAAATGTGCGGCGGTGCCGACCTGCAGCGCCGCGCCGAGGCACTGGCCGATCAGCCGGCGCCGCAAGGCTGGGATGTCGAAGTGATCCAGGGTGCCAACATGGGTGCGCTGACCGACATGACCGCACGCCTTATCGAAAAGGGCATTCCCTCTTCGGTGGAGTACCGCGACGGCAAGCCAGTAGTGTTGATGGGGCCATTCCCGACCAAGGAAGAGGCCGAAGCACGCAAGGCAGACGTCATGGCCAAGCTGGGGACTGATTCGGTCGTCATCCAGCATGGCGCTCAGCGCTGACACGCTTGCAGTAGCCACGACCTTGTATCGCGAAGGGGCAACCTGGCAGCCCCGCAGTGTCAGCAGCCCAGCCCCTTTGCGAGCGGAAACTGCCCTTGTACGTCAGGGCTGGTCGGCAGTGCAATGGCCGACGCAGACGGCCTGTCATCTGTAACCCGACCCGGCTATGCTTGCTCTGGAAGAAGGCCGAACGGGGAGGGCCTCATGTCTACACTGGAACGGGCTATCGTAGTGGCCGCCAGAGCGCATGAAGGGCAATACGACAAGGGTGGCGCTGCATATATCCTGCATCCATTGCGGGTGATGATGCGGGTTTCCACGCCTGAGCAGCGGATCGTCGCGGTGCTGCATGACGTGATCGAAGACACGCCGCTTACACTTTCCGACCTCGCTCGCGAGGGCTTCACGCTGAAAATCCTCGCCGCCCTGTTGGCTTTGAGCCGCCGTGAAAGCGAAAGCTATGAGGATTTCGTCGTGCGCCTGGGCAGCGATCCGCTGGCCCGTACCGTCAAAATGGCCGACCTGGCCGACAACAGTGACCTTTCGCGTATTGCCTGCCCAGGCCCGGCTGACCTGGCACGTCTGGTGCGCTATCGGCAGGCCAGCGCCTACTTGCAGGCGCTGGCCTGAGCCTAGCCACAGGCCTTGAGGTTAACCGGCCCGACAAAATCGTTGCCGCGCCCCATCACGCACGCCACCTGCTGGTTGCGCTGCCGCTCCCAGGCTTGTGGCGGGTAGGTCTTGTTCCAGGCATTGAACAACTGCTGGTCCTGTTTGGACAGGCGCAGGTTGTACTGCTTGCTCATGTAGAAGTAAGTGCGCGCGATCATGCCGCGGATCGATGGGCGCGGCATGACCTTCTTGGCCTTGAAATCGACCTGGGTCAGGCAACTGCCATATTGGCCCTGCTGCACAGGCAGCCAGCCGAAGCTGAAGTTGCTGCGGTCACCATTGACCTCACCGATGCTCGGTACCAGGTTGTGCAGGTCGGCCTCGGCGCGCTTGTA
>NZ_BCBH01000047.1:0-34459 GCF_001320525.1 Pseudomonas sp. NBRC 111131 | reverse complement strand
GTCTGCCAATTTTGTGATAGAATCGCTGCCGCATTTTGATTGAGGCTGAACCATTGAAGCATTACCCCACACCTAACAAGAACAATAGCCCTTACTGGGCAGAGTTTTTCGCGGGCGGAGGAATGGCAAGGGCTGGTTTAGGCTCACAATGGAACTGTGTGTTCGCTAATGATTTAGATCCGCACAAATTAAGCTCTTACCGAAGCAACTGGGATGCTGAGCATCTGATCCCAGGTGATATCGCTGCCGTTTCACCAGAACTCATTCCTGATAGTCTTGATTTGGCATGGGCTAGCACACCCTGTCAAAACTTTAGCTCAGCAGGCCTAGGGAACGGTTTGCTTGGTAACTATTCATCAGCATTTCTAACTTGGTGGAATTTAATTCAAACCAAGCAGCTGACTTATGCCCATCCTAAGTTAATAGTTTTAGAAAATGTCAGGGGGCTACTCAAGTCAAGGAAAGGTGAAGACTTTAGGACGCTAGCTGAAAGCTTTGCTAAAGCTGGCTACAGTTTCGGTGTTGTGCTGGTCGATGCCATTCACTTCCTTCCACAGAGTCGGCCTCGAATTTTTATCGTCGCTGTTCGTGAAGATCAGCATATACCAAATTTTTTATACAATAACATTCCTAATCCCACCTGGCACCCCAGTGACTTGGTCGAAGCGGTAGCGAATCTTCCGACGTTTATTCGCGACCGTCATATATGGTGGGAAATGCCTATCCCATCTCAGCCCCGACCGACTTTGGCTGCGCTTTTAGAAAATGATGCAACTCATTGGCACTCGCTATCTCAAACACAGAAACTGCTTGAGTCCATGTCGCCATCCCACTGTAATAAGATTAGAACTGCAATTGAATCAGGCATACCTTCTGTGGGGACATTATTTCGTAGAATGCGGCCTCATGAGGGAAAAACTCGATCATTTACCGAGGTCAGGTTCGACGGTGTTGCTGGCTGCTTGAGAGCCTCTGACGGAGGTTCGTCACGTCAAATGCTTATATTTGTGAATGGTGAAAGCATAAAAACCCGGCATATGACTAGCCGAGAGGCAGCTCGATTAATGGGCTTACCAGATGAATACCAACTTCCAAATATAAAAACTCATGCAGTGAAGCTCATAGGCGACGGTGTAGCCGTCCCCGTTGTAAAATTTCTGGACGACCACTTGTTGTCGAAGTTAGCTATTGCGAGTCACCGATTTTCTTCCAGAACATCAAAAAGCCACTCATCGTTATCTGTCACGCGTTGATGCGAGGTTGTTTGAATAGCTCATTAGGATAGATTAAGAGATGGCGTCTCCTTTGCTGGCGATTTTTGTATTACAGATCAATTAGCTAAACGCTTTTTCGACTCCTGGTGCCGCACCACTCACCCCAGTGCTTCTTCAGCCTGTTCAAGCGTCATCCGGTGGCGCAAACGCCAGCAAATGAATATTCGAGAGTCTTCATCAGGCGCCGGATCAGCTCGAAGCGTACGCCTAACCGAAGCCGAACACGCCCCCAGACGAGGGCGTTCCATCAACCCTCCCAGACTCTTATCAAAACGCCGTACTCACCGTCAGCGACACGTTCCGCGGGTCTCCATAAATCGCCCCCGCATAGAACCCGTACTGGATGTAGTAGTGCTTATCAAACAGGTTATCGACGTTCAGGCTGACCGACGTATCGTCCGTAACCTGATACTTGGCCATCGCACTCCATATCGCATACCCAGACCAGTTCACATCGGTCGACCCCGCACTCACCCCGTTCACAGGCTGCCCCGCCGGGCTGGAGATGGCGCGGATATTGGTCTGTGCCTTGACGCCAGCGCCCAAGGTCAGGCGATCAAGCGGGCCGGACAAACGATAGGTAGTGGAAGCCTTGAACAAGTGCGAGGGGTCGCTACGCCCGTCACTGTCCACACGGCGGAAGTGCAGGTAGGTGTAGCCCGCATAGACGTTCCAGTTCGGGGTCAGGGCGCCGGCGATTTCCAGGTCGATGCCGTCTGTTTCCTGGCCGGTACCGGCCTTGTAGGCATCGCCACCGGTCGGGGTGGTCAGGCCGTCGTCGAGCACGGCCTTGTTTTCCTGCTTGGTGCGGAAGTACGCCGCCGATGCATTCAGGCGACCCTCCAGCCACTCGCCTTTGATGCCGGTTTCGTAGCTCTGGCCGCGAATGGGCTCGACCTTGGTGCCGCTCTCGGTTTCTGCCGTTTGCGGGTTGAAGATGTCGGTGTAGCTGGCGTACAGCGAATAGGTGTCGTTGAGGTCGTACACGGCGCCCAGGTAAGGGGTGACGATGCCGTTGTTCTGCTGGGTGCTGCGCACGCCGCCAACGTTGCGGGTGGTGGCTGAGTAGTCGGTGGTGCGCACGCCGGCGATCACCGACAGCGGGTCGGTGATGCTCAGGCGGGTGGCGGCGTACATGCCCTGCAAGCGGGTGGTGGTCTTGCTGTGGCGGCCGGTGCGGGAGGCGAGTATGTCGTAGTCGCTGTCCACACCGTTGTGCCAGTCGGTCAGCGGGAAGCCATTGTTGGCGCGGAACTGGCAACCGAGTGCAGGCGCGCTGATGCGGTTGTCGCTGGTCATGGTGCAGCTGTACTCCGGCGACCAGGCCACGGTGCGGCTGTCGTTGTAGCCGACCATCGCCTGGTGGGTGCGGCCAAACAGTTGGAACGGGCCAGACAGGTCGATCTGCGCTGACTGCTGGGTGGTGTCGCTTGAGCTGTGCAGGCCGTTGAGCACGGCGCCGCTGCCGTCCTGGTCCCAGTAACCGCCAAAACTGCCGCGCCCGGCGGAGTTGACCTTGGCCAGGCCGCGATGGTTGAGCACCTCAGCGGTGCTCTGGGCGCCTTTCAGGTCGAGGGTCCAGTCGTTGTCGAAGCGGTGCTGCAGCGAGCCGAAGGCGGTGCGGGTGGTGTACTCGCCGAAGCTCCAGCTGGGTACCAGGTTGGTGCTGCGGGGCAGGTCGGTCTTGCTGCCGTCGCGGTACCAGATGGGGATGTTGGCGCCCCAGCCACCGCCGACCACCTTGTTGTACTCGTACTGATAACCGGCGCCCAAGGTGGTGGCGTCGTCCAGGTCGAATTCGAAGTTGGCCAGCGCCGCGCGGGAGCGTTCGGACTGGTTGTCGCGGAACGAGTTGGCGTCCTGCTGGGTCATGACGAAGCGCGAACGCAGGCGGCCGTCTTCGGACAGTGGCAGGTTGAGGTCGGCGCCCAGGCGGCGCCGGTCCCAACTGCCGTAGGTGGCGTAGGCGCTGCCGCCAAAGGTTTTGGTCGGGGCCTTGCGGATCAGGTTGACGGTGGCCGAGGGGTCGCCCGTGCCGCCCAGCAGGCCATTGGCCCCGCGGACGATATCGATGCGGTCGTACAGGTCCATGTTCAACGCGTTGCCGCCCCCGTTGAAGTCGGAGCCACCCTGGAACTGCAGGCCATCGATCTTCCAATTGCTGATCGAGTAGCCACGGGCACGGAAGTCGGTACGCCCGCCCACCTCGGACTGGTTGGTGCTCACGCCCGGGGTAGTGTCCAATGCCTGTTGGATGGTATGGATATCGCGGTCATCCATCTGCTGGCGGGTAATGCTGGTAACCGACTGTGGGGTCTGCCGGGGGGTCAGCTTGAGGCCGGTCGAGCTGCGGGTGCTCTGTACCGTGTAGCCAAGCTGGCCGGCCGCGTCGGCAGGCAGCAGGGCGCTGTCTTCGACCTGCGTGGCGTCCAGCTCCAGGGGGGCGCTGGCGGCCATGGCGGTGCCGCTGGCGGCCAATGCAACAAAGAAGGCAAGCGGGTGAATCGTCATGCGCTGAGGTTTCATTTGGGAAGGCTTCGTATTTGCAGATGATTTTTTGTTACGATTCTAGGGATCCGCCCTCTGGGCTCCATGCCCGGCTTGTACGGGGATGTAATCGAACGTAATGAGCGCTGCCGGCCCTCCCTTGACAGGTGTTTTCCCGATGAGCACAACCTTGCTGGTTGTCGATGATGACGACGAGATCCGCGAACTTCTCTGTGATTACCTTACCGATGCCGGCTATACCGTCCTGGCGGCGGCCGATGGTGACGGCATGCGCGAGCAGTTGGCCGCGCACAAGGTCGAGCTGGTGGTACTGGACTTGATGCTGCCCGGCGAGGATGGCTTGAGCCTGTGCCGGCAGTTACAGGCCACGCCAGGCCTGGCGGTGATCATGCTGTCGGCCAAGGGCAGTACGCTGGACCGGATCATCGGCCTGGAGGTGGGTGCCGATGACTACCTGGCCAAGCCGTTCGAGCCACGCGAACTGATCGCCCGCATCAAGGCGGTGTTGCGCCGCCCACAGCGTCAGGGCCCAGCGGCCGAGGAAGCTGAGGCCGAAGCCCACCACTTCGCCGGTTTCAGCCTCGACCACGTCAAGCGCCTGCTGACCCGCCCCGATGGCGAGGCGCTTACCCTGCCCCGCTCCGATTACCGGGTGCTGCGTGAGTTGCTGGAGGCCAACAACCGTGTGGTTTCACGCGATCAGTTGACGCGCAGTGCGTTCGGCCGCGACCACCATCCCGATGACCGTTCGGTGGACATGTGCATCAGCCGGCTGCGCCAGCAGCTGCGCCGTGCGCCGGGCAGCGCTGCGCAAATCCTCACCATCCGCAACGAAGGCTACCTGCTGAGCATCGCCCGCGCCGAGGCGGCCGGCTAAGGTGCGTTGGCTTCGCCGGCTGTGGCCGCGCACGCTGTTTGGTCAGTTGCTGCTGATCATGGTCAGCGGCACGCTGGTGATTCAGCTGGTATCGAGCAGCATCTGGTTCGATGTGCGCTTCGCCCAGGTACTGGAAGCGCCGGTCAGGTTGATTGCCGCACGCACGGCCGGGTTGATTGCCCAGGCCGATTGCCAAGCCGGCAGCCTGCAGGTGCCGGCGCATTACCAACTGCGCTGTGTCGCCAGCGTCCCCGCCGCCGTGCAGGACCAACGCCGAGGCCGACACCGCGTCGAGCTGTTGCTGCAGCAGGCGCTCACGTATGAGCTTGGCCATCCTCAGCCGGTGCGCCTGCTCAAGGTGCAACTGACCGATGAGCTGGGCCAGCCGATTGTGTGGCGCAGCCTGTTCGGGCTGCGCACGGCGCAGGCGCATATCCAGTTCGCCGTGCCCTTGGCCAACGGCCAGTGGCTGGCCATCGACGGCGTGGAGCTGCAAGGCTGGAGCGGCGAATCGGCCTGGGTGTTGATCAGCGATTATCTATTGCGGGTGTATGCCCTGCGCATCGTCGCTGTGCTGCTGGTCTGCCTGCTTGCCGTGCGCCTGTGCCTGCGCCCGCTGCGGCGCCTGGCCGACGCGGCACGTGGCCTGGGCAGCAACCTGGAACAGCCGCCACTGGCACTGGACGGCCCAGAAGAGGTGCGCCAGGCCGCCCAGGCGTTCAACGCCATGCAGCAGCGCTTGATTGCCATGGTCAATGACAAGGCCTACTTCCTTGCCGCCGTGTCCCACGACCTGCGCACGCCGTTGACGCGCATGCGCCTGCGGCTTGAGCGGCTGCCCGATGACGAGCACCGCGAGCGGCTGCGGCAGAACATTACACAGATGGATGACATGATCGGCCAGGTGCTGGATTACCTGCGCGCAGGTGAACAGCAGAACCTGCAGCAGGTGGATGTGGACCGCCTGGTAGCACGGCTGTGCGCCGACCTGGCCAGTGCCGACGAACCCCTGCCGGTGCAGGGCAAGGGCGGTAGCTTGCGGGTCGATGCCTTGTTGCTGCAGCGTTGCCTGCAGAACTTGCTGGTCAATGCCCTGCGCTATGCCAGGGAGGTTTCCGTTACGCTGGAGCGCGCTGGCACGGGTGTGCACATCCATGTAGACGACCGTGGGCCGGGGGTGGCGCCGGGGCTGCTGGCAACCATCACTGATCCTTTTGTGCGCGGTGAAGGGTCCCGCAACCATGGGTCGGGGGGTTACGGGTTGGGGTTGAGCATCGCCCAGCGGATTGCCGCCAGCCATGGGGGTGAGTTGATGCTGACGAACCGTGAGGGTGGCGGGTTGCGTGTCAGCATTCTGTTGCCTGGTTAGGGGGCTTGTAATGCGAAACAGGTTACGGCACCGGCTGCGCCGGTGTTCGCGGGGCAAGCCCGCTCCCACAGGGAGTGTGTTGATTTCTGGGGGGTGAGCGACAATACAACCTATCATCAGGTAATAGTGTTTTACCGATTCGCCTGGTTTTCCGCACGGCCAGTTTGCCTATGCTTGCCCCGGTCATCCTGCCTGCGATGGACCCATGAAACACTCTCTACCCAGCCGCTACGCCTGCCTGGCGATCTGCCTGATATTCACCTTCGCCAGCCTCCCCTTGCTCGCCACGCACACCTGGCTCTGGCCGCTGACAGTGGTCACCGCCCTGCTCAGCCTGGTCGGCCTGAACGACCTGCGCCAGAGCCACCATGCAGTACGGCGCAATTATCCGATCCTGGGCAACATCCGCTACCTGATCGAAACCATCCGCCCGGAAATCCGCCAGTACCTGATCGAAGGCGACGACGACAAACTGCCCTTCTCCCGTTCCCAACGCTCGCTGGTCTACGCCCGGGCCAAGAACGAGAGCGCCGAGAAAGCCTTCGGCACGCTCAACGATGCCTACAAGCCAGGCTTCGAATTCATCAGCCATTCGATGCTGCCGGTGGCCACCCCGGACCCTGCTTCATTCCGCATCGCCATCGGCGGGCCGCAGTGCCGCCAGCCCTACTCGGCGTCGATCTTCAACATCTCGGCCATGAGCTTCGGCGCACTCAGCGCCAACGCCATCGCGGCGCTGAACCAGGGTGCGCGCCTGGGCCGCTTCGCCCACGACACGGGCGAAGGCAGCATCAGCCCCTATCACCGCGAGCACGGCGGCGACCTGATCTGGGAAATCGGCAGCGGTTATTTCGGCTGCCGTAACGAGCAAGGCCGCTTCGACCCGCAGCGCTTCGCCGATCAGGCGCGCGACCCACAGGTGAAGATGATCGAGATCAAGCTCAGCCAGGGCGCCAAACCCGGCCACGGTGGCATCCTGCCGGGGCACAAGGTCAGCGCGGAAATTGCCGCCACCCGTGGCGTGCGCGTGGGCGAAGACTGCATTTCCCCTGCGGCCCACAGCGCCTTCCGCACGCCGCTGGAGCTGCTGCACTTTGTCGCCAGCCTGCGTGAGTTGTCAGGTGGCAAACCGGTGGGTTTCAAGTTCTGCCTGGGCCACCCGTGGGAATTCATGGGCATCGCCAAAGCCATGCTGGCCACCGGCATCACCCCCGACTTCATCGTCGTCGATGGCAAGGAAGGCGGCACCGGCGCGGCGCCGCGCGAGTTCAGCGACAACATGGGCGTCCCCATGCGTGAGGGGTTGATGTTTGTGCACAACACCCTGGTGGGCCTGAACCTGCGCTCGAGTATCCGCATCGGCGCGGCGGGCAAGATCGTCAGTGCCTTCGATATCGCCAGCGTGCTGGCGATCGGTGCCGACTGGGTCAACTCGGCGCGCGGCTTCATGTTCGCCATCGGCTGCATCCAGTCGCAGAGCTGCCACACCAACAAGTGCCCGACCGGCGTGGCCACTCAGGACCCTTTGCGCCAGCGTGCGCTGGTAGTGCCCGACAAAGCCCAGCGGGTGGCCAGCTTCCACCGCAACACTTTGCACGCCCTGGCCGAAATGCTTGCGGCCGCAGGCCTCGAGCATCCGTCGGAGCTCAAGCCCAAGCACCTGGCGCGGCGCATCAGCACCAGCGAGATCAGCCTGTTCTCCGACCTGCACCAATTCCTCAAGCCAGGCGAATTGCTCAGTGGCGCGATCGAAAGCGAGTTCTATGCGCGGATGTGGCGGATGGCGCGCAGTGACAGCTTTGCGCCGCAGACGGGGGACATGGCTGTGGTGCCAGCGGCACCGGCACGCAGAAAAGAAACAGCCCCGGCATAGGCCGGGGCTGCTCGGTACAACCAATCAGTATCAGAAGATGCTGATCGGGTACTCGACGAATACGCGGACTTCGTTGCCGTCGTCGTTGTAGCCGTTCTGGCGTACAGCGTTGTTGGTGCGAACGAACGAGCTGCGCAGCTTGATCGACAGGTCCTTGGCCGGGCCGTCTTGAACGACGTAACGGATCTGGTTGAAGATTTCGCGCTCTTTACCTTCGCCGAAGCCTTGTGGGTTGGCGATGTTGCGGGTGTTGATGTTGTCACCCACCACGTAGGCCAGCTTGTAGGTCAGGCCCGGGATACCGTAGGCACCGAAGTCCAGACCGTAGCCCAGCTGCCAGGAGCGCTCGTCTTCGGCGTTGAAGTCGGACCAGTAGGAGTTGGCCAGGTAGATGGTCGAACCACCGTCACCCACGCCGCCCTGGTTCTGGTACCAGCCGTAGTTGTAGCCGGTGCTGCCGGTGCTGCGCTGGTGCGCGATGGTGAACGAGTGCGCACCGTAGGCATAGGTCGCGGCCAGGCTCCAGATGGTGTTGGAGTCGCCGTTGAGGCCAGCTTCCTGAACGTACTTCTTGTCGATGTCCGACTTGTAGCCGTTGAAGTCCAGGGTCAGGGACTGGTCGCTGGCAATCGGGAAGACGTAGTTCAAGCCCAGGTAGTGCTTCTTCATCACGTCTTCGTTGTCGGCGGTGTACAGCGAAGCGGTGAAGTTGTCGGTGAACTTGTAGCTACCACCGAAGACGTTGATCGACTTCAGGCCGCCACCGTCACGGCGCTCGGCACTCTTGCGCGCTTCCTGAGTGAAGCGGCCGGCGTTCAGTTCCAGGCCCTGGATCTCTTTGGAGGTGATCAGGGTACCGGTGAAGCTTTCTGGCAGCAGACGGGCGTCGTCGTACTGCAGCACTGGCAGTGCTGGCATCTGGTCACCGTACTTGAGCACGGTGTTGGAGATGCGGAATTTCACGGCTGCGCCGCCACGGGCCAGGTTATGCGGCGAGCTGGCGTTGCCGTCGGCATTGGTGGTTTCGTGTGGCTTGAAGAAGTCGACGCCGCCGCCACCGTTGTGGCCCTTGCCGCCGTCCAGACGCAGGGCGTACAGGCCGAATGCGTCGACACCGACACCGACGGTGCCCTGGGTGAAACCGGAGGAGAAGTTGGCGATGACGCCTTGGCCCCATTCGATCTGGTCATCGGTACCGTGTTTCTTGTCACGGTTGATGTAAGCGTTGCGCAGGAGGACGTTTGCGTGGCTGTCCTCGATGAAGCCCTTGCTGTCGGCCTGCTCGTTGGCCTGGGCCTGGGTCGCGGCGATCATCGCCAAGGCGACCAGGCTGATCCTGGTTTTCAACATGTTGTTTTCCTTATTTCTTAATCAAAAACGCTCTGCAATATGACGCCAGGAACCAACGCCCCTTCGTAGGTTCGACGCTATGCGGATCCAAACTGAAAAGCCCGCCGAGGGTCGCGTGGCGGGCCTTGTGCAGCAGCATGGCCAAGTCATGGCCAGCAGGCGTTGGCCGAATCCTAGCCGTGTGCGATTACAAATGTCAAAAACTCGTGAAATGCAGGTTGATATAACCAAAATCACGGTCGGGAATAGTGCATTTCCATACAGGTTCGCGCCATCGGCGGGCAATTTGTCTCCTGTCGGATAAAGCGGTTTAAGTCAGCCGATTTTTCGCCCCGGGCAGCACCAAAGCACTAGTTACAAAGTGATACATATGTAAAGACAAGCCTTTACAAATACCCAAGCAGCAGTAAATGGCAAGCATTACCATTCGCACCTTCTTATCATCTGCCTCCGGTCCGGATACCCATGCTTGCCCCTTGCCGCCTTTCGCCCCTGACGCTTGGCCTGTCGCTGCTGTTCAGCGCCAGCCTGGCCAGCGCCGCTACCACGACCCTGCCCGAACTGGCGGTTACCGCCGACAGTGAGCGCGAAGAAGACAACCCGCGTGTGAAGGACGTCAGCACTGCCACACGCATCTCCACCCCCGTGCGCTATGTGCCGCAGGCCATCGACACGGTGAAGACCGCCAACGTGCTGGACTACGGCAACAGCTCGCTGGGCAAGGCGCTCGAAGGCATCCCCAACGTCAGCAGCGGCGCCGATACCCGCTTCGATAGCGTGCGTATTCGCGGCTTCGAGGCGAGCAACGACTTCTACCTGGACGGTATTCGCGACGACAGCCAGTACATTCGCGACCTGCACAACATCGAGCGGGTCGAAGTGCTCAAGGGCCCGGCAGCAGTGCTGTATGGCCGTGGCAGCCAGGGCGGTATTGTCAACCGGGTCAGCAAGGCGCCGGAGCATGGCCGCCGCTCCTCCATCGAGGCCCAGGGCGGCAGCCAGGACCTGCGCAGCCTGTACGCAGACCTGAGCGCCGACCCCAGCGACACGCTCAGCCTGCGCCTGAACATGGGCAACGAGGACAGCAACAGTTTCCGCGATGGCATCGATGGCAGCCGCCAGCTGTTCGCCCCGTCCATGAGCTGGCAGCTCTCGCCCGACCTGAACTGGCTGGTGCAGTACGAGTACAGCCGCTACAACCGCACACCCGACCGTGGCATCCCTGGCGTCAACGGCCGCCCGGCAGATGTCAGCCGTGGCACCACCTACGGCGATACCCAGCGCGACTACATCGATGACCGTGCGCAATCCTTGCGCTCGCGGCTCAATTACCAGCTCAACGACAGCTGGCAACTGCGCCACACCCTTGGCCTGTTCAAACTCGACAGCGAGTTCGATAACACCTATGCCACGGGCTACAACGCAAGCAACAACACGGTTACGCGGCAGCGCTGGCAGCAAGACCTGAACACCCGCAACCTGTTCAACAACCTCGAAGCCGAAGGCGACCTGGCCACCTGGGGCGTGGAGCACAAGGTGCTGCTGGGCCTTGAGTTCGGCAACCAGCGCCGCGACCCCACGCTGTCTACCGCTGCCGCCGTGTCGGCCGGAGGCCAGCCGGTGCCCAGCCTGAGCCTGAACCACCCCAACCGCCACCTGCAGCACAACGGGCGCATGGTGGTCTCCAGCGACAACCACACGGTGGTCGACAGCCGAGGCCTGTACCTGCAAGACCAGATCCGCCTCAATGATCAGTGGCAGATCCTGGCCGGCGTGCGCTTCGACCAGTTCGAAGTACAAACCACCAACAACGTGCGCAACCTGACCGAAAAACAGGACAGCAACACCACCAGCCCACGCCTGGGCGTGGTCTATACGCCGTGGCGCGATCACTCGTTCTATGCATCATGGAGCAAAACCTTCTCGCCTGTGGGCGGTGGCCTGATCGGCATCACCCCGGGCGCCCCCGGCAACACCAACGACACCGGTCCGGAACTGACCCGGCAGAAGGAGATCGGGGTCAAAAGCGACTGGTTCGACGAGCGCCTGAGCACCACCTTGGCCCTCTACGAACTGGAGCTGTACAACCGCCGCACGCGTGACCCGAACAACCCGGAAATCACCCTGCTCAGCGGCCTGCAGCGCTCGCGTGGCATCGAGCTGACCGCCACCGGCAACATCGTCGGCAACTGGTATGTACGGGGCGGCATCGGTGTGCAGGATGCCACCGTGGTCAAGGACAACAACGGCCTGGAAGGCAACCGCATCAACGACGTCGCCAAACGCAACGCCAGCCTGTTCGTCACCTGGAAGCCGGAACTTGGCTGGTACGCCGAAACCGGGCTGACCCTGGTCGGTGAGCGTTATGCCGACAACCAGAACACCACGGTCATGCCCGGTTATGGCCGTTGGGATGCGCTGGCAGGGTACCGTACCCATGACTGGGATGTGCGGGCAGCGTTGAGCAACATTGCCGACAAGACCTACTACAGCTCGGCGACCAGTGCGGCGCAGATCCAGCCGGGCGACCCGCGCAGCCTGGTGGTGACGGGCACATACCGCTTCTAAGCGTGAGAGCCTGCGCCGGCCTTGGCGGGTAATGCCGCCCGCACAAACGAAAACGCCACCGCAATCGCGGTGGCGTTGTTCATGGTGCGGGCTCCTGCCCTGTTCAGTGCCATACACCCATCAGTGCTTCCAGCTCCGCATCGCTTAGCAGGCCTTGGGGGTAGCGGCCATCAAGCAAACGCCGTGGGTCGGTCGTCCTGACCTGACTGCTTCCCCGTTGTTTCAACCAGTGCGCCAGTGTTCTGAGCGCTTGGTGATTCAGTACCGATGGGCGCAAAGCCGACTCACTTGCTGTGTTCATGTCTACACGTACTCCCTAGGCCCGTGAGCGGCTAATCTACGTAGTGATTGTTACAGAATGGAGCGTCCGCCTGCCTGGCTTAACTCCATGAAAGGCAATACAAAACGTATGCCACTCGCACCTGCCGGGTGTCGCAAAAAAAAAGCCCGTCCTGGGACGGGCTTCTTCCGGCAACCTTGCTTCAGCGCTTGAACGGCGCCGGCTGCTGCTGGGTCAGGCAGTGGATGTTGCCGCCGCCGAGCAACAGTTCACGGCCAGGGATCATCACCACTTCATGGTCCGGGAACACCTTGGCCAGAATCGCTCTGGCCTGGGCATCTGCCGGGTCATCGAAGCTCGGCGCGATGATGCCGCCGTTGACGATCAGGAAGTTCACGTAGGACCCGGCCAGGCGTACCGACGGGTCACGTTCCTGGCTACCGGCCACCTGGTCGACACCCGCACATTCTTCTTCAGTGGCGAACAGCGGGCCCGGGATTGGCATCTTGTGCACCACGAACTCGCGACCTTTGGCATCACGGCTGTTTTTCAGCACGTCATACGCTGCATGGCAGCGTGCGTAGTTGGGGTCGTTGGAATCATCGGTCCAGGCCAGTAACACTTCACCAGGGCTGACGTAACAGCAGAAGTTGTCGACGTGGCCGTCGGTTTCATCGTTGTACAGGCCATCCGGCAGCCAGACGATGGTTTCCACGGCCAGGTGCTCACGCAGGATGTCTTCGATCTGCTCGCGGTTCAGGTGCGGGTTGCGGTTATGGTTGAGCAGGCATTCTTCGGTGGTGATCAGGGTGCCCTCCCCGTCCACATGGATCGAACCGCCTTCCAGCACGAAGCCTTCGGTGTAATAGCGCTGGCAGCGCTCCATCTCCAGCACCTTGGCGGCCAGCTCCTCGTCACGGTTCCACGGCGCGTACAGGCCGCCCTCGAAGCCACCCCAGGCGTTGAAGCCCCAGTCCACGCCACGCACTTCGCCAGCGTCGTTGATCACGAAGGTTGGGCCGGTGTCGCGCACCCAGGCGTCGTCATTGCTGATTTCCACCACGCGGATATTGGGCAGGTCGAGCTGGCGACGGGCGTTTTCGTATTGGCCAGCGGAAACCGCCACGGTGACCGGCTCGAAACGGGCGATGGCCTTGGCCAAGGTCACGTGGGCGGCCTGGGCAGGCTTGCCACCCAGGCGCCAGTTGTCAGAGCGCTCCGGCCAGACCATCCAGACCTGGCTCTGCGGCGCCCATTCGGCGGGCATGTGGAAACCGTCGGCGCGGGGGGTGGAGTTGAGGGTTTTCATGGTTAACCTCTGCATGGGCCCTGGGCCGATGGTCTATGGGGAGATGCCGAATTTATAACCGATATATATCGGTATTAAAAGCGGAAAAATTCTGAATGCTTAGCAAAAATGCCGCTCAACCCGATATCAATCGGCCTGAGCGGCATTCCATAGCTTACAGGTCTTCGGACAGAATCCGGTCTACGCTGTCCACAAAATAGTCAACGCTGGCGCGTGTGGTGCACATTGGAGGCTTGATCTTGAGGATGTTCAAGTAGTCCCCGGTGGGCTGCATGAAGATCCCCAAGTCACGCAGGCGGTTGCACAACACTGTGGTTTCTTCAGTGGCGGGCTCCAGCGTCTGGCGGTCACGCACCAACTCCAGCCCAAGGTAGAAGCCCGAACCATGCGCTGCGCCAGCCAGTGGATGTTTATCGACCAACGCCTGCAGCCGCGCCTTGAAGTAACGCCCGGTTTCGCGGGTGTTCTGCCACAGCCCTTCCTTTTCCATCACATCCAGCACGGCCATGCCGATGCGGCAACTGACCGGGCTGCCACCGGCGGAGGAGAAGAAGTAGCCCTCCGTCTCCAGCGCCTCGGCAATCTCGCGCCGGGTGATCACGGCCCCCAACGGCTGGCCATTGCCCATGCCCTTGGCCATGGTGATGATGTCGGGCACAACGCCCTGCTCTTCGAAGCCCCAGAAGTACTCGCCCAGGCGGCCGTAACCCACCTGCACCTCGTCGGCGATACACACGCCGCCACGGGCACGTACCTTGGCATAGGCATCCTGCAGGTAGCCAGCCGGCAACGAGATACCGCCGGCATTGCCATATACCGGCTCACAGATCATGCCGGCCAGCTGGCGGCCGCGGGCATCGATGTCGACAAGTTTGGCATCCACGTCGCGCAGGTAATCGGCAGCACTGTCCTCCCCGCGAAAGCGACCGCGGAAGGTATTTGGCGCTTCGACCGGGTGTACCCAGTCTGGCCGGGTTTCCAGGGCCTGCGGGTTATCGGCGATCGAGGTGGAGATGGCATCGGTGGCCACCGACCAGCCATGGTAGGCCTCCAGTACGCTGAGCAAGTCGCGCCCGCCGCTATAGGCCCAGGCCAGGCGAATCGCCAGGTCGTTGGCTTCAGTGCCACTGTTGACCAGGAACACCCGATCGAAGCCGGCAGGTGCCAGCGCGAGCAGGCGCTCGGAGAATTCGGCGATGGCGGCGTAATGGAAGCGCGAGTTGGTATTGACCAGTGACCACTGGCGCGCCGACTCGGCAGCCATCCGCGGGTGGCCATGGCCGAGCACTGCGACGTTGTTGAGCATGTCCAGGTAGGACCGGCCCTGCATGTCGATCAGGTAGTTGCGCCAGCCGCGTTCGATGTGCGGCGGCTGTGCATAGTAGTGCTTCTGCGAGCGAGCGAAGCTGGCGTCGCGGCGGGCCAGCAACGCCTGTGGGTCTGCCAGGGGCTCGGCGTCACAGTCAAAGCCCAGCAGCCCTGCGGGAGACGGGCACAGGGCCAGCCAGGCTGGCGCGTGTGACGGGGTGGCGAAGAACGGCGGCTGGGTCGCACTGTCCAGGCACAGTTGCACGCTCAGCAAGCCACCGCTGCGGCCCAGCGCCTGGCCCTGCTCCAGGGCCTGCCCATCGGCCGGGGCATCTTCAAGGCCGCCCAACCACAAGGCCCAATGCGCCGTGCGCAAACAGCCGCGGCCCTCGCCGTGGCGTTGCCAGGTGCCGGCTTGTGGCGCCTGTACCACGCTGCCACTGGGCACCTGCAGTTCGACACCCAGTGCACAGGTCGCCGGTTCTTCAGGGCGGTCGATATGGGTTTGCGACAGGCGATACTGCCCATACAGGCTGCACGCAGGCACGGGCTGGGCTGCCAACAGGCGCTGGTCGAAGCCTGGCTGTTCCCAGTTGCCCGCCTCGCAGTGCGGGCTTAGCACACCCAGGTCGACCCTGGTGACCGCCTGCCCGGCCAGGCCCGGCAGCAACGGTGCGCAACCGGCCAGGTCCGGCGTGGCCGGGGTGAAGCCAGCGGCCTGCAGGATGGCCGCTTCCATCAGAGAGAACGGCACGGCGGTGGCCGTGTTGAAAATGTCCCACTCATGGCCGATGTTGTCGCGGGTGTACTGGTTGCCCGGGTCGACGGCCAGTTGCTGCTCGCTGCTCAGCACCAGCACCGCGGCACGGTTCAGCACCAGCGGCCAGAGGGCACGCAGTTCGGCTTCTTCCAATGGGTTGATAGCCTGGTAAGCCCGTACTGCCGGCAGGATGCGCAGCGGGTCACCTTGAGCGTGGTGCAACAAGGCGGCACAGGTGACCGACAGGTCGGCGACCCGCCAGGTATGCAACAGGTCACCGAAATCGATGACACCTTGCAGTTGCCACTGGCGCTCGCTGTCACGGGCCCAAACGGCATTGTCGTCGGTGATGTCCAGGTGTACGGCCTGGCTCGGCAGTTGCCCGGCAAGCGGTGCCAGGTGTGCGGCGGCCAGGCGCGTAGCCTGCTCGATACGCGCGCGTTGCTCCGGCGCCTGCAGCACGGGCAACAGGTGTTCGATCAAGGGTTGGGCATGCTGCGGGTCCCATTGCAGGGTGCGCACCAGGCCTGGGTGGTCAAAGCCGGCCAGGGCCTTGTCGACCCGCGCGCACAGCGCACCCAGTTCAGCCATCAGGCGCGGTTGCATGTGCTTCAGGCGCGTCAGCGGCTGGCCTTCGATGTAATCGAGCAGGCGCGCACGCAGCGGCTGCCCGTCCACCTCCAGCGCCAGCAGCGCCTGCCCGTCACGTGCCGGGCGCACCCCCGGCACCGGCACCCCTTGCCCGCGCAGGTAGGCCAGCGCCGCATGCTGCGCCTCGAGCTCCACCTGGGCATAACTGCCGTGACACACCTTGAGCACATAACGCCCCTGCCCCGTGTCCAGCCGGAAGTTCAGGTCCTGCTGGCTGCCCAACTCGGCCAGGCTGCCGGCAAGGTCGTAGTGCGCCTGCAGCAGGGCGTGCGCCTGGGCTTCGCTGAGCGACGGGCTGGGCAGACTGGAGCGCTGGATCAGGGTACTGAGGGGCATGAAGATGAAACCTCTTTTACTTTTCGCTTATCTCGCCACTGCCAAGGCCGATAAACAAGAGGCAAAGATGAAATGATGATCGTGCGTCCATGCGCAGACCCGTCGACAATCTAGGCTCCAAGGGGCCAAGGCGGCAAAACTGAAAATGACCGGTAAGGTCGAAATCTGAGCACACTGGTCAAAGAATCGACATGAATATACTCATCACCGATATACCTGACTTGCTGATCATCGAACCCAAGGTCTTTGGCGATAGCCGCGGCTTCTTCCTTGAAAGCTTCAATGCCCGCGAGTTCGCCAGCCAGACCGGCGTCGAGGCCCGTTTCGTCCAGGACAACCACTCAGGTTCGCAACGCGGGGTGCTGCGCGGGCTGCACTACCAGATCGACAACCCCCAGGGGAAACTGGTCCGCGTGACCCACGGTGAAGTGCTCGACGTTGCTGTGGACATCCGCCGCAGCTCGCCGACCTTCGGCCGCTGGGTGGCGACCCGGCTCGATGCCGTGGAGCACCGCCAGTTCTGGATTCCACCAGGGTTTGCCCATGGCTTTCTGGTGCTGAGTGAGTCGGCCGACTTCCTGTACAAGACCACCGAGTACTACAACCCTGCCGCCGAGCGCTGCATCCGCTGGGATGACCCGCAACTGGGCATCGACTGGGGCCTGGAGCAGCCGCCGCTGCTGTCAGCCAAGGACCAGGCCGGTGCGCTGCTGGGGCAGGCGGACCTGTTCCCATGAAGCTGCTCGTCTGCGGCCACAACGGCCAGGTCGCCCAGGCGCTGCAAACGCACTTGGCGGGGCTTGGCGAGCTGCACCTGTGGGGCCGCGAGCAGTTGAACATGGCCCACCCCGCGTCCCTGCGCGAACCGCTGCGCCGGCTCGCGCCCGACCTGATCATCAACGCCGCGGCCTACACCGCCGTGGACCAGGCTGAAAGCGAGCCGGATACGGCCTATGCCATCAACGCCGAAAGCCCCTGCGTGCTGGCTGAAGAAGCCCTGCGGCTCGGTGCCCCGCTGATCCACTACTCCACCGATTATGTTTTCGACGGTGAAAAGGCCACCCCCTACAACGAAAAAGACCAACCCCACCCGCTGGGGGTGTATGGGCGCAGCAAGCTGGCCGCAGAACGGGCCATTGCCGCAGTGGATGGCCAGTACCTGATCCTGCGTACCAGCTGGGTCTACTCGCTGCATGGCCGTAACTTCCTGCTGACCATGCAACGCCTGCTGCAGGAAAAACCCCAGCTGCGCGTCGTGGACGATCAAATTGGCGCGCCTACCTGGGCAGGCAGCATCGCCGCCAGCACCCGTGAACTGATCGAGCGTTGGCACGCCGGGCGCGCAGGCGCCTGGGGCACCTACCACCTGACGGCCCAAGGGGAAACCTCGTGGTTCGGTTTTGCCCAGGCCATCGCTGAACAGCTCAAGGCCCAAGGCCTGCACTGCGCCGAGCTGCTACCGATCCCGTCCAGCGAGTACCCCACACCCGCGCGCCGCCCGCTCAATTCGCGCCTGGACTGCTCACGCCTGGCCCGCGAATGGGACGTGCACCTGCCGCATTGGCAGCAGGCGCTGATCGACTGCCTCAAGTAGCGCATAATTGCGCCAGACTCCTCTGGCGCATTTACGCGATGATTGCAAAACCCACGCACCCACGCCGTCCCCGCTGGCGCAGCCTGGCCTTGTTGGCGCTGTGCCTGGCCCCCTTGCTGTGGCCGCTGCACCACCTTGCCGAACGCTATTACCAGGATGAACTGGCCTCGCAGAACCGCCAGACCCTGGACCTGTATGTCGCCAACTTGCTGGGCACCCTGCACCGCTATGAAACCCTGCCGCAGATCCTCGGCGACCTGCCGGCGCTGCGCGGGGTGCTGGCCGACCCGTTCAAGCTGGAAACGGTGACCAACGCCAACCGCCTGCTCAAGGACATCGTTCACCAGACCGGTGCCGAGGTGATGTACCTGATGGACGTCAGCGGCAACACCCTGGCCGCCTCCAACTGGGACAAGCACGACAGCTTCGTCGGCCGTAATTTCGCCTTCCGCCCCTACTTCAACGAGGCCATGGCCGGGCACCTGGGGCGCTTCTTCGGCCAGGGCACCACCTCGGCCAAACGCGGCTACTTCTTCGCCGCGGCCGTGCGCGACCGTGAACGTATCGTCGGCGTGCTGGTGGTCAAGGTCGACCTCGACCATACCGAAACCCTCTGGGGCCGCACCCCGGAGCAACTGCTGCTGACCGACCATAACGGCGTGGTGATCCTCACCTCTCGCCCAGACTGGCGCTTCCGTGCCACACGGGTGCTGACCGAGGCCGAACGCCAGGCGATCATCGCCATCCAGCCCTACCCGACCCAGGCGCCACAGCCGCTGGTGCTCAACCAGGATGCCTGGCTGACGCAGACCCGCGACATCAAGGAAACCGGCTGGCAGGTCAGCATCCTTGCCCCGCGCATGCTGGTCGACCGCTCGGTGCAGACGGTGATGGCCATTGGTGCGGGCGCGTTGCTGGTGTTGATGTTGCTGGCCGGCCTGGTGATGCAACGGCGCCGGCATTACATCGACCGCATCGACTTCGAAGCGCGGGGCCGCCAGGAGCTGGAAAACCGCGTGGTGGAGCGTACAGCCGACCTCGAAGGGCTCAATACCCGGCTGAAAAACGCGGTGCTGGAACGCGAGAACGCCCAGCAGGAGCTGGTCCGCGCCCAGGACGAACTGGTGCAGGCCGGCAAGCTGTCGGTGCTTGGCACCATGTCGGCGAGCATCAGCCATGAACTCAACCAGCCGTTGGCGGCCATCCGCAGCTACGCGGAAAACGCCGAGGTCCTGCTCGATCACCAGCGCACCGAGGAGGCCCGCGGCAACCTCAAGCTGATCGGCGAGCTGACCGGGCGCATGGCTTCGATCATCGCCCACCTGCGGGCCTTCGCCCGCCGCGATCGCCACGCCCCTGAAAGCGTGGCCTTGCAGCCGGCGCTGGACGATGCCCTGGCCCTGCTGGCCAAGCGGCGCCGGGCGATGGCCGTGGAGCTGATCCGCGACCTGCCAGATGCCACGCTGTGGGTACAGGCGGGTGAAACGCGCCTGCGCCAGGTGCTGGGCAACCTGCTGGCCAATGCCCTCGATGCCCTGACCGAAAAGGCCAACCCCCGTCGGCTCTGGCTGAGTGCCGAAAAGCGCGATGAGTACGTCTACCTGTTCATCCGCGACAACGGCCCAGGCTTCAGCCGCCAGGCCCTGGAGCACGCCAAGGAACCGTTCTTCACCACCAAGACCCGCACCCAGGGGCTGGGCCTGGGCCTGGCCATCTGCGAAAGCCTGATGCGCGCACTGGGCGGCGAACTGCTGTTGGCCAACCACCCGGAAGGCGGTGCCTTGCTTACCCTGCAGTTACGCATGGCAACGCCCGGCGCCAACCTGCAACCTTCGGAGGACCCCTCGGCATGACGACCGAGACACAAATCGATAGCCAGGCCCAGGTGCTGCTGGTCGACGACGACCCGCACCTGCGCCAGGCCCTGAGCCAGACCCTGGACCTGGCCGGGCTCAAGGTGGTCGCCCTGGCCGATGCCCAGGGCCTGGCCGAACGTATCGCGCCAGACTGGCCCGGCGTGGTCGTCAGCGACATCCGCATGCCGGGCATCGATGGCCTGCAACTGCTGGAACAGCTACATGGCCGCGACAGCGAACTGCCGGTGCTGCTGATTACCGGCCACGGCGATGTACCGTTGGCCGTGCAGGCCATGCGCGCCGGGGCCTACGACTTCCTGGAAAAACCCTTTGCCAGTGACGCCCTGCTCGACAGCGTGCGCCGCGCCCTGGCCCTGCGCCGACTGGTGCTGGACAACCGCAGCCTGCGCCTGGCCCTGAGCGACCGCCAGCAACTGGCCACCCGCCTGGTCGGCCATTCGTCCTCGATGCAGCGTTTGCGCGAGCAGATTGGCGCCCTGGCCGGCACCCGTGCCGATGTACTGATCCTCGGCGAAACCGGGGCGGGTAAAGAGGTGGTCGCACGCGCATTGCATGACCTGTCCAGCCGCCGCGAAGGCCCGTTTGTGGCGATCAATGCCGGTGCGCTGGCCGAGTCGGTGGTCGAAAGCGAACTGTTCGGCCATGAGCCCGGCGCCTTCACAGGCGCGCAGAAGCGCCGCATCGGCAAATTCGAGTTCGCCAATGGCGGCACGCTGTTCCTCGACGAAATCGAGAGCATGAGCCTGGATGTACAGGTGAAGCTGCTGCGCCTGCTGCAGGAGCGCGTGGTCGAGCGCCTGGGTGGCAACCAGCTGATCCCGCTGGATATCCGCATCATTGCCGCAACCAAGGAAGACCTGCGCCAGTCCGCCGACCAGGGCCGCTTCCGCGCCGACCTGTATTACCGGCTGAATGTGGCACCGCTGCGCATCCCGCCCCTGCGCGAGCGTGGTGACGACATTCTGGTGCTGTTCCAGCATTTTGCCGATACCGCCAGCCAGCGCCATGGTTTGCCGCCGCACAGCCTGCAACCTGCACAACGGGCCATGCTGCTGCGCCATGACTGGCCAGGCAACGTACGCGAGCTGCAGAACGCCGCCGAGCGTTTCGCCCTGGGCCTGGAGCTGGCCCTGGATGGCCAGCCAGCCGCTACGGCCGCACACGCCGCCCCGATACTGCTGGGCAACCTCAGTGAACAGGTTGAGCAGTTCGAACGCTCCCTGATCGCTGCCGAACTGGCCCAGCCGCACAGCTCCATGCGCAGCCTGGCAGAAGCCCTGGGCATCCCGCGTAAAACCCTGCACGACAAGCTGCGCAAGCACGGCCTGAGTTTTGAAGGCGGCAGCAGCGGCCCCGAAGACCATGAGGACACCCGCCCATGAGCAGCGATAGCCAGTACCTGCAAGGCGTACTGCACAGCGACATCCCCCTGACCCGTGAAATGGGCCTGGAAGTGCTCGATTGGCAAAGCCAGACCCTGCGCCTGCAACTGCCGCTGGCTGCCAACGTCAACCACAAGAGCACCATGTTCGGCGGCAGCCTGTATTGCGCGGCAGTACTGGTGGGTTGGGGCTGGCTGCACCTGCGCTTGCGCGAACTGGGCATCGATGACGGGCATATCGTCATCCACGAAGGCCAGATCAGCTACCCGCTGCCGGTCACCGGTGCAGCGGTGGCGCGCTGCGCCGCACCCGAAGAAAACACCTGGGCGCGTTTTTTAACGCTGTACCAGCGCCGTGGCCGTGCGCGGCTGACGCTGGAAACCACAGTGAGCAACCTCGGCAGCGACGCGCCCGCCGTCCGCTTCAGCGGGCAATTCGTGCTGCATCGCTAATGGGTGAGCGCCGCAGCTACAAGGCCGTCGCCAGCGTCAAGAGTGCCTGGCGCCAGCGCGCTGCAGCGGGCAGGGCCAGGAAGAACGGGTTGAGCAAAGACGCGCGGGGCGGGTAGCAGAACGGCTGCCCGTCCAGGCCGATCACCTCGCCAGCGGCACCTTCCAGCACGCCCTGGGCGGCAGCCGTGTCCCACTGTGAGGTGGGTGCCAGACGCGGGTAACAGTCGGCGCTGCCTTCAGCGAGCAGGCAGAATTTCAGCGAACTGCCGATATTGGCCAGCTCGAGCTCTCCCACTGCGCTGCTCAGGCCAGCCAACAAGGCTTCCTGTTGCGGGCTGGAGTGGCGGCGGCTAGCCACCACAGTGAAACGGCCGTCGGCAGGCGGCGCATTGCGTACCTGTATCGGCAAGGCATCACAACCGGCCTCGGCACGCCAGGCCCCCAGGCGCCGGCCACCGAAATAGCAGCGCCCGCTGGTCGGCATCGACACCACACCAAACACCACTTCGCCGTTTTCGATCAGTGCAATGTTGACGGTGAATTCTTCGCTGCCCGCGATGAACTCCTTGGTGCCGTCCAGGGGGTCGACCAGCCACCAGCGCTGCCAGCCCTGCCGCTCGGCCAGCGGGATATTGCAGTCTTCCTCGGACAGTACCGGGATGTGCGGCGCCAGCGCCTGCAGGCCGTCGGCGATGACCCGGTGCGCGGCCAGGTCGGCAGCGGTCACCGGCGAGTCATCGGCCTTGTTGGTCACCGCCACATCGGCGCGCCAGAACGGCAGGATGGCCTCACCCGCCAGGCCGGCAAGCTTCACCACTTCCAGCATCAGTTGTTGATCGTTCATGCGTCGAGCAGCCCACGCTGGATCAGCAGGTCACGCGCCAGGTACAGCGCCGCCAGCGCCCGGCCCTCGGTGAACTGCGGGTGCATGGCCAGCGCCGAGAGTTCGCGCAGGTTGACCTTGTCGACCCGCATCGGCTCCGGCTCGTCGCCTTCCAGGCGTTCCTCGTAGAGGTCGCTGGCCAGCACCACCTGGATTTTCTGGCTCATGTAGCCAGGCGAAAGCGACAACTCGGTCAGGTGCTCCAGCTGACGTGCGCCAAAGCCCGCCTCTTCCTTGAGCTCGCGGTCGGCTGCTGCCAGCACGTCTTCACCCGGCTCTATCAGGCCTTTGGGCAGCGACAGTTCGTACTCATCGGTACCGCCGCAGTATTCCTCGACCAGCACCGCGTGCTCGGCGTCGAGCATCGCCACGATCATGACCGCGCCATAGCCATTGCCACGGCCGACCAGGCGCTCGTAGGTGCGCTCGGTGCCATTGCTGAAGCGCAACTGCACGGCTTCGACGCGGAACAGGCGGCTGCTGGCGACAATCTCGCGACTGAGGACGGTGGGTTTCTGGCGCATGGGGCGGCTCCTTGGCGTGAACGGGTTACTATACCGTGGCTTGCCGACTGATCGAGAGTTTCCCATGCCTGTTCTTCCCTGGTCTGCCATCGATACCGTCCTGCTGGACATGGACGGCACCCTGCTCGACCTGCACTACGACAACCGCTTCTGGCTCGAACACCTGCCGCAACGCTATGCCGAGCTGCATGGGGTGAGCCGTGCCATGGCGCAAATGGAGCTGCAGCCGCTGTTCGAGCGCAATGCTGGCACACTCAACTGGTACTGCCTGGATTTCTGGAGCAGGGAGCTGAAGCTGCCCATCCGCGAGCTCAAGCGCGAGATCGCCGACCTGATTGCCCTGCGGCCTGATGCCGATACCTTTCTTGCCGCGATCCGCCAGGCTGGCAAGCGGGTGGTGATGATCACCAACGCCCACCGCGATTCACTGTCACTCAAGCTGGAGCGTGTAGAACTGGCGCCGTATTTCGAGCGGCTGATCAGCTCGCACGACTATGGCTATCCGAAGGAAAGCCCGCAGTTCTGGGATGCGTTGCAGGCGGATATCGGCTTTGTGCCTGAACGCAGCTTGTTCATCGACGACACGCTGGCGATCTTGCGCAGTGCACGGCGATTTGGCGTAGGGCATTTGCTGGCGGTGCGCCAGCCGGACAGCCAGGCGGCGCCGCGTGATACCCAAGAGTTTGAGGCGGTCGAGGATTACCGGGCGTTGCTGCAGGGGCTGTAAAGCCTCATCGCCGGCAGGCCGGCGATGAGGTAGGTACAGCTTATGAAGCGCTATTAATCCGGAATACGCAGCACCTGCCCCGGATAGATCTTGTCTGGGTGCGACAACAATGGCTTGTTGGCCTCGAAGATCTTGTTGTACTTGTTCGGGTCGCCATACACCCGCTTGGAAATGGCGCTGAGGGTATCGCCCTTCTCCACCGTCACGAACTTCGCCGCCTGGGCCACCGGCCCGGTCACGGTGATCTGGTCATCGACGCTGGCCACACCATTGATGTTGCCGGCCGCGAGGATGATCTTCTCCTTCTCCTCCTGACTGGCCACCTCGCCCTTGAGGATGATCTTGTCACCCTCTACAGTGGCGGTGATGTTGGGGTTGCCCAGGCCGACACTCTCCACGTGCTTCTTGAGCTGCTCCTCGGCATTGGCGTTGCCAGGGGTCAGCAGGTCGATCAACTTCTCGCCGGCTTCCTTCACGAAACTGAATAGGCTCATTGCGCTCTCCTTGTTGATAAAACCTTGGAGACAGCAGTGTAGGCCAGGATTTCCCCCCACGCCCCGCTGCTGCTCATCGACGTGGTCTATCAAGGCATAGACCCTAGCGATTAGACGTGCCCGGCCCACAGGCCTAGGCTGGTGCTATCAAAAAGCCGCTGGTAATCAGCCCCGATGAACAGCAAACCCCCGGTCTGCGCGGCCTCCACGCCCTTGGCACTGCCCGCTGCCAGCAACACCTACGGTTACGTCCAGCTCAGCGACGCCGAACCTGCCAGCACCCCGCTGGCCGAGGAAGTCGCCCTGGCCATCGTCTACAACGGCCTCAACCAAGCCGTGATGCTGGTCAGCCCCACCGACCTCGAAGACTTCGCCGTCGGCTTCAGCGTGGGCAGCGGCATTGTCGAAGGCACCGCTGAAATCTACGACCTCAAACTCTCCGGCAGCGGCTCAGCCCTGTACGCCGACCTGGAAATCTCCAGCCGCGCATTCTGGAACCTGAAAAACCAGCGCCGCCAGTTGGCCGGCACCAGCGGCTGTGGCTTGTGTGGGGTCGAAGCCCTGGAGCAGGCACTGCCAGAGCTGGCCGAGCTGCCTGGGGCGCCGCTGCCGCCAGCGCAGTGGCTGGCCGGCCTGCGTGAGCGCATCGATGCCTTCCAGCCCTTGGGCCAGCATTGCGGTGCTGTGCACGCGGCGCTGTTCATGAACGACCAGGGCGAACTGCTGCTCGGGCGCGAAGACATCGGCCGGCACAACGCGCTGGACAAGCTGATCGGAGCTCTGTTGCGCCAGGGCATCAGTACCGAAGGTGGCCTGGCCATCGTCACCAGCCGCTGCAGCCTGGAGCTGATCCAGAAAGTCCTGCGCGCTGGCATCCAGACCCTGGTCAGCCTCTCGGCCCCCACCGGCCTTGCCCTGCAATGGGCGCGCAAGCACAACCTCAACCTCATTCACTTGCCCAAACACAGTGCACCGCGGGTCTACAGCCCAGCGGCGGAGTCATAACAACCGTGACCTCGTACCAGAACCTTCCGGACAACGCCCCAGCCTCCTCCCCTCGCTACAAGCCCTACCACGGCCCCGCTGGCGGTTGGGGTGCGCTGCGCAGCGTGGCCAAGGCCTGGGTGGGTAGCGACAATGCGCTGAAGAACATCCGCGCCCTGCTCAAGACCAACCAGAACGGCGGCTTCGACTGCCCCGGCTGCGCCTGGGGCGACTCGCCCGAGAGCGGCATGGTCAAGTTCTGCGAGAACGGCGCCAAGGCGGTCAACTGGGAAGCCACCAAGCGCCGCGTCGACGCGGCGTTCTTCGCCCGCTACAGCGTGAGCGCACTGCGCGAACAGAGCGACTACTGGCTTGAATACCAGGGCCGCCTGACCGAGCCGATGGTCTATGACCCTGCCAGCGACCGCTACCGGCCAATTGCCTGGGATGCCGCGTTCGCCCTGATCGCCCGTCACCTGAACAACCTGTCGACCCCTGACCAGGCCGAGTTCTACACCTCGGGGCGGGCCAGCAACGAAGCGGCGTATCTCTACCAGCTGTTCGTGCGCGCCTATGGCACCAACAACTTTCCCGACTGTTCGAACATGTGCCACGAGGCCAGCGGTGTGGCCTTGGGGCAAAGCGTCGGGGTCGGCAAAGGCACCGTCACCTTCGACGATTTCGAGCACGCCGATGCGATCTTCGTCTGGGGCCAGAACCCTGGCACCAACCATCCACGCATGCTCGACCCGCTGCGCGATGCGGTGAAACGCGGGGCGCAGGTGGTGTGCGTCAACCCGCTCAAGGAGCGTGGGCTGGAGCGCTTCCAGCACCCACAGAACCCGCTGGAGATGCTGACCAACAGCGACCGGCCCACCAACACGGCGTTTTTCCGCCCGGCACTGGGCGGCGACATGGCGATGCTGCGGGGCATGGCCAAGTTCGTCCTGCAGTGGGAGCGCGAAGCCCAGGCCAAAGGTGAGCCTGCGGTCTTCGATCACACCTTCATCGCCGAGCATGGCCACGGCGTCGAGGAGTACCTGGCGGTGGTGGACGCCACCCCATGGGCGCACATTCAGGCGCAATCGGGCCTTACCCTGGCCGACATCGAGCTGGCCACGCGCATGTACTGCCGGGGCAAGCGAGTGATCATGTGCTGGGCGATGGGCATCACTCAGCACCGCCATTCGGTGCCGACCATCCAGGAAATCGTCAACCTGCAGATGCTGCGCGGCAACATCGGCGCTCCCGGCGCCGGCCTGTGTCCGGTGCGTGGCCACAGTAATGTGCAGGGTGACCGCACCATGGGCATCAACGAACGCCCGCCCGTGGCCCTGCTCGATGCCCTCGAAAAACGCTTCAACTTCCCAGTGCCGCGGCATAACGGCCACAACACCGTCGAGGCCATCCATGCCATGCTCGATGGCCGCGCCAGGGTGTTCATCGGGCTGGGCGGCAACTTCGCCCAGGCAACACCGGATACCCAACGTACCGCGCAGGCCCTGCGCAACTGCGACCTGACGGTACACATCAGCACCAAGCTCAACCGCAGCCATCTGATCCATGGCAAGCAGGCGCTGATACTGCCCTGCCTGGGCCGCACCGACATCGACCTGCAGGCCGAAGGGCCACAGGCGGTGACCGTGGAAGATTCGTTCAGCATGGTTCATGCCTCCAACGGCCAGTTGAAGCCGCTGTCGGCCCAGATGCGCTCGGAGCCCGCCGTCATTGCCGGCATTGCCGCCGCCACCCTGGGCAAGCAGCCGGTCGATTGGCATTGGCTGGTGGCCGACTACGACCGTATCCGCGACCTGATCGGCGACACCATCGCCGGCTTCGCTGACTTCAACCAGCGCCTGCGTCACCCAGGCGGCTTCTATCTGGGTAACAGCGCCGGCAGCCGTGAGTGGAAGACCGCCACAGGCCGCGCCAACTTCAAAGCCAACCTGCTGCCCGATACCCTGCTCGACGAGCGCGTGCGCGCCAGCGGGCAGTTGCCCGACCTGATCATGCAGTCGATGCGCTCGCACGATCAGTACAACACCACCATCTACGGCCTGGACGACCGCTATCGCGGCGTGCGTGGCCAGCGGGACGTGCTGTTCGCCAACGAGGCCGACATCATCCGCCTGGGCTTCCAGCCAGGGCAGAAAGTCGACATCGTGTCGCTGTGGGGCGATGAACATGTACGCCGTGTGCACGGGTTCACGTTGCTGGCCTTCGATATCCCAGCGGGGCAAGCGGCGGCGTACTATCCGGAAGTGAACCCGCTGATTCCGCTGGAGAGCATTGGCGAGGGCAGCCATACACCGACCTCGAAGTTCGTCGCCATCAAGCTGGAACGGGCCCGCGACGACGGGCGTATCGTTTAAACGCCACTGCGCCTGCAGAGGGTGTGGTCAACAACGGCCAAGAACAAAAAAAGCCCTGTCCGCAACGGATCAGGGCTTTGTCATAAATACCTCAGACACGCAAAAAACGATAAAGTTTCACAGTTAAAACAGCAACTTAGAGAATTGTGTACAACTCGTGCTACTCGTCGGATTTTCGTTGCCAGGCGCAGCGCCGAGCCTCAAATTCGCCCTCGTCATCCCTATGAGGCTCTCTTGATGAAGAAGTACTCCTCGATTCTGTTGTTGTCTTTCAGCTTGCTCAGCGGCGTTGCCATGGCAGGCGGCACCACCGAAGCCGGCATTGGCGGCGCATTGGGTGGGGTACTGGGCTCCGTTGTGGGCCAGTCCATCGGCGGTAGCACGGGCGGCGCGATTGGTGCCGGCCTGGGCGGTGCTGCCGGCAGTGCGGTAGGCGCCAACAAACACCAGCGTGGTGAGGCCGCCATCGGTGGCGCACTGGGTGCCGCAGGCGGCAACGTGGTCGGCCGCTCGATGGGCGGCACCACCGGTAGCTATATCGGCGCAGCCGCAGGCGGCGGTGCCGGTGGCGCGCTGGGTAACTACATGGGCAACAAAGCCGATGAAGACGAGCGCCACGACGATCGCCGCTACCGTCGCGGCTACGACGACCGCCGTCACTACGACCGTGGCCACCACTATGGCCACCGCAAGCACAAGCGCCACTGGCGCGACTGATACCGGCGGCTAACGCCTCGGTAGCAAAAGCCCCGCCCGCATGGCGGGGCTTTTTTATGCGTTGTGGCCCAGCTGCAGGCCGCCGAGGATGAGCTGCAGCGGCTCTGGCAACGGTACAGGCCGGCCATTTTCACGCTCGATGAACACTTGCACTACGGTGCCCGCTGCGCACGCATCCTCTTCCCCCGGCCGATACAGCGCCAGCCGGTACTCCACCGTACTGCCTGCCAGGCGCGTCACGCCCAGGCCCACCTCCAGCACATCCGGGAAGCCTGGCAGCGCGTAGAAATCCGCCGCGGAACTGACGACAAAGGCCGCCAACGGCCCCTCACGCAGGTCGAATTCGGCTTGCTCCACCAGAAAGGCCTGGATGGCAGTTTCGAAGAAGCCATGCACGGTGGCGCCGGCGATGTGGCCGTTGTGGTCGTTGTCCTGGGGGCGAGTGAGGATGGGGTGGAAGTGGGAGAAGGCACTGCGGTCGGGGGATTCGATCATCTGGCTAGCTCGTTTGGTCGCAATGAGTCCTGACAGTGAAACAGAATTTGCAGGTTTGTGGTGCCTGATCACAGGCACAAAAAAGCCGCCTCTACAGGCGGCTTTCTCGTTGCAACGGGCTTGAGCTTACAGCTGTGGGCCGGCCGCCTTGATGGCGTCGGACACGTCGAACTTCTTGAAGTTCTCGGTGAACAGCTGGGCCAGGCCCTTGGCCGCTTCGTCGTAGGCAGCTTTGTCAGCCCAGGTGTTGCGTGGGTTGAGCAGCTCGGTCTCGACGCCCGGAACGGCCTTCGGCACGTCCAGGTTGATGATGTCCAGGTGCTCGGTTTCGGCACCGACCAGAGCGCCGCTCTGGATTGCAGCGATCACGCCACGGGTGGTCGGGATGCTGAAGCGCTTGCCGACACCATAGCCACCACCGGTCCAACCGGTGTTGACCAGGTACACCTTGGAGCCGAACGCGTTGATACGCTTGATCAGCAGCTCGGCGTACTCGCCAGCCGGGCGTGGGAAGAACGGTGCACCGAAGCAGGTAGAGAAGGTCGACTTGATGCCGCCGCCCGAGCCCATTTCGGTGGAGCCGACCAGCGCGGTGTAACCCGACAGGAAGTGGTAGGCCGCCTGCTCGTTGTTCAGGATCGAAACCGGAGGCAGAACGCCGGTCAGGTCGCAGGTCAGGAAGATGACCGCGTTCGGCTCGCCACCCAGGTTCGCTTCGGAACGCTTTGCAACGTGCTCCAGCGGGTAGGCCGCACGGCTGTTCTGGGTCAGGCTGACATCGGCATAGTCAGCGTGCTGGTTGCCGTCGAGGACGACGTTTTCCAGTACTGCACCGTGCTTGATGGCTTTCCAGATGACCGGCTCGTTCTTCTCGGACAGGTCGATGCACTTGGCGTAGCAGCCGCCTTCCATGTTGAAGACAACGCCTTCGCCCCAGCCGTGCTCGTCGTCACCGATCAGGTAACGGCTTTCGTCAGCCGACAGCGTGGTCTTGCCGGTGCCCGACAGGCCGAAGAACAGGGTTACGTCACCCTCTTCGCCAATGTTGGCAGCGCAGTGCATCGGCAGCACGTCGGCAGCCGGCAGCAGGAAGTTCTGCACCGAGAACATGGCTTTCTTCATTTCGCCGGCGTAACGCATGCCAGCGATCAGCACCTTCTTCTGGGCGAAGTTGATGATCACGCAACCGTCGGAGTTGGTGCCGTCGCGCTCAGGCTCGCAAACGAAGTTGGCGACGTTGAGGATCTGCCACTGGTCACGACCAGCCGGGTTGAACTGCTCAGGGTTGATGAACAGGCAACGGCCGAACAGGTTCTGCCAGGCAGTCTGGGTGGTCATCTTGACCGGCAGGTAGTGCTCGGCAGCAGCGCCAACATGCACGTAGGAAACGAAGTGGTCCTGAGCGTTGTTGAACGCCTCGACGCGAGCCCACAGGGCGTCGAACTTGTCGGCCGGGAACTTGCGGTTGATCGGGCCCCAGGCGATGGCGTCCTGGGTGGAAGGTTCTTCGACGATGAAACGGTCAGCCGGCGAACGGCCAGTACGGTGCCCAGTCTCGACGACCAGTGCGCCGGTATCGGCTAGCACGCCTTCACCGCGTTGCAGCGCTTCTTTTACCAGCTCATCGACGCTCAGGTCGGTGTACACGGTGTTGTTGGCTTGCGTCATGAGATACCCCATCCGGCCCGAGGCCGAGTGCTCCAAACGTTTTGTAGTTGTCTGTAAAAAACTACTACAGCGAAAAAAGTGGCCGGATTATGCCAGAAACGCCCAAAAAAAGTAGGCCCCTCCTGTCAGAACCGCTCATTTGCGCAATTCGACAGGAGAATATCCTGTAGTTAAACGTTTCAGTGGCGAGTTTCTGACGCCGTGTCTGTGCCACCACCGGCAAACAGTTGCGCAACATCGCTGGCATCGAAGAAATAGCGCTCGTTGCAGAACTGGCAATCGATCTCGACCTTGCCGCCACACTCCTCCACCAGTTGCTTGGCATCGTGTTCGCCCAGGCTGACCAGGGCATTGCCAGAGCGCTCGCGCGAGCAGCTGCAATTGAAGCGCAGCGGCTGGATATCGAACAGGCGCACAGCGTCTTCGTGGTAGAGGCGGTGCAGCAGGGTTTCGTTGTCCTCGGCCCACTCCTCGGTCTTGAGGGTCTTGGCCAGGGCGATCACATGCTGCCAGCTGTCTTCGCGCTCTTCTTCGTCACGCTCGCGATCGACCGGCAGCTGTTGCAGCAACAGGCCGCGGGCCTTGCCAGCCGACGCGTTGAGCCAGAAGCGAGTGTTGGTCTGCTGGGACTGAACGAAGTAGTTGGTGAAGCACTCCGACAGGTTGGCGCCGTCGAGTTCGACAGTGCCTTGATAACGCTGGCCCTTGACGGGGTCGAGGGTCAGGGTGAGGTGGCCGTCGGGCATCAGCTGCGCCAGGGTAGCGTCGGCGGGGATCTGATCCTCTTCGTAACGGGCCATGCCACGGATGTCGCGCTCGCTGGAGCACTCCACCATCAACAGGGGGATCGGGCCTTGCGAACGCGCCTGCAGGATCAGCAGGCCGTCGAACTTCATGGCGCCAACCAGCAAGGCCGTGGCCGCCATCAGTTCGCCGAGCAGAGCGGCGACGGGCTGTGGGTACGGGTGACGGGCCAACACCGCAGCGTAGCTGTCATCGAGTGCCACCCACTCGCCGCGCACATCGCGGTCGTCGAAGATGAAACGTTGGGTGAAATCGGTATCTGGCAAATCGCTCATAGGTTTTGGCTATCTGAAAAATGATGACAAAATGGTTACATAGGGTTTCGGAAATGTTCGGAAACCCTTGGTAGAGTGCTAAAAACGCGCTCCAATTCCTGTTTGCAATAGAGGTATTTTATGGACAATCGGCCACTGTTCCAAGCAAGGTGGTCCTGGGGGCCTTTGGCAGCCTGTACGCTGCTCCCCATTGCTCTACTGTGTTTCTGGTTATGGCCTTTTGGCCAGATCCTGTGCCTGACTTTCGACGAGTGGCTGTTCCACAGCCTCAATGCGCCCCTGGCCGACAACACCGCCTGGCGCTACATCTGGACCGTCGGCAGCCTACGCCCCTTCGATATCGTCGTCGGGCTGATCCTTCTCGCCGCGCTGATCCGTGGCAACTGGGTGTTCAAGGCGAGCCAGGTGCGTGAAGCCTTTTTTGGCTTTCTTGTCACCCTGCTCCTCTTAGTGGTGATTCGCGCGCTGTTTTCCAAGTGGGTGGATGCCGCCGGGTGGCAACATGTCAGCCCGTCGATGATTTTCGACAGCGCGGTACACCTCAGTGACTACTACCCGAACCTGGAAAAGGCCTGGGAACTGAAGGACCGCTCGAGCAAGAGCTTCCCCGGTGACCATGCGTCGGTGCTGTTGATCTGGGCACTGTTCATGAGCGTGTTCAGCCGTCGCCTGGGCCAGTACCTGGTGATCTGGGGGCTGGCGGTCCTGTTCATGCTGCCGCGGCTGGTCGCTGGCGCCCACTGGGGCCAGGACGACTACATCGGTGGCTTGCTGATGGCGATACTGGCGTTGGGCTGGAGCTACTACACGCCGCTGGCGGCCAAGGGTAGCGCGCTGCTGCTGCGCTGGACGGCCCCGCTGTTCGCGATCGCGGCCAAGATACCGTTGGTCGGGCGCTTGGCGGTGATCCGCTAAGGCGCCGGGGCCGCCCAGCGGCCCCAATCACTCGTAACTGCCGTGCAACTGGTAAATCTGCCGCCGCTGCTTCTTGTTCGGACGGCCATCGGTCGTTACACCGGTTGCCCCCGCCTTGCGCATCGCTGCAGCCTGCTCACGGCGCCGTACACTCTCCTCGGTTTCTTCGTACAGCGTCTGCGCTTCAGGCGCGCCCCGGCGCACCACCGACAGCGCCTTGACCACCACCGTGCGTTCATCGAACCCCATACGCAACACAAACTCATCGCCTACCCGCGGTTCCTTGCCCGGCTTGCAGCGCTCGCCACGGCAATGCACCTTGCCACTTTCGATCGCCGCCTTGGCCAGGGCACGAGTCTTGTAGAAGCGCGCTGCCCATAACCATTTGTCCAGGCGGACCTTGTCGTCTTCTTCCGGTTTTTGTGCCATCCCGCTACCTCGAATTCTGTCTTTCATCGAACTGTACTACCGTAACTGACGGATGCAAAAAGTCCCCGCCGTGCTTACAGTTCACCACCTTATCCGCAGGGTGCGCTTCGTGAAGACATTTGACCATCTGACTGTGATCGGCCTGCGCGAGTGGGTCGCGCTGCCCGACCTTGGCGTGGCCGGCCTGCGCGCCAAGATCGACACCGGTGCCAGCACCTCCAGCCTGCATGCCACCGAGGTGGAGCCGTTCGAACGCAACGGCCAACCCTGGGTGCGTTTCACCGCCCATCTGGGGTCGCTGGTGCAGTTGCGTCACCGCCGCTGTGAAGCACCACTGGTTACCATGAAGACCATCAAGAGCTCCAACGGCCATGCGCAAACCCGTTATGTGATTCGTACACCGCTGGCGCTGGGCGATCGCGTCTGGGAGGTCGAGTTCACGCTGGCCTGCCGCAAGAGCATGCGCTACCGCCTGCTGCTCGGCTCGAAGGCGCTTATCCACGGCCAGTTGGTGGTCAACCCGGGGCTCAAGTACGTGCAAGACAAACCGGCCTTCCCGGCCACCCTTTCTCCTGTCACAGGTGCTGCATGAAGATCGCTGTGCTGTCGCGCAACCCGCGTCTGTATTCCACCCGCCGCCTGGTCGAAGCCGGTACCCAACGTGGCCACGAAATGGTGGTGATCGACACCCTGCGGGCCTATATGAATATCGCCAGCCACAAACCGCAGATCCACTACCGTGGCAAGCCGCTGGAAGGCTTCGATGCGGTGATTCCGCGCATTGGCGCCTCGGTCACCTTCTATGGCTGCGCGGTGCTGCGCCAATTCGAGATGATGGGCGTGTACCCGCTCAACGAGTCGGTGGCCATCGCCCGCTCGCGTGACAAGCTGCGCTCACTGCAATTGCTGTCCCGGCGCGGCATCGGCCTGCCGATCACGGGGTTCGCCCACTCGCCGGACGACATCCCCGACCTGATCCAAATGGTCAATGGCGCGCCGCTGGTGATCAAGGTCCTTGAAGGCACACAGGGCATCGGCGTGGTGCTATGCGAGACAACCCAGGCGGCCGAATCAGTGATCGAAGCGTTCATGGGCCTGAAGCAGAACATCATGGTGCAGGAGTACATCAAAGAGGCGGGCGGTGCCGACATTCGCTGCTTCGTGGTGGGGGACAAGGTGATCGCTTCGATGAAGCGTCAGGCCAAACCAGGCGAGTTCCGTTCCAACCTGCATCGCGGTGGTGTCGCCAGCCTGATCAAGATCACCCCTGAAGAGCGGATCACGGCCATTCGGGCGGCCAAGGTGATGGGCTTGAGCGTGGCCGGTGTGGATATCCTGCGCTCCAACCACGGGCCGTTGGTGATGGAGGTCAACTCTTCACCGGGCCTGGAAGGTATCGAAGTC
>NZ_BCBH01000046.1:0-36370 GCF_001320525.1 Pseudomonas sp. NBRC 111131 | reverse complement strand
GCCGCCCTCTATATATATGCACTGGCCAGCGACAATACCCTGCTCGCCCTGCTGGCCGCACCCGCCGACCTGTTCGTGTTCGGCCTGGCCGCCTTCCTCTGTGCCCACCTGGCTTACCTGCGCGGCTCTTGCGGCATTACCCTGCGCCCCGCCCTGCCCGCACTGATATTGACGCAGAGCGGTGCGCGCAGCTTCGGAAGCTGTTACAACAGGAGTCTTTCGCATTTGTAAGTAGCTGGAGTGGCCAGATGAACTTTACAAGGCACAGAACAGCCAAATTACATAGCATCAGGTCAAATGATATTAATTATCATTCCGAAAATTGTAATTCGTTACCAGTCGCAAGAAACATAATTAACAAAACCGTACGCAATGCCCGAATATCAAGGCTTTCAGCCATTTACGAGTGCCTTTTGTTCTTAATCCTACGAATAAATTTGCGACAGAAATTTTACTTGCTACGGGTTTACCCATAAAATCAGCGCGATTGATTCAGCTGCGACATTTGGTCACTGCACCTGCGACACCGCGTCGCCGCTCTACTTATTTCAGACTGCAGAGCTGGGTCTCTGTATAAGGATCTCTAGCATGTCCGATTCGGCAGGACTCATCGCCCACAACTGGGGCTTTGCCATCTTCCTCCTGGGTGTCGTCGGCCTGTGTGCCTTCATGCTCGGCCTGTCCAGCCTGCTCGGTAGCAAGGCCTGGGGTCGCGCCAAGAACGAACCCTTCGAATCCGGCATGCTGCCCGTCGGCAGCGCCCGCCTGCGCCTGTCCGCCAAATTCTATCTGGTCGCGATGCTGTTCGTGATCTTCGATATCGAAGCCCTCTTTCTCTTTGCCTGGTCTGTGTCCGTCCGCGAAAGCGGCTGGACCGGATTCGTCGAAGCACTCGTTTTCATAGCAATTCTGTTGGCAGGTCTTGTCTACCTATGGCGCGTCGGGGCACTTGATTGGGCTCCCGAAGGTCGCCGCAAGCGGCAAGCGAAGCTGAAACAATGAGGCTTTGGCATGCAATACAATCTGACCAGAATCGATCCGGATGCACCCAACGAGCAGTACCCGGTCGGTGAACGGGAAACCGTCACCGATCAGCTGCTAGAGGACCAGGTCCACAAGAACATCTTCATGGGCAAACTTGAAGATGTGCTACGTGGCGCGGTCAACTGGGGTCGCAAGAACTCCCTCTGGCCGTACAACTTCGGCCTGTCCTGCTGCTACGTGGAAATGACCACGGCTTTCACGGCTCCCCACGACATCGCCCGCTTCGGCGCCGAAGTCATCCGGGCCTCGCCGCGTCAGGCCGACTTCATGGTCATTGCCGGTACCTGCTTCGTCAAAATGGCGCCGATCATTCAGCGCCTGTACGAGCAGATGCTCGAGCCCAAATGGGTCATCTCCATGGGCTCGTGCGCCAACTCCGGTGGCATGTACGACATCTACTCGGTCGTTCAGGGGGTCGACAAGTTCCTCCCCGTGGACGTCTATGTGCCCGGCTGCCCGCCACGCCCTGAGGCTTTCCTGCAAGGCTTGATGCTGCTGCAGGAGTCCATTGGCCAAGAACGACGCCCGCTTTCCTGGGTTGTTGGTGATCAAGGTATTTATCGTGCCGAGATGCCAGCCCAGAAAGACCTGCGTCGTGAGCAGCGCATTGCAGTAACCAATCTGCGCAGCCCCGACGAAGTCTGATCCAGCGACCTGCCGCCCGCTCCTCCGGAGCCGGCGGCCTGGCTTCATTCTTAACGTTGACCCAAAGCGACCGAGACCATGACAGCGGACAACGCTATTTTCATTCCGCCCTACAAGGCTGACGACCAGGATGTGGTCGTCGAACTGAACAACCGTTTTGGCGCCGAAGCATTCGTCGCCCAGGAAACCCGCACCGGCATGCCCGTGCTGTGGGTCAAGCGCGCCCAGCTCAAGGAGGTGCTCAGCTTCCTGCGCGGCGTCGCCAAACCGTACAGCATGCTGTATGACCTGCACGGCGTCGACGAGCGCCTGCGCACCCAGCGCCGTGGCCTGCCCGCCGCCGACTTCAGCGTCTTCTACCACCTGCTGTCGATCGAGCGTAACAGCGACGTAATGATCAAGGTGTCGCTCAGCGAAGGCGACCTGAATCTGCCGACCGTGACCGGCATCTGGCCAAACGCCAACTGGTACGAACGCGAAGTGTGGGACATGTTCGGCATCGATTTTGCCGGCCACCCTCACCTGAGCCGCATCATGATGCCGCCCACCTGGGAAGGTCACCCGCTGCGCAAGGACTACCCAGCCCGTGCTACCGAGTTCGACCCCTACAGCCTGACCCTGGCCAAGCAACAGCTTGAAGAGGAATCGGCGCGCTTCAACCCGGAAGCCTGGGGCATGAAGCGTCAGGGCGCCAACGAGGACTACATGTTCCTCAACCTCGGCCCCAACCACCCTTCGGCGCACGGTGCCTTCCGTATCGTGCTGCAACTGGACGGTGAAGAGATCGTCGACTGCGTACCGGACATCGGTTACCACCACCGTGGTGCCGAGAAGATGGCCGAACGTCAGTCCTGGCACAGCTTCATCCCCTACACCGACCGCATCGACTATCTCGGCGGGGTGATGAACAACCTGCCGTACGTACTGGCGGTGGAAAAGCTGGCGGGCATCCAGGTACCGCAGAAGGTCGACGTGATTCGCATCATGCTCGCCGAATTCTTCCGGATCACCAGCCACCTGCTGTTCCTGGGTACGTACATCCAGGACGTGGGCGCCATGACCCCGGTGTTCTTCACCTTCACCGACCGTCAGCGCGCCTACACCGTGATCGAAGCGATCACCGGTTTCCGCCTGCACCCGGCCTGGTACCGCATTGGTGGCGTCGCCCACGACCTGCCGCGCGGCTGGGACAAGCTGGTCAAGGACTTCGTCGAATGGCTGCCCAAGCGCCTCGACGAATACACCAAGGCCGCCCTGCAGAACAGCATCCTCAAGGGCCGTACCATCGGCGTTGCCGCGTACAACACCAAGGAAGCTCTGGAGTGGGGTACCACCGGCGCCGGCCTGCGTGCCACCGGTTGCGACTTCGACCTGCGTAAAGCCCGCCCCTACTCCGGCTACGAGAACTTCGAGTTCGAAGTGCCGCTGGCCCACAACGGCGATGCCTACGATCGCTGCATGGTCCGTGTCGAGGAGATGCGTCAGAGTATCCGCATCATCGACCAGTGCCTGCGCAACATGCCGGAAGGCCCGTACAAGGCGGACCACCCGCTGACCACGCCGCCACCGAAAGAGCGCACCCTGCAGCACATCGAGACCTTGATCACGCACTTCCTGCAAGTTTCGTGGGGCCCGGTCATGCCGGCCAACGAGTCGTTCCAGATGATTGAGGCGACCAAGGGCATCAACAGTTACTACCTGACGAGCGATGGCGGCACCATGAGCTACCGCACCCGGATTCGCACCCCGAGCTACCCGCACCTGCAGCAGATCCCTTCGGTGATCAAGGGCAGCATGGTCGCCGACCTCATTGCGTACCTGGGCAGTATCGACTTCGTTATGGCTGACGTGGACCGCTAAGCATGAACAGCACGCTTATCCAGACTGACCGTTTCGCCCTGAGCGAAACCGAGCGCTCGGCCATCGAGCACGAGATGCACCACTACGAGGACCCGCGCGCGGCGTCCATCGAAGCCTTGAAGATCGTCCAGAAAGAACGTGGCTGGGTACCGGACGGTGCCATTCACGCCATTGGCGAAGTGCTGGGCATTCCTGCCAGCGACGTCGAGGGCGTGGCCACCTTCTACAGCCAGATCTTCCGTCAGCCGGTCGGTCGCCACATCATCCGCGTATGCGACAGCATGGTCTGCTACATCGGTGGCCACGAGTCCGTGGTCAGCCAGATCCAGAGCGAGCTGGGCATCGGCCTGGGCCAGACCACTGCCGACGGGCGCTTCACCCTGCTGCCGGTCTGCTGCCTGGGCAATTGCGACAAGGCCCCGGCGCTGATGATCGACGACGACACCTTTGGCGACGTACAGCCTGCTGGCGTCTCCAAGCTGCTGGAGGGTTACGTATGACCATCACTTCCTTCGGCCCGGCCAACCGCATTGCGCGTTCGGCCGAAACCCATCCGCTGACCTGGCGCCTGCGTGACGACGGCGAGCCTGTCTGGCTCGACGAGTACCAGGCCAAGAACGGCTATGCCGCCGCCCGCAAGGCGCTGGCGCAGATGTCGCAGGACGACATCGTCCAGACCGTCAAGGACTCCGGCCTCAAGGGCCGCGGCGGTGCGGGCTTCCCCACGGGCGTGAAGTGGGGCCTGATGCCCAAAGACGAATCCATGAACATCCGCTACCTGCTGTGCAACGCGGACGAAATGGAACCGAACACCTGGAAGGACCGCATGCTGATGGAGCAACAGCCCCATCTGCTGGTCGAGGGCATGCTGATCAGTGCCCGCGCCCTGAAGGCCTACCGTGGCTACATCTTCCTGCGTGGCGAATACACCACCGCAGCGAAGCACCTCAACCGCGCCATCGACGAAGCCAAGGCCGCAGGCCTGCTGGGCAAGAACATCCTCGGTTCGGGCTTCGATTTCGAGCTGTTCGTGCACACCGGTGCCGGCCGCTACATCTGCGGTGAAGAAACCGCACTGATCAACTCGCTCGAAGGCCGCCGCGCCAACCCGCGCTCCAAGCCGCCCTTCCCTGCCGCCGTTGGCGTGTGGGGCAAGCCGACCTGCGTGAACAACGTCGAAACCCTGTGCAACGTGCCCGCCATCGTCGCCAACGGCAACGACTGGTACAAGTCGCTGGCCCGCGAAGGCAGCGAAGACCACGGCACCAAGCTGATGGGCTTCTCCGGCAAGGTGAAGAACCCGGGCCTGTGGGAATTGCCGTTTGGCGTGACCGCCCGTGAGTTGTTCGAGGACTATGCCGGCGGTATGCGTGACGGCTACAAGCTCAAGTGCTGGCAGCCAGGCGGTGCCGGTACCGGTTTCCTGCTGCCCGAGCACCTCGACGCGCAGATGTACGCCGGTGGCATCGCCAAGGTCGGCACCCGTATGGGCACGGGCCTGGCCATGGCGGTGGACGACAGCGTCAACATGGTATCGCTGCTGCGCAACATGGAAGAGTTCTTTGCCCGCGAGTCGTGCGGCTGGTGCACCCCATGCCGTGACGGCCTGCCATGGAGCGTGAAGATGCTGCGCGCACTGGAAAAAGGCCAGGGCCGCGCCGAAGACATCGAGACGCTGCTGGGCCTGGTCAACTTCCTCGGCCCGGGCCGTACCTTCTGTGCTCACGCGCCGGGTGCCGTCGAGCCATTGGGCAGTGCCATCAAATACTTCAGGTCCGAATTCGAGGCCGGTGTCGCGCCTGCAAGCGCTGGCGACACCCTGCGCCCGAATCTGGCCAAGCCGATTGTAGTCGGCGCATAAAAAGATAGACGACGGGTGGTCCGTGCCACCCGCCAGCCCGCAGGCCGGCCCGAACGACTCGAGGCCGGCCGCAGGCTCACCGATTTCCATTAGCCACGCCCGCTCACGCGGGCCAACGAAGAACTTTGAACAATGGCCACTATCCACGTAGACGGCAAAGCGCTCGAAGTCAACGGTGCAGACAACCTGTTACAGGCCTGTCTGTCACTCGGCCTCGATATCCCTTATTTCTGCTGGCACCCGGCGCTTGGTAGCGTTGGTGCCTGCCGGCAGTGTGCGGTCAAGCAGTACACCGACGAGAACGACACCCGCGGTCGTATCGTCATGTCCTGCATGACCCCAGCCTCCGACGGCACCTGGATCTCCATCGACGATGACGAGTCCAAGGCGTTCCGCGCCAGCGTCGTCGAATGGCTGATGACCAACCACCCGCACGACTGCCCGGTCTGCGAGGAAGGCGGTCACTGCCACCTGCAGGACATGACGGTAATGACCGGCCACAACGAGCGCCGCTACCGTTTCACCAAGCGTACCCACCAGAACCAGGACCTTGGCCCGTTCATCGCACACGAGATGAACCGTTGCATCGCCTGCTACCGTTGCGTGCGCTACTACAAGGACTACGCTGGCGGCACCGACCTGGGCGTCTATGGCGCCCACGACAACGTGTACTTTGGGCGCGTTGAAGATGGCGTGCTGGAAAGCGAGTTCTCCGGCAACCTGACCGAGGTCTGCCCGACTGGCGTATTCACCGACAAGACCCACTCCGAGCGCTACAACCGCAAGTGGGACATGCAGTTCGCCCCAAGCATCTGCCACGGCTGCTCCAGCGGCTGCAACATCAGCCCGGGCGAGCGCTACGGCGAGCTGCGTCGGATCGAGAACCGCTTCAACGGCTCGGTCAACCAGTACTTCCTGTGCGACCGCGGCCGCTTCGGCTATGGCTACGTCAACCGCACCGACCGCCCACGCCAGCCGTTGCTGGCCGATGGCACCAAGCTGGGCCTGGATGCCGCCCTGGACAAGGCCGCCGACCTGCTGCGTGGCCGCACCATCGTCGGTATCGGCTCGCCTCGCGCCAGCCTCGAAAGCAACTACGGCCTGCGTGAACTGGTCGGTGCCGACTACTTCTACTGCGGTATGGAAGCCGGTGAACTGGCCCGCGTGCGCCTGGCCCTGCACGTGCTGAACAACAGCCCGCTGCCAGTGCCAACCCTGCGTGACATCGAAGATCACGACGCAGTGTTCGTGCTGGGTGAAGACCTGACCCAGACTGCCGCCCGCGTTGCCCTGGCCGTGCGCCAGGCCACCAAAGGCAAGGCCGAAGCCATGGCCGAGGCCATGAAAGTGCAGCCTTGGCTCGATGCAGCCGTGAAAAACATCGGCCAGCACGCGCTGTACCCGCTGTTCATCGCCAGCCTGGCCGAAACCAAGCTCGATGATGTGGCCGAAGAGTGCGTACACGCGGCCCCGGCAGACCTGGCCCGCATCGGTTTCGCCGTGGCCCACGCCATCGACCCGAGCGCCCCTGCCGTTGCTGGCCTGGACGACGAGGCCAAGGCCCTGGCCCAGCGCATCGCCGATGCCCTGGTCGCCGCCAAGCGCCCGCTGGTAATCGCCGGTACCTCCCTGGCCGACCCAGCCCTGATCGAAGCCGCCGCCAACATCGCCAAGGCCCTGAAGTTGCGCGAGAAAGATGGTTCGCTGAGCCTGGTAGTGCCTGAGGCCAACAGTCTGGGTCTGGCCATGCTTGGTGGTGAATCGGTGGATGCCGCGCTGGACGCGGTCATCAGCGGCAAGGCCGACGCCATCGTCGTGCTGGAGAACGACCTGTACGCCCGCGTACCGGCCGCCAAGGTGGACGCTGCTCTGGCCGCGGCCAAGGTGGTGATCGTTGCCGACCATTCCAAGACCCCGACGCTCGACCGCGCCCACCTGGTGCTGCCAGCAGCTTCGTTCGCCGAAGGCGACGGCACCCTGGTCAGCCAGGAAGGCCGTGCCCAGCGCTTCTTCCAGGTGTTTGACCCGCAGTACCTGGACAGCAGCATCCTGGTTCACGAAGGCTGGCGCTGGATGCATGCCCTGCGTGCCACGTTGCTGAACAAGCCGGTCGACTGGACCCAGCTGGACCACGTCACCAGCGCCTGCGCCGAAGCCGCGCCGCAACTGGCCGGCATCGTCAATGCCGCACCAAGCGCCGCATTCCGTATCAAGGGCATGAAGCTGGCCCGTGAGCCGCTGCGTTACTCTGGCCGTACCGCGATGCGCGCCAACATCAGCGTGCACGAACCACGCACCCCGCAAGACAAGGACACCGCGTTCGCCTTCTCCATGGAAGGCTACTCGGGGTCGGCCGAGCCGCGCCAGCAGGTGCCGTTCGCCTGGTCGCCGGGCTGGAACTCGCCGCAAGCCTGGAACAAGTTCCAGGACGAGGTCGGTGGTCACCTGCGTGCCGGTGACCCGGGTGTTCGCTTGATCGAATCGCAAGGCGACCGTCTGAACTGGTTCAACGCCATTCCGGGCGCCTTCAACCCGGCCCGTGGCACCTGGACCGCAGTACCGTTCTTCCACCTGTTCGGCAGCGAAGAAAGCTCCTCGCGCGCCGCGCCGGTTCAGGAACGCATTCCTGCCGCCTACGTGGCATTGGCCAAGTCCGAGGCTGACCGCCTGGGCGTCAACGACGGCGCGCTGTTGAGCCTGAACGTCGCTGGCGTGTCCCTGCGCCTGCCACTGCGCATCAATGAAGAGCTGGGCGCTGGCCTGGTCGCGTTGCCGAAAGGCCTGGCCGGTATCCCACCTGCCATCTTCGGTGCATCCGTCGAAGGTCTGCAGGAGGCAGCACAATGAGCTGGTTCACCCCCGAAGTGATCGATGTGATCCTCACCGTGATCCGGGCCATCGTGGTCCTGCTCGCGGTGGTGGTGTGCGGCGCGCTGCTCAGCTTCGTCGAGCGCCGCCTGCTGGGCTGGTGGCAGGACCGCTACGGTCCGAACCGTGTCGGCCCGTTCGGCATGTTCCAGATCGCCGCCGACATGCTGAAGATGTTCTTCAAGGAAGACTGGAATCCACCCTTCGTCGACCGCGTGATCTTCACCCTGGCACCGGTAGTGGCCATGAGCGCCCTGCTGATCGCCTTCGTGGTCATCCCGATCACCCCGACCTGGGGCGTTGCCGACCTGAACATCGGCCTGCTGTTCTTCTTCGCCATGGCCGGTCTCTCGGTCTATGCCGTGCTCTTCGCCGGCTGGTCGTCGAACAACAAGTACGCCCTGCTGGGCAGCTTGCGAGCCTCGGCCCAGACCGTGTCGTACGAAGTGTTCCTGGGCCTGGCGCTGATGGGCGTGGTGGTGCAGGTGGGCTCGTTCAACATGCGCGACATCGTTGAATACCAGGCCCAGAACCTGTGGTTCATCATTCCGCAGTTCTTCGGCTTCTGCACCTTCTTCATCGCTGGCGTCGCCGTGACCCACCGTCACCCGTTCGACCAGCCGGAAGCGGAGCAGGAACTGGCCGACGGCTACCACATCGAGTATGCCGGCATGAAGTGGGGCATGTTCTTCGTCGGTGAGTACATCGGCATCATCCTCATCTCGGCGCTGCTGGTGACCCTGTTCTTCGGCGGCTGGCACGGCCCGTTCGGCATCCTGCCGCAACTGTCGTTCCTGTGGTTCGCGCTGAAAACCGCGTTCTTCATCATGCTGTTCATCCTGCTGCGCGCTTCGATCCCGCGCCCGCGCTATGACCAGGTGATGGACTTCAGCTGGAAGTTCTGCCTGCCGCTGACCCTGATCAATTTGCTGGTGACCGCTGCGATCGTGCTTTACAACACGCCAGCCGTCGCGGCCCAGTGAGGATTTGACCCATGTTCAAGTATATCGGCGACATCGTTAAGGGTACCGGCACTCAGCTGCGCAGCCTGGCAATGGTGTTTTCCCACGGGTTCCGCAAGCGCGACACCCTGCAGTACCCCGAAGAGCCCGTGTACCTGCCGCCGCGCTACCGCGGCCGTATCGTCCTCACCCGCGACCCCGATGGCGAGGAGCGCTGCGTAGCGTGCAACCTCTGCGCGGTGGCCTGCCCGGTCGGCTGCATCTCGCTGCAGAAGGCCGAGACCGAAGACGGCCGCTGGTACCCGGAGTTCTTCCGCATCAACTTCTCGCGCTGCATCTTCTGCGGCCTGTGCGAGGAAGCGTGCCCGACCACCGCGATCCAGCTGACTCCGGATTTCGAAATGGCCGAGTTCAAGCGTCAGGACCTGGTGTACGAGAAGGAAGATCTGTTGATCTCCGGCCCCGGCAAGAACCCTGACTACAACTTCTACCGTGTTGCGGGTATGGCGATCGCTGGCAAGCCGAAAGGCGCTGCTCAGAACGAAGCCGAGCCGATCAACGTGAAGAGCTTGCTCCCATAAGGACAGAAAGATGGAATTCGCTTTCTACTTCGCATCCGGGATCGCCGTGGTCTCCACCCTTCGAGTGGTGACCGGCACCAACCCTGTGCACGCCCTGCTCTACCTGATCATTTCGCTGATTTCCGTGGCAATGATCTTCTTCGCTCTGGGTGCGCCGTTCGCCGGCGCCCTGGAAGTGATCGCCTACGCCGGCGCAATCATGGTGCTGTTCGTCTTCGTGGTAATGATGCTCAACCTCGGGCCGGCCTCGGTCGCTCAGGAACGGGGTTGGCTCAAGCCCGGCATCTGGGCCGGGCCGGTGCTGCTGGCCGCCCTGCTGCTGCTGGAGCTGCTGTACGTGCTGTTCGTCGCCCCGAGCGGCGCGGCCATCAGCGGTACCACCGTGGACGCCAAGGCCGTGGGCATCAGCCTGTTCGGCCCCTACCTGCTGGTGGTCGAACTGGCCTCGATGCTGCTGCTCGCTGCAGCCGTCACCGCCTTCCACCTGGGCCGCAACGAGGCGAAGGAGTAAATCATGGGTGCTATCCCTCTTGAACACGGTCTGGCGGTCGCCGGCATCCTGTTCTGCTTAGGTCTGGTTGGCCTGATGGTCCGCCGCAACATCCTCTTCGTGCTCATGAGCCTGGAAGTCATGATGAACGCCTCTGCCCTGGCGTTCATCGTCGCCGGTGCCCGTTGGGTCCAGCCCGACGGCCAGGTGATGTTCATTCTGGTGATCAGCCTGGCAGCCGCCGAGGCCAGCATTGGCCTGGCGATCCTGCTGCAGCTGTATCGCCGCTTCCACACTCTCGACATCGATGCTGCCAGTGAGATGCGCGGATGAACCTTCTCTTCCTGACTTTCGTCTTCCCCCTGATCGGCTTCCTGCTGCTGTCGTTCTCGCGCGGGCGGTTCTCGGAGAACCTGTCCGCCCTGATCGGCGTGGGCTCTGTCGGCCTCTCGGCTGCGGTCGCCGCCTATGTCATCTGGCAATTCAACGTTGCACCGCCTGAAGGTGGCGCATACAGCCAGCTGTTGTGGCAGTGGATGTCGGTGGACGGCTTCGCGCCGAACTTCACCCTCTACCTGGACGGCCTTTCGGTCACCATGCTCGGCGTGGTCACCTGTGTCGGCTTCCTGATCCACCTGTTCGCGTCCTGGTACATGCGTGGCGAAGCCGGCTACTCGCGCTTCTTCTCGTACACCAACCTGTTCATCGCCAGCATGCTGTTCCTGATCCTGGGCGACAACCTGCTGTTCATCTACTTCGGCTGGGAAGGCGTGGGCCTGTGCTCCTATCTGTTGATCGGTTTCTACTACAGCAACCGCAACAACGGTAACGCAGCACTCAAGGCATTCATCGTCACCCGTATCGGCGACGTGTTCATGGCCATCGGCCTGTTCATCCTGTTCGCCCAGCTGGGTACCTTGAACGTGCAGGAACTGCTGGTGCTGGCACCGCAGAAATTCCAGGCAGGCGACACCTGGATGGTCCTGGCCACCCTGATGCTGCTCGGTGGTGCGGTTGGCAAGTCGGCCCAGCTGCCGCTGCAGACCTGGCTGGCCGATGCGATGGCTGGCCCGACCCCGGTTTCGGCACTGATCCACGCGGCGACCATGGTCACCGCAGGTGTGTACCTGATTGCCCGTACCAACGGCCTGTTCCTGCTGGCGCCGGACATCCTGCACCTGGTGGGTGTGGTTGGCGGCGTGACCCTGGTACTGGCCGGCTTCGCCGCCCTGGTTCAGACCGACATCAAGCGTATCCTCGCCTACTCAACCATGAGCCAGATCGGCTACATGTTCCTGGCCCTGGGCGTCGGTGCCTGGGACGCGGCGATCTTCCACCTGATGACCCACGCCTTCTTCAAGGCCCTGCTGTTCCTTGCTTCGGGTGCGGTGATCGTGGCCTGCCATCACGAGCAGAACATCTTCAAGATGGGCGGCCTGTGGAAGAAACTGCCACTGGCCTATGCCAGCTTCGTGGTCGGTGGCGCCGCCCTGGCGGCCTTGCCGATCCTGACCGTGGGCTTCTACTCCAAGGACGAGATCCTCTGGGAAGCCTTCGCCAGCGGCAACACCGGCCTGCTGTATGCTGGCCTGGTCGGTGCCTTCATGACCTCGCTCTACACCTTCCGCCTGATCTTCATCGCCTTCCACGGCGAAGCCAAGACCGAAGCCCATGCCGGCCACGGCATCAGCCACTGGCTGCCACTGGGCGTGCTGATCGTGCTGTCGACCTTCATCGGCGCCTGGATCCACCCGCCACTGGCAGGCGTGCTGCCTGAAAGCGCCGGCCATGCCGGTGGCGAGGCCAAGCACTCGCTGGAAATCGCCTCTGGCGCCATCGCCGTGGCCGGTATCCTGCTGTCGGCCCTGCTGTTCCTGGGCAAGCGCCGCTTCGTCAGCGCCATCGCCAACAGCAGTATCGGCCGTGTCCTGTCGGCCTGGTGGTTCGCCGCCTGGGGCTTCGACTGGATCTACGACAAGCTCTTCGTCAAACCTTACCTGCTGATCAGCCATCTCCTGCGCAAGGACCCGGTTGACCGCAGCATCGGCCTGATTCCTCGGATGGCGCGTGGCGGCCACGTCGCCATGAGCAAGACCGAGACCGGCCAGCTGCGCTGGTACACCGCCTCTATCGCCGTGGGCGCCGTGCTGGTACTCGGTGCTGTGGTAGTGGCTGCGGTATGACTATGAATCTTGCGACTTTGCCAAAGGAAACCAACCCGTCATGATTTTGCCTTGGCTGATCCTGATCCCCTTCATCGGCGGCTTCCTGTGCTGGCTGGGTGAGCGCTTCGGCGCCACCCTGCCGCGCTGGATCGCGCTGCTGACCATGTCCCTGCTGCTCGGAATCGGCCTATGGCTGTGGGGCACCGGCGACTACACCCTGGCACCTGCACCAGGCGTTGAGCCTGCTTGGGCACTCGAATACAAGGTCGAGTGGATCAAGCGTTTCGGCATCAGCATCCACCTGGCTCTCGACGGCCTGTCGTTGCTGATGATCCTGCTCACCGGCCTGCTCGGTGTGCTCTCGGTGCTGTGCTCCTGGAAAGAAATCCAGCGCCACGTCGGCTTCTTCCACCTCAACCTGATGTGGATCCTCGGTGGCGTGGTCGGTGTGTTCCTGGCCCTGGACCTGTTCCTGTTCTTCTTCTTCTGGGAAATGATGCTGGTGCCGATGTATTTCCTCATCGCGCTCTGGGGTCACAGCTCCGCAGATGGCAAGAAGACCCGGATCTACGCCGCGACCAAGTTCTTCATCTTCACTCAGGCCAGCGGCCTGATCATGCTGGTGGCGATCCTTGGCTTGGTGCTGGTCAACTACAACACCACCGGCGTGCTCACCTTCAACTACAGCGACTTGCTCAAGGCCGAACTGCCGGCCGGTGTCGAATACGTGCTGATGCTGGGCTTCTTCATCGCCTTCGCGGTCAAACTGCCGGTCGTGCCGTTCCACTCCTGGCTGCCTGATGCCCACGCCCAGGCCCCCACCGCAGGCTCGGTGGACCTTGCCGGTATCTTGCTGAAGACTGCGGCCTACGGCCTGCTGCGCTTCGCCCTGCCGCTGTTCCCGAATGCCTCGGCCGAGTTCGCGCCGATCGCCATGACCCTGGGCCTGATCGGTATCTTCTACGGTGCGTTCCTGGCCTTCGCGCAAACCGACATCAAGCGTCTGATTGCGTTCTCCAGCGTCTCGCACATGGGCTTCGTGCTGATCGGCATCTACTCCGGCAGCCAACAGGCCCTGCAAGGTGCCGTGATCCAGATGCTGGCCCACGGTCTGTCAGCCGCCGCGCTGTTCATCCTGTCCGGCCAGTTGTATGAGCGCCTGCATACCCGTGACATGCGCCAGATGGGCGGCCTGTGGCACCGTATCGCCTACCTGCCCGCCATCAGCCTGTTCTTCGCCGCCGCCTCCCTGGGCCTGCCAGGTACCGGTAACTTCGTCGGCGAGTTCCTGATCCTGATCGGCAGCTTCGCCAGCGTGCCATGGATCACCGTGATCGCCACCACCGGCCTGGTGTTCGGTTCGGTCTACTCGCTGATCATGATCCACCGTGCCTACTTCGGCCCGAGCAAGGCTGACACCGTGCTGGCCGGCATGGACGGTCGCGAGCTGGTCATGGTCCTGGGCCTGGCGGTGCTGCTGATCCTGCTGGGCGTGTATCCGCAGCCGTTCCTCGACACCTCTGCCGCCACCATGAGTGGTGTGCAGCAGTGGCTCGGTTCCGCTTTCACTCAACTCGCTTCGGCCCGGTAAGAGCGCTATGGAATTCACCACTCAACACTTCATCGCATTGGCGCCGATGCTGATCACCACCATCACCACGGTGGTGGTGATGCTGGCGATCGCCTGGAAGCGCAACCACTCGCAAACCTTCCTGCTGTCCACCGTGGGCCTGAACCTGGCCTTGCTGTCGATCCTGCCAGCGCTGAAGGTTGCGCCACTGGCGGTCACCCCGCTGATCACCATCGACAAGTTCGCCTGCCTGTACATGGCGATCATCCTGGTGGCGACGCTGGCCTGCGTTACCCTCGCCCACGCCTACCTCGGCGAAGGGTCCAAGGGTTTCCCGGGCAACCGTGAAGAACTGTATCTGCTGCTGCTGATGTCGGCCCTTGGTGGCCTGGTCCTGGTCAGTGCCAACCACCTGGCCGGCCTGTTCATCGGCCTGGAGCTGCTGTCGGTACCGGTCTACGGGCTGGTGGCGTACGCATTCTTCAACAAGCGATCGCTGGAAGCCGGCATCAAGTACATGGTGCTGTCGGCTGCGGGTTCGGCCTTCCTGCTGTTCGGCATGGCACTGCTTTACGCCGACGCCGGCAGCCTGAGCTTCGACCAGATCGGTAAAGCCCTGGCTACCACCAGCATGCCAAGCCTGGTCGCCCAACTGGGCCTGGGCATGATGCTGGTCGGCCTGGCCTTCAAGCTGTCGCTGGTACCGTTCCACCTGTGGACCCCGGACGTATACGAAGGCGCGCCAGCGCCAGTCGCCGCCTTCCTGGCCACCGCCAGCAAGGTTGCAGTGTTCGCCGTGGTGGTGCGCCTGTTCATGCTCTCCCCTGCTGCCAGCAGCGGCGTGCTGAGCACCGTACTGGCCGTGATCGCGGTCGCCTCGATCCTGATCGGTAACCTGCTGGCACTGACCCAGAGCAACCTCAAGCGTCTGCTCGGTTACTCGTCCATCGCCCACTTCGGCTACCTGGTGATCGCGCTGGTCGCCAGCAAGGGCCTGGCGCTGGAAGCGATGGGCGTGTACCTGGTCACCTACGTGATCACCAGCCTGGGCGCCTTCGGTGTCATCACCCTGATGTCCTCGCCTTACGGCGGCCGTGATGCCGACGCGCTGTACGAGTACCGCGGCCTGTTCTGGCGCCGTCCGTACCTGACCGCAGTACTGACCGTGATGATGCTGTCGCTGGCGGGCATCCCGCTGACCGCCGGTTTCATCGGCAAGTTCTACATCATCGCCACCGGCGTCGAGTCGCACCTGTGGTGGCTGGTCGGCGCCCTGGTGATCGGTAGCGCCATCGGTGTTTACTACTACCTGCGCGTCATGGTCACCCTGTACCTGGTCGAGCCGAACCTGCGTCGCCACGACGCCCCGCTGAAGTGGGAACAGCGCACCGGTGGTGTCATGCTGCTGGCCATCGCCATCCTCGCCTTCGTCCTGGGTGTGTACCCGCAGCCGCTGCTGGAACTGGTCCAGCAAGCGGGTCTGCAACTGATCGGCTGATCAGGCCTGCAACAACAAACACCCCGCTCATGCGGGGTGTTTTTTTATCTGCGCCGGATCGCAGGCCGCAGACGCTATCTCTCTTGGGATGCACCTGAAGGGCTGTCAGTGCGCTGAAGTGCCGTCTTGCGCAGTTCATTGCTGGCCGATGGCAAATGCACGTGGGGGTTGGGCATGCCGCTGGGTGATAACTCATGGGTCATTTCAAACTCGGCCCTCACCGACCAGCCACAGGCCTCGGTGGTGCATTGTAAATAGGCCACCCTCAGGAAAATATGACGCCCTTCGCTGGTCCGTATGCGCATACGGCTGTTGCAATGAGGGCAGACCAGTTTATAAGTACTCACACTAAGTACCTGCAAACGCTCAACAACGGGATACGCTGTAAGAATGATCGACCACTGGTGTCAGTATTGACTACGGTACCGGAAAGGCTTTTCATCAAGCTGCTGTTCATGCCAATAAAGTTCCTCAAATTGCAGGGCTAATATTCATATCAAGTAGTTTAAGCCCAGAGAATGCCATTAAACCAGCCATGGATATTCAACATGAGTAGCCACTTGTTCGCGTCGGTGCTCGCACGCCTCAAGTTATTGACCGGGTCGGACACCGACGTCCAGTTGGCCAGAGCCCTTGGGATAAGTCCGCAGACGCTGAGCAGCTGGAAGATACGCAACAGTGTGCCGTACTCATTATGCGTAGACATGGCTCGTCAACATGCCTGCTCCCTGGATTGGCTGCTATTGGGTGAGCGTGCAGAGCGTGACAGTCAGCCAGGCGATGGCTTGGAAGGCGACATTCTCCAGCGCCTGCGCAGCCTTTCGCTTGCCGACCGCCAGGCCACGCTGCTGTACATCAAGGACAAACAGCGGATCCAGGAGCTGCAACAGCGCCTGGACGAGCTTTGCGAACGGTTTCCCATGGCAACTCAAGGCTAGTTGCGACGACGCCAGCGCTGGAGGATTTCACGCACGTCCACCGAGTCCAGCCAGACCATCACCTTGAGGCTGATGGGGATTACCACGACCGCCGCCACAAAGGCGGCCATGCCCCGCGAGAGCATCGGCGCCAAGGTTTGTAACAGAGGCTCGAACAGGTAACCGACCCCCAGGGTCAGAAACACCAGCAACACCTGCTTGCCGAAGGAGAGCCGCTTGCGCGAAACGATGATCAGCCGGTCGCGCGCGGCACTGACCAACAGTGCCCCCAGCAACGCACCGAACAGGACTCGCCCATCACTGCCCAGCCACTCGGTAATACCGGGCGCATTACTGCCAATCAGATCGACTTCAGTCATGGGCGCCTCTCATTGCTCAACGAGCATGCCGTAGCGAATCGCCTTGATCACGGCAGCAACCCGCGTTGAGACATCGAACTTCCGCAGGATGTTGGCCACATGAAAGTTCACCGTCGACTCTTTGCACTGCAGGATCTGGCCGATTTCCCACGAGCTCTTGCCATAGGCACACCACAGTAGTACCTGCTGCTCGCGAGGTGTCAGATATACAGGCGTATAGGGGCTGTCTTCCATCGGTCGCGTGTTGGCTTTCATCATCGAACTCCACAAGTCATCGCCATGTTTCGGCAACCGCTGCAGCTGCCGTGGTAGAACCCAACCTTACGAAGGCAGGCCTGCACACTCCACCGATGAGGCTTGTAAATCGGCGTCCTACACAAACGTCCTCAAATGGCTGCATACGATTAACCGGAATTCCGCGTGCTCTGGCCGCCATTTCGCACGTCACAACCCCGTTGCCTGTCGTCTTTCGTCTGGAGTTGTACGATGCGTCCCGTTTTGCCCCTCTCGTCTTGCCTTGGCCTCCTGGCCCTTTTCACTGTTGGCCAGCAAGCCACGGCGGCCGCTGCGATCGAACTGGGGCAAGTGCTGATCAGCGACGAGGAACGAAGCGAACTGGAAGATGCCCGTGATCGGCTCAATGCGGTGCCTGGCGCCAGCAATCTGGTTGACATGCAGCGCGTTGGCCAGGGCCGGGTCGCCAGCAACCAGGATGTGCTGGCCTACCAGCCAGGGGTGTTTGCCCAGTCGGCGGGTAACGACGGCATCAAGCTGTCGATCCGTGGTTCGGGCATCAACCGAGCGCCGGGAGCCCATGGCTCTGGGGTCTACACGATGTTCGACGGCCTGCCCTTGACCGGCCCAGGCGGTACTCCCTATGAGTTGTTCGAACCGCTGTGGTTGAGCCGCGCCGAAGTACTGCGCGGGGCCAATGGGTTCGACCAGGGCGCACTGGCGCTGGGGGGAGCGATCAACTATGTCACCCACACCGGCTACGATGCGGCGCCGTTGCAGGTACGCTACGAAGTCGGCAGCCGCGGCTATCAGCATCGGCACATCAGTTCGGGCCAGGTGCTGGGCAACCTCGACTATTACATCGCCCTGACCGACACCGAATACGACGGCTACCAGCAGCACAGCAGCGGCAGCGCCAAGGGCATTGCCGCCAACGTCGGCTATCGGTTCAACCCCAATCTTGAGACACGCTTCTACCTGCGCTATCGGGAAACTGAAAACGACCTGGCCGGGCGCCTGACCAAACAGCAGATCAAGCACGACCCTCGAGCCGCCAATGCGGCTTACCTGGCGCGCGACGACAGCCGTCCGCAACCGGGCAGCACCTGGGTAGGCAACAAGACCACCTTCTACCTTGACGACGATGCCCGCCTGGAAGCGGGGCTGGTCTATCACGACTACCCGATGGACCTGCGCGAAGGCCCGATGCGGCTGAAGGTCGCCTACACCGATGTAAGCGGAACATTGAACTATCTGCGCCGCGATACCCTGTTCGGCCGTGAAAGCAGGACCACCTTGGGCTGGCGCACCACCAAGCACCTGCCCAACAGTGGTGCCTCACAGTTCGCCCGTGACCGTGACGTGACCGGGGCACGCAGCCGCGACTTCAGTTACCAGGGGTCGGACAGCGTGCTGCACCTTGGCAATGACCTGGAACTGATCCCAGACCTGTGGCTGACCACAGGCCTGGCAATGATCTACACCCGCCGCGAAAGTGACGTCACCTACCCTGCCACAGGCGGCAGGGTCAGCCAGCATGATTGGGACTATGCTCCGCGCCTGGGGCTGCGCTACGACATCAGCCCGCAGTTGCAGGTCTATGGCAACCTGAGCCGGTCCGTCGAGCCGCCGCACCCATGGGCGCTGCTCTGGAGCTCCACGGTGGCCACCCAACCGATCAAGATGCAGAACCAGACCGCTACCACCCTGGAGCTTGGCGCACGCGGCGACTCGACGCTCGGGCACTGGGACCTGGCCTGGTATTACGCGCAGGTACGCCATGAACTGCTGGCGGTCGAGATCGTGCCGGGAGCCCTACCCAAGGAGTTCAACGCCAGCCCCACCGTGCACCAGGGGGTTGAAGCGGCGCTTGAAAGCACGCTCTGGGAGCGCCCAGGCACGGGTAAGCTGAGCGTGCGCCAGGCCTATACCTTCAGTGATTTCCACTACCGGGACGATGACAGGTTCGACGACAACCGGTTGCCGGGCATCCCAATGCACTATTACCAGGCCGAAGTGCGCTTCGACTGGCCTGGAGGATTCTACGCCGGGGTCAATACGCAGATGGCCTCGAAGGTACAGATTGACTACGCCAACAGTGAGCATGCCGACGCCTACGCGCTGCTCGGCGCGCGCCTGGGCTGGGACTCACCGAAACAGGACTGGCAGACCTGGCTGGACCTGCGCAACCTGACCAACAAGCGCTACGCGGCCACGGTGACCCCAGGCTATGACGATGGCGGGCAGGACATCGCCCGCTCGACGCCTGGCGAAGGGTTCGGTGTTTATGCAGGCGTTTCATACAGCTTGCGCTAGCGCGATTGGGCGGCATGCCGGTCCTTACTGGGGCAACTGCACCTGCGGCTTGGTCGCCGCAAAGATAGCCCAGCTGGACATGAACAATGCCGCAATCAATGGCCCGATGACAAAACCGTTGAGCCCGAATACCGCCAGCCCACCCAACGTGGAGACGAGAATCAGGTAGTCGGGCATTCGCGTATCCTTGCCCACCAGGATAGGCCTCAGCACGTTGTCCACCAGGCCAATGACCAGTACCCCAAAGGCGGTCAGGATCACCCCCTGCAAGATCGCCCCGGTCAGCAGAAAATACGCCGCTACCGGGGCCCAGATGATACCGGCGCCAACGGCTGGCAATAACGAAAGAAACGCCATCATCACCGCCCAGACCAAGGCACTGGGAATATCCAGCACCCAGAAGATGAAACCACCCAGCGCGCCTTGGGTGATGGCCACCAGTACGTTGCCTTTGACCGTGGCCCTTACCACGCGGTTGAACTTCAGTTGCAGCCGCCGCTTCTGGTGCTCTGGCAGCGGCACCGCCAGGCGTACGCGCCGCGCCACCTCAGCGCCCTCGCGCAGAAAGAAGAACAACAAGTACACCATGATGCCGAAGCTCACCACGAACTCGAATGTTCCCTGGCCGAAACTGAATGCCTGGCTGGCTAGCACCTGGCTACCCTGGCTGGCCCACTTGGTGATCTTGTCGCGCAGGCTGTCCAGGTTGCCTATGCCCATCCCGTCCAGGCCGTGCTGCACGAACTGCGGTAACAGGTCGAAACCGTGCTCCACGTAACCTGCAATATCCAACTGCCCGCTTTCTATGCGCTTGTACAGCGTCGCGCCCTCCTGCACCAGCAAGGCACTGGTAATGATCACCGGCAGCACGGCCACCAATAGGCAGATCAGCAAGGTGGTGGCCGCGGCAAGATTGCGGCGCCTGCCAAAACGCATCACCAGGTTGCGCTGCAGGGGCGCGAAAAGAATGGCAAGAATCACCGCCCAGAAAATGGCCCCATAGTACGGCAGCAGGATCCAGCCGAAGGCTAGGGTCACCAAGCCCAGCAGCACTGCCAGGGCTTTGTTCTGTAAGGCGGTTTGGTTCATGTGCACTCCTCGCGTGTCATGGATATTAGTGCATGCCACAACCGGAAAAGTGCCCTGACCTGTGATTCACCTCAAAACGGTCAGCCTAACCAGGCGGGGTAAGCACTGTCGGTATGGCCTTGCGTTGCCGCCGCGACGCACCCCGCCAAGCTGGCGAAATGCACGGGACGCCCAACCAGGCCCGGTGCGTAGTGGGCAAATTTCGCAGAGTTGGTCATCACGGTTTTGGCGGCTGGGGGGATCACTGGCTCCGCGAGCATGCACCAGCAGGTATCGTTCACGATCTGCGCACCAAAACGCTCAATCTGCGCTACATAACCGGCTTTGATTGCCTGTTCGTAAACCGAACGGCCGCACGTGATGACCAGTGCCGTGGACGATGCCTTCTGCAGGCCTTTGCACAACGCAGCCAAGGCTTGGAACTCCGTGAGCGAGAAATGGGGATTGCCCAGCGAAACGATGTCCACGTTCGCTGAGCGGGCACTGTTGAGGCGCTTCCAGCTGGCCATGAGGTCGGTGGGGGTTATGGACAGCGTTTCGAGGCTTACCCCTGGTGCCAGGGCCTGTTCAGGCACCAGCGCTTCAGGCGTGACGCCCGCGATGTGGAAAAGCGGTGCCCCTGAGGTGGTGCCGAAGGCAGCTGAAAAGGCCTTGAGGTGGTCCAGGGTTGGAGCCGCGTTTTCCAGACCGAACACGATCGGGATTCGCTTACCGGCAAGCAAGCCGACGTGGTAGCCAAGCAGTGGATAGAACGCATCATCAACCTGGCTCGGCATGGCCACGTCGATACGTAGCTGAGCCCTTCTGTTTGCGTCCAGGTGGCACCCGGACAGCGGTGCGCGGCCACAGATCGCAATGCAGATGTCCAAGTAGTCTGGATACTTCAACGTCCGCGCCGCCAGAACACTGTTGGCATAGACCACAGCGTTGGACTCGGCCCACACGATCTGCTCTCCCGCCTTTGGCGCGGTGTCTAGCAGGTAGGGGGCGCACGTGTAGCTCAAGCGTGCCCCCATTGCCATGTAGGCACTGCCCAATGCGCTGGCAGGCTCGCCGAATTGTGGGTCGACACCCAGGTCGCGCCAACGGCGCTGGTCGACTGAAATCGAGTTCAAGGTGGTAGGCACGACGACCTGGGCGCCCCACGCGACCAACTGCTCAGCGAAGCGAAGGCTGGCGGGGCCGGTGTAGATGCAGCCATCGATATGTGCCTGGGTGACATCAATCAGTGCCTTGGCCCCCTGCAACTCAGCCATGCGCAACACCACCTGCATCGCCACCTGGGCCGCCTTGCCTCGCACACCCTCAAGCAGTCTGCGATCTTGCTCAGTCAAGATGACCGGGCTTTGTGTAAAGTCCGAGACAGGCGTGGGCTTGGCGGGGATGAAATCACCCGCCAGGGCGTGCACCGATGCTTGCACGCCCTGATCGCTCACCCGGGCATAGCGGCAATCGCTCAGCGCGGCAAACGCCTCCTTGCCGATACTGATCACCGGCAGTGAGCGGTCATAGATCATTTCGGCCAACAACACACCAAGGGTCAGGATTTCATCGACTTCAGCAAGGATCAATGCTGCAGGTGCATGGCCGGAGCTGATCAACTCCATCATGACGCTGCTTCCGGTGCACGAGCCTCGACCCGAAGGAATGGCCAGCACCCGCCCCGCCAGATACTGGCCTGCAAGGGGGTGATGCTGGTCAATCACCTCCCCTGTGCATGAGTTGACCCCACCCCAGAAGCTGAGCCCCACGTCCGCAAACAGCAGCTCGCCCTGCGCTGCTCCGCCAACCAAGCTACGGCCGCTATGGTTTTTCACCTCATCCATCATCGCTAACCTCGGTGTTCGATTCTTCAAGCGTGGCGACCCTGTGGGCCGCCGTCACCTTTTAGTTTTTCTGGGAGCTGACAGGCTGCACAGTGAACGAGCGGTTCATTTTGTACAGGGTACTGGTCGGCATGAACCATTGGACTGAGGCGTACGATGCTACAGCGGTTAGCAGATATTGGGGCGTACCCGATTGCGTGTGTTGTCCTAAAAATTGATACCCCCGAGCAGCGCCATGCCTGCCTTGATTCAAATCAATATCGCCAACGCTGCCATGGCTTAGCATCCGCGCCTTTTGCCCCGGTGCGCCTATGACCCTTCCCGCCAAGCCCGAACTGCTGGCCCCTGCCGGTACCCTCAAGACCATGCGCTACGCATTCGCCTACGGTGCCGATGCGGTCTACGCAGGCCAGCCACGCTACAGTTTGCGCGTGCGTAACAACGCCTTCGATCACGCAAACCTGGCGTTGGGCATCGAGCAGGCGCATGCACTGGGCAAGCGCTTCTACGTGGTGGTCAACATCGCCCCGCACAATGCCAAGCTAAAGACCTTTCTCAAGGACCTGGCTCCTGTGGTCGCGATGGCGCCCGACGCCCTGATCATGTCCGACCCCGGCCTGATCATGCTGGTGCGCCAGCACTTCCCGCACATGCCGGTACACCTGTCGGTGCAGGCCAATACCGTCAACTGGGCGAGTGTGCAGTTCTGGCAGCAACTGGGCCTGAGCCGGGTGATCCTGTCACGCGAGCTGTCGCTGGAAGAAATCGAGGAGATCCGCCAGCAGGTGCCGGGCATGGAACTCGAAGTGTTCGTCCACGGTGCCCTGTGCATGGCCTATTCCGGGCGCTGCCTGTTATCGGGCTACCTCAACAAGCGCGATGCCAACCAGGGTGCCTGCACCAACGCCTGCCGCTGGAAGTACGAGGCCACACCGGCGACCGAAAACATTGCTGGCGAAATCGTGCGTGAAGTCGAGCCGACGCTGGGCCTGGGTGCACCAACCGAGCACGTGTTCCTGCTGCAAGAGAGCAACCGCCCGGGTACCGAAATGCCGGCCTTCGAGGATGAGCACGGTACCTACATCATGAACGCCAAGGATTTGCGCGCCATCCAGCACGTCGAGCGCCTGGCAGCCATGGGCGTGCATTCGCTGAAAATCGAGGGCCGTACCAAGTCGCACTTCTACTGCGCTCGCGCCGTACAGTCCTACCGCCAGGCCATCGACGACGCTGCGGCGGGGCGGCCCTTCGACATGACCCTGATGGGCAACCTCGAGTCGCTGGCTCAACGGGGCTATACCGAAGGTTTCCTGCGCCGTCATGTGCACGACGAATACCAGAACTACCTGCGCGGCAATTCTCTGTCAGAACGCCAGCAGTTCGTGGGCGAACTCACCGGCGTACGTGTGAACGGCCTGGCCGAGGTCAAGGTGAAGAATCGCTTCGCAATAGGGGACCACCTGGAGCTGATGACCCCGCGCGGCAACTATCACTTCGACCTGCACCGTTTGTGCAACGGCCAACAGCAGGCCATCGACGTGGCGCCCGGCGACGGCCACACCGTGTATTTGCCGATTCCAGAGCAGGTCGCGCTGGAGTATGGTTTGCTGATGCGCGATCTGGACCCTGACGAGCAGGCTACCTGACAAGGTTGTAATGTTTGCCTAAGCCACCTGACAGGCCCGGCAGGCAAGTATCCTGGTGAACACGATCGGTATGCCTGTGCATTTTCAAGGAGTTGTTTGACCATGCTGCGTAAACACCTGATCACCTTTGGTCTGCTGGCCATCAGCGGCCTGGCCCAAGCGGCCGACACCATCGATGTCTACCGCGACCCCAACTGTGGCTGCTGCAAAGCCTGGATCAGCCATCTGCGCGATAATGGTTTTACCGTGAACGACCATGTCGAACCGAACATGAGCGCCGTCAAACAGCGCCTGGGCGTGGCGCCGCGCCTGGCGTCGTGCCACACCGGCGTGATCGACGGCAAGTTCGTCGAGGGCCATGTGCCTGCCGAGCAAGTGCGCCTGCTGGCCAAGCGCAATGATCTCAAAGGCCTGGCCGTACCAGGCATGCCAATGGGCTCGCCAGGCATGGAAATGGGGGACCACAAGGACGCCTACCAGGTCATCGGGGTGACCCAGGATGGCCAGGACACCGTAGTCGCCAACTACTGATGCTCAGCCTTTGGGCACTGTTCCTCAGCGCCTTCGGGGCCGCCACCCTGTTGCCAATGCAATCGGAAGCAGTGCTGGTGGGCCTGCTTCTCCGGCAGCCCGATGCCTGGCTGACCTTGCTGCTGGTCGCCACCCTGGGCAATGTGCTCGGTTCGGTGATCAACTGGTTGCTGGGCCGAGCCATCGAGCACCTGCGCGACAAACGCTGGTTTCCATTCAACGCCGCCCAGCTGGAACGCGCCCAGCAGCGTTACCAGCGCTGGGGGCAATGGTCACTGCTACTGAGCTGGATGCCGGTAATCGGCGACCCGTTGACCCTGATCGCGGGGATCATGCGCGAGCCATTCTGGCGGTTCCTGCTGCTGGTGACCTTGGCCAAGGGCGGGCGATATGCCGTAGTGGCAATGGTTACCCTCGGCTGGTTTCATCCCTGGTAACACCTTTAACGTTTAAGGTGTGCTACCGGCTGCTAAAGTCGCCAATTCCTACATGGTCCTACACGGAGTGCACCCATGCTGCGCGCAACCGCCCTGGCCCTGGCCTGCCTTGTCGGCGCACCGGCCATCGCCGCCGAATCGCCTACCTACGGTAAACAGCTCGAAGGTTTCAGCTACCCTCACCCACTCCGGCATTTCGATTTCCAGTCCCAGGGCCAGAACTTGCAAATGGGTTATATGGACGTCCCCGCCAAAGGCCAGGCCAATGGCCATAGCGTGGTGCTGATGCACGGCAAGAACTTCTGCGCCGCCACCTGGGAAACCACCATCGATGCACTGAGCCAGGCCGGCTACCGGGTCATCGCGCCAGACCAGGTCGGTTTCTGCACCGCGAGCAAACCGGCGGCTTACCAATACAGCTTCCAGCAGTTGGCCATCAACACCCATGCCTTGCTGGAGCAACTGGGCATCAAGCAAGCGATCATCCTCGGCCACTCCACCGGTGGCATGCTCGCCACCCGCTACGCCCTGATGTACCCGCAACAAGTCGAACGCCTGGCGATGGTCAACCCGATCGGTCTGGAGGACTGGAAAGCGCTGGGCGTACCCTACCGCACGGTGGACCAATGGTATGCCCGCGAGCTTAAACTCGATGCCGAAGGGGTACGCGAGTATGAACGCAAGACGTACTACGCGGGACGCTGGAAACCTGAATACGAACGCTGGGTGCAGATGCTGGTGGGCCTGAACAAAGGGCCGGGGCACGAAGCGGTGGCGTGGAACTCGGCGCTTATCTACGACATGATTTTCACCCAGCCGGTGTACCACGAGTTCAAGGACTTGAAGATGCCCACCCTGCTGCTGATCGGCGACCAGGACACCACGGCGATTGGCAGCGATATCGCGCCGCCGCAGGTCAAGGCCAAGCTGGGTAACTACAAGGTGCTCGGGCCAGAAGTGGCCAAGTTGATCCCGAACGGTGAGCTGGTCACCTTCGAGGGCATGGGGCATGCGCCGCAGATCGAGGAGCCGCGGCGCTTCAACAAGACACTGATCGAGTGGCTTGGCCACTGATGCGGCGAAGGGGCGCCTCGCGCCCCTAGCACTGCCAGATGTGCGCTTCGCTCCACCCCAGCTCGGCAAAATCCACCTCACGCAACCCGGCCTCTTCCTCGCAGAAGAATTCATCCAGCTGCGGCGGCCGCACCATTGTGTCGCTGAGCATCGCGTGCACCTGCCCGCGGTGATGGATCTGGTGCTCGAACAGATGCGCCAGCAAGCGCAGACGCTGCTCGCGCTGCACCCGATCGGGCCGCACTATGCTGACGTAGCGAGCCAACTGGTTGTCGAGTAACCCACTGCAATAAGCGATTAGCCGATGATCGGCCTGGGCCTGTTCGGCATACAGGTCGGTACAGGTGGCGAACGGCTGCTCGGGCCGGAAAAAACGCTCGCCGTCCTGGCCCGGCGCCTCCCCGCGCTGCTCGCACTCGAGCATGTGCAGGTAGAACCAGTCCACTGTCAGCAGATGATTGAGGGTGGCCTTGATCGACGGGAAAAAGCTGCAGCGAGGGGCGACGAACTCGTCCTGGGTCAATTGCAGGCAGGCCTTGTATAACCGGTGGTTGGCCCAGCCATTGTTGTAGGCCTGGGTCAGCAGGTGATGGGACAAAGGCTCCATGGTTCGGCTCCTTCAGGCGAAGCGTTGCAGTTGCATCTCCCGTAGCCGGCTCAAGGTCCTTTGGTACGGAAATGCCAGATACCCTTGAGTGTAGAGCGCATCGAGCGGTACCTGCGCTTCAAGATACAGCGCTACCCTACGGTCGTAGCATTCGTCGACCAGGGCAATGAAGCGGCGCACGGCGTCATCCTTGGGTGACAACGCCGGCAGCTCACGGTCCCCGGCCATGACCCGCGAGGCGCCATCCTCGGTGCCACGGGCGATACGCCCGGCCCGCTGCTCACCGCCCAGCGCCGGTATGCCCTCCACCAGGATCGCCGGAAATCGGTCGCACAGGGCCATGAAATCCATAGCCGCCAGGGGTTGCTCGCAAAGATCCGTAAAGCGGCACCACATCGCCTGAGCGCTGTACCGGATAACCCGGACCTGCCGTGAGCCGATCACCAGCGGCTGGACGCTGCCGGGGTCCTCCGGGCTTAGCTGCTGGAACACCGCTTCAAGTGCCCCTGCCTTACCCGCCTGCGCTACCCAATAACGCTGGCAGGCAGCACCGGGATGCAAGCGATGGTCTTGTTCGCCAGCCACGGCAAGCACCTGCATGTGACGTTCGATGGCGCGGATGGCCGGCAGGAAACGCTCGCGATTGAAACCGTCGCGGTACAGCTGCTGCGGCGGCTGGTTGGAGGTGGCAACGACCACCACGCCCTGCTCGAACAGTACCTGGAACAGACGGCCAAGGATGATCGCATCGCCAATATCGCTGACGAACAGTTCGTCAAAGCACAACACCCGGATTCGCCCGGCCAGCTCAAGGGCCAGGGCTTGCAGCGGGTCGGCGGTGCCGTTGAGCTGGAACAGACGCTGATGGACCCAGGCCATGAAATGGTGGAAGTGCTGGCGCTGGGCCGGAATGCTCAGGCTGCGGTGGAACAGGTCCATGAGCCAGGTCTTGCCCCGACCGACCGGGCCCCACAGGTAGAGACCCCGGGCGGGGCCGCCATGCTCGACGGCCTCGAAACAGGCTTGCAGGGCGCAGACGGCCCGGGCTTGAGCCGGATCGGCAGCGTAGCCTTGCTCAGCTAGGGCTTTGTGGTAGAGAAAGCGGGGATCGAGCGCCATGGCGCATTATCTTCAAAGGCCATGACACCAGCAACCCGCTTTAATCCTCGCTCAGGCCAACCTTCAGCAACCGCCCGTCCTTGTCATCGGTCAGCACGTACAGGTACCCATCCGGCCCTACCCGTACATCGCGGATGCGCGCTTTCAAATCCGCCAGCAAACGCTCTTCATGCACGACCTTGTCACCGTCCAGTTGCAGGCGGATCAACTCCTGGGCGGCCAGCGCACCAATGAACACGTTGTGATCCCAAGGCTTGAACGTGGGGCTGTCATAGAAGGCCATGCCGCTGATGCCAGGCGATTTCTCCCAGACATGGTGAGGGTCGACCATACCGTCGACATGCTTGCCCTTGGCCTCGGGGATTGGCAGGAGCGAGTAATTGATGCCGTGCGTGGCGATCGGCCAACCGTAGTTCTTGCCCGCTTGCACAATGTTGATCTCGTCACCACCGCGCGGCCCATGTTCGTGGGTCCAGAGCTTGCCGGTCCAGGGGTTGAGCGCTGCTCCCTGCTGATTGCGATGGCCGAACGACCAGATCTCGGGGCGTACGTTGTCCCTGCCAACGAAGGGGTTGTCCTTGGGCACTTCGCCATCGGGCAGGATGCGCACGATCTTGCCCTGCAGCTTGTCCAGGTCCTGTGCGGTCGAGCGCTGGTTGTTCTCGCCCAGGGCGATGAACAGGTAGCCGTCGCGGTCAAATACCAGCCGCGAACCAAAGTGATTGCCGACCGAAAGCTTGGGCTGCTGACGGAAGATCACGGTAAAGTTTTCCAGCCGTGCTTGGTCCTCGGACAGTTGCCCGCGCCCGACCGTGGTGCCGGCCTTGCCACCGCTCCCCTCCTCAGCATACGACAGGTAGACGGTTCGGTCCTTGGCAAACGTCGGCGACAGGGCGACATCCAGCAGACCTCCCTGGCCCTCGGCCCAGACCTTCGGCACACCGCTGATGGCCGGGCCGACCTTGCCTTCGGCGTTGACCACCCGCAGGTTGCCGGGGCGTTCGGTGACGAGCATTTCCTTGCCGCCTGGCAGGAAGGCCAGCGCCCACGGGTTGCGTAGGCCGTCGGCCACAGTACTGACGGTGATCTGCCCCTCCTCGCTTTGGAACTGCTGCTCGGTGGCGGCCTGCGCCAGCAGCGCAAACGCCGCGGCAGCGGCAAGCGTGGTCAGCCAGGTGACTCTGGTCATGCAGGATTCCTTTCGATGGGGGCTCAAGGTGCGCGCTGGGTGTCACGCGGCGGCCGGGTAGGTTCCAGGTTCGGGACCTGCTGCTGACGCCGCAGGTTATCGCCATTGCCAATGCCGCGATTGTCCAGGGTGGGCGTACGCTCAATGGGCGCGGTCGAGGGGCCACGCACCGGCGGGGTAGCCGGCATGCTGCCCTGGCGGCTGTTGGGGTTGGCACGTTGAATGGGGCTGTTGTACGGGTTGTTGTTACCCGCCGCAAGCTGCAGCGGCTGCACGGGCGCGGCCTGTACCGGCAGGCACAGCAACAGGCCGATGGCCAGGGTTGGCAATGTCAGATTCATGCTTCACCTCTTGTACGAAATAGCGCGCCTTGTGCGTTGGATAGCCTAAGGCGCGATCGGTTCGCGGCAAAAGTATGAATGCGATTCCTGATGTTTCAGCCTGCACCTGGCGGGGCAGCCATGCCGGCCAGGGCCGGCACTTACACCGAACAATCAGTAAGCCATGCTCCAGGTCAGGGTGTAGGTCCGGCCCCTGCCCTGGTAGTCGTACAGGTAAGCCGGGCCGTAGGTGGGCGCGTAGAACAGCGTCGCCCGCTGCCCCCAGACCGTACTGTATTGCTTGTCCAGCAGGTTCTGAATACCTGCGCTGAAGGTGCCGAAGCCAGTGTCCTGGCTGCCAAGCAAATCAAAGGTGGTGTACCCGTCGATTTCGTGGTCGGCGTCATCCTTCAGGCTGAAGGCATGGTTGGCCTGCAATCGCGCGCTGCGCCCATCACCCTTCCAGCCGACGAAGGCAGTGGATTTGGACAGCGAGGCATAGCGGGCGTCGCGCTTGATCCAACCGCCGTCGGCGGCTTCCTCCTCGGAACGGGTCAGGTGCAAGGTACCACCGGCTTCCCAGCCATTCTGGAAGTGCCGGGTCAGCGCGCCTTCGAAGCCGAAGTCACGGCTTTTCTGCTCTTCGACGTTGATGGTCAACGTTTGTGAGTCGACATTGATGATCTTGTCCGACCAGATGTAGTACAGCGCGGCCTGAGCATCCCAGTCCAGATCGGCGTAACGCCAGCCCACCTCGACCTGGCGGCTCTTGATACCAGCCAACGGGTTGTCCGCAACGCTCAAGCCCGGCTTGCCGTAGTACTTTGCCGGGTCCGGCAGGTCGAAACCCTCACCGTAGTTGGTCCAGACCTGATGGCCATTTTTGAAGTCGTAGATTGCACCGACGTTGTACAGGTTGACCTGGTAATCGTTGCTGCCGCCAGGTACGCCCTTGAAATCGCTGACGTCGACGTCCATCTGCTGGCGCCGGGCCCCGCCCGAGAAGGTCAGGTTGTCGGTGGCATGCCAGTCCAACTGCGCGTAGACCGAGACACCATCGACCCGATAGCTGGGATAGCGCGGCGCCTTGCTGTCTTTCTCCATGTCCAGGCCGCCGCTTTGCGACGAGGTCAGGGCATTGAACGTAGTCTGCTCGGCGTTGAAGCGCTCCCGATCGAGGTCCACCCCATAGGTCAGCTTGAGCGTATCCCACTGCTTGGCGAACAGCCCTTTGAGGCTGGTGACCTCGAAGTTCTGCTGCGAGGCGGCGAAGTACACCCCACGCGAACCGGTTGGCGTTGCACGGTTGTAGTAAGGGAACGGGTAGAAGTTGTCGTCTTCCTTGCGGTACGAGGCCTGCAGGTAGAAGTCCTGGCCCAACACATCGGTGTGGTGGTAGTTGGCATTCAGCAGCAAGCGCCGGGTACGTGGTTCGAGATCCGAGGAATAGCCGCTGCGCAGCTCGGCATCTTCCAGATCGGAGGGAGCGTTGTAGTTCAGGTTGGGGAAGTAGATGCCCGTGCTGCCGTGGTTGCCTGAGTCATAGTACTGAGCCAGCAGGTCGATGCTTTGCTCATCGGTAAGTTTCACGCCCACCGTGCCGAGCAGATCGATGGTGCGGTTGTATTGCAGGTCGGTCTGGGTGTTGTCGATGAAGATCTGGTCGCCCGCGCCATCGTAAAAGGCTTCGTTCTGTTCGCCGGAGACACCCAGGCGCGCACTGATCCGGTCATTGCCGCCACTGATCGACTGGGCGAAGCGGGTGGCGAGGTCGTCGCTGTTATTGAAGCCGCTGCTGGCACCGAGCTGGGTCTCGAAGCGCGCCGGGCCTGGTTCGCCCTTCTTGGTCACGATGTTGATGATGCCACCGGTGGCGCCACCGCCATAAATAGCACTGGCGCCGGACAGCACTTCGACACGCTCGACGTTGAACGGTGAGATGCTATCGAACTGGCGCGAGAGGCCACGTGAGCTGTTCTGGCTAACCCCATCGATCATCACCAGTACGTTGCGCCCGCGCATGTTCTGGCCATAGTTGGTTCGGCCTTCAGGTGCAAGGTCTAAGCCCGGTACCAACTTGCCGATGGCCTCCTTGAGGCTCACCCCACTGTCGAGCTGTTCGCGCAGTTGCTGTTGGTCGACCACCCAGACGGTACCGGGGATCTCGCTGATGGCCGTGCTGGTACGCGAGGCTACGCTGACTTCAATGGGTTTGAGGTTGACCGCCTGGGGTGCTGCAAGGGCCCTGCGCAGGGTAACGGTGCGGGAATCGGTGAAATGCCACGCCATCTCGCTGCCGGCGAGCAGTTGCTGCAATGCCTGCTCAACGCTGTAGCTGCCCTGCAAGGAGGGGCTGGTGAAGCCTGCAACGTCGCTGGTGGTGTACAGCAGATGCAGACCGGCTTGGTCGGCAAATGCGGTCAGGGCTTGGTCCAGGGGTTGCGCAGGCAGATCCAACTGCACCTGCCGCGCCTCCATCGGCGCCTGCCCGGCTTGAGTGGCGGCCAGCACCTGTAGGGGGCCGGCGAACATGGCCAGGGCGCTGCAGGACAGCAGAACATGGTTCAAACGACCGCCGCGACGGTACGAAGGCTTGGGCATGAGAGGCACGAAGGAGCTTCCAGACAAGTCGTAAATGAGAATGGGTTGCTGATCAGTCCCACTACGACGATCTGGCGCGCACGAACTTGCAGTGCCAAATGAAAAATATTTCGATTATTTTTTAGCGGCTAATAGACCACCGCCAGCCATGGCAGGTAGGTGACCTTGAGGCCATAGCGCTGTTCGAGGGTGTGCAGCAGCGCCTCGGGCTCGTCCAGGTCGAAAACTCCACTGACCTCAAGCGCTGCCAGCTTGCTGTTGGGCAACAGGATGCGTCCATGCTGGTAGCGCTCGAGCTCAGCCAGCACCTGCCCTAACGGCTTGCCGTTGAAGATCAGCTTGCCGCGCTGCCAGGCCGTCTGCGCGCTGGCGTCGGCTGATACGTTGACACTGTGATTGCCGACTTGGGCTTGACCCTGGGCCAGCACCACACGGCCGTCGCGGCGCACACTGAACGCCGCCGCGTCGCCGCGCACAGGCTTGCCCGCACTCTCGACCACGAACGGGCGTGGGTCTGTGGCAGTCTCGAAAAACGCCTCACCGGCCTGCAACGACACCTTGCGTTCTTTCGCACTGAAGTCCACCTTCAGAGCGCTGCCACTGTTGAGGACGACCCGAGAGCCATCGGCAAGAATGATGGTTTGCCGCTCGCCCATACCGGTGTGGTAGTCAGCCAGCCACACCGGCACTTGCTGCCAACTGCTGTATCCGGCCATCAGCAAGGCCAGCGAGGCGGCCACCCCGGCAAGCCAGCGCCGTTTATTTCGTACTGGCGGCACTTGGCTCACTTGGGCAGCCGCTGCGTGACCAATATCGCGCCAGAGCGCTTCAGCTTCGCCCGCTGCTTCGGCATGGGCCGAGCTTAGCTGGCACCAGCGTCGGTAGCGCGCCTTATCCGCCGCACTGGCATTGCCCGAGTGCAGAAGCACCTGCCAATCGAGCGCATCATCGGACAAATCACTGATCGGTTGCGGCGCGTGCATGTTCAAGGTGTCAGTCATGGTTGTGTTTGAGCCAGTCACGGCAGTGACGCAGCGCCTGGCCTATGTATTTTGCCACCATGCTCTCGGAAACGCCCAGCCGTTGTGCAATCTGCGCCTGGGTCAGGCCTTCCACCCGGTTGAGCAATAGCGCCTGGCGGGCGTTGGTGGACAATTGCAGCAAGGCTTCGTCAAGGATCTGCAAGCGCTCCCGGGCCAGCAGTGCTGCTTCAGGAGCCGGTGCCGGGCATACGACCTCGCCCGCTCCGTCGCTGTCATCATGGCTCGAGGCGAGGCGCTGCTCTCGGCGCAGGGCATCAATGGCCAAATTGCCCGCAACGCGGAAGATAAAACTACGCGCATGCAATACCGGAACCGCCTGTGCGTCGACCTTCACCAACTTGAGATAAGTTTCCTGTGCCACATCGGCGGCACGCTGCCGATCGCTCATGCGCCGGGTCAGAAACTGCAGAAGATCGTCGTAGTGCTCCTGGAAACTCGCCAGTAGACCAGACACAGGGGACGTCAGCATTGGGTGAAGAAACTGCCAGTAGGAGAAATTATCGGGCGTTAATGAGAAACAGTATCTTTCATTCGACCCGATACTTTCAACGCTGCTGTGCATTTGCCACACTGCAGCTTCGATTCCCCGCGCAAGGCCGCTGCCCATGTCTGCCCGTCTGTACCCTTACCTTCGTCTGTTACTGGTTCTACTGATGGTCAGCGGGCTCAATGCCTGTGCATTGTTCCAGGCCCGCGACCCGCTGAACATCAGCGTGATCGGCATTGAACCACTTGCCGGGCAGGAGCTGGAAATGCGCATGGCAGTGAAGATGCGTGTGCAGAACCCCAATGAGGCAACCGTCGATTACAGCGGCATCGCGCTGAACCTGGAGGTCAATGGCCAGCCCCTGGCCTCCGGCGTCAGCGACCAACCTGGGCATATTGGCCGTTATGGCGAGGCGGTAATCGTTGTGCCGGTCAGCATCACGGCTTTCTCATTTCTGCGCCAAGCCTACGGTATGAGCAAGCTCGACTCGCTGCAGGGGATGCCGTACGTGCTGCGCGGAAAGCTGGCCGGAGGGCCATTGGGCACCGTGCGCTTCACCGATGAAGGCACGCTTGAGCTACCCAAGGGCGACAGCTTCTATTGGTGACAGGCGCGGTTACATTAACGGCTGGCACTGGCGGCGGCCATCATCTTGTTGACCTCGCTGCGCACCATGTTGGCGTATTCGGGCGGCGACATACCGTCCAGCTCGGCACGTACCCATTCGGCCCATTTGCCCTTGCGGCGCGGTTTCTCGGAAATCAGCCGGGCGGCCTCACCCTTGGCCTTGCCCAGGTTGTTCTTCCACATTTCGAACAGCCGGGCCTTCTCTGCCTCGATCTGCGCCCGTTCCTCAAAGCTTTTATTGGCCAGATTGAAACTCATGAAGGTACCTGCCTTTTGAAAATGGCCGCTATCTTACACCGTAGCGCAGCCGCTTCGGTAAGCCATCGCAACTTTCGCGGCGCGCAAGCATCCATTGCTTAACCCCACCATCGACGAGGACGTGTTCATGGCCCGTAAAACAGCCAAATTGATTGATAGCGATCAGATCAAGGATCAGGTGTTCAGTGAGCTGCAGGCATTGATCGAAGAATCAGAAAAGCTGCTCAACGACAGCGCTTCCATGGTTGGCGAGGAAGCCGACAGCCTGCGCGCCCAGGTAAGCCTGAAACTTCGTCAGGCCAGAGAGGCCGCAGGCAATGTACGCGCCAAGGCGCAGCCAGTGGTCGACGCTACCCAGGATTACATTGGCGGCCATCCGTGGCAGACCGTTGCTGTATCGGCGGGCTTCGGCCTGGTGATAGGCCTGCTGCTGGGACGACGCCAGTAAACAGTGCTTGGCGCGCCGCCTGTACGCCTCAGGCGGCCTGCGCCAGCGGAATACCACTGTGGAAGCGTAGCTCCTGATCCGGCGACTGGATCAGCTCGGCTTCTGCTTCGCGTACCAGCACCACGCGGCGGGCAATGTCCGCTTCGTCCCCATATTGATGGGCAAGCTTCAGATAGCCTTGGTAGTGACGTGCTTCGCTCTTGAGCAAGCCGTGATAGAAAGTGCCGAGTTCTTCATCCAGATGAGGGACCAAAGCGGCAAAACGCTCACAACTGCGCGCTTCAATGAATGCCCCTACCACCAGCGTGTCTACCAGCTTGACCGGCTCATGAGCGCGCACCAGGCGACGCAGGCCAGAGGCATAACGCCCCGCTGAAACTGGCCGCAACGGCACGCCGCGCCGCTTCATCAGGCGCAACACCTGCTCGTGATGCACCAACTCCTCACGGGCCAGGCGCGACATCATGTTGATCAGGTCCAGGTGGGTATTGTACTTGGCGATCAGGCTCAAGGCCGTGCTTGCAGCCTTGAACTCACAATTCTTATGGTCGATGAGCAAAGTTTCCTGGTCGGCGAGCGCCGCTTCGATCCAGGCGTCTGGAGTCGGACAGCCTAGAAAGGCATCGATTTCAGGGATCAGGGACATAACGTACAACCACACAGGCAGGCAGGACCGGCGATTATACCCACGACGACTGGCTACGCCAGTGGCTATGCTTGATGTACATCAAACGGCGACGCCACGCACGCCAACTATAGTCAGACAGTGGTCGCCCCCTTTGAATGGAGTTCTTACCCATGCAAGCTGTCCGTAGCATCCTTGTCGTCCTGGACCCGGAACATGCCCATAGCCGTGCGTTGACACGGGCAAAACTGATTGCAGGCGTGACAGGTGCCCGCTTGCATCTGCTGATGTGCGACAAGAAGCACGATCATAGCGCCCTGCTCAGCCTGTTGAGCAGCCAACTGCACGATGACGGCTATGACAAGGTCACGCATGAGCAGGCCTGGCATGACACGCTCCACGAATCAATCATCAATGTGCAGCAGGCAGAAGGGTGCGAGTTGGTGATCAAGGAACACCGGCCGGACAACCCATTGAAGAAGGCCTTGCTGACGCCCAGCGACTGGAAACTCTTACGCCAATGCCCTTGTGCAGTCCTTATGGTCAAGAGTGAGCGCCCCTGGACAGGCGGTGTGATTCTGGCCGCCGTCGATGTCGGCAATCAGGACGAAGACCATCGTAGACTGCATGCCAGCATCATCGACCACGGTTACGCTATCGCCGGGTTGGCCAAGGGCAGCCTGCATGTCATCAGTGCCCACCCCTCCCCCATGCTGTCGGCGTCGGACCCGGTCTATCAGCTCAGCGAAACCATTGAAAAACGGTACCGAGAGGCCTGCAGTGCGTTTCAGGCTGAGTACGATATCAGCGAAGACCGGCTGCATGTTGCTGAAGGGCCTGCAGACGTGCTGATACCCCATACCGAGAAGAAACTCAATGCAGTGGTCACTGTGATTGGTACGGTCGCACGCACCGGCATTTCCGGGGCATTGATTGGCAATACCGCCGAAGTGGTGCTCGACACACTCGAGGGTGATGTATTGGTGCTCAAGAGTGAAGAGGCTACCGCGCACTTGGCCGAGCTGGCCCGGGGCTAGAAGCGACAACATCGG
>NZ_BCBH01000045.1:0-36507 GCF_001320525.1 Pseudomonas sp. NBRC 111131 | reverse complement strand
TCAACGGGCCATCACTGCTCTGGGCGCTGGTGCCCTCGATCTCCAGGCGCAGTTCTGGGCGTTCCTTGAGGGCCGAGGCGAGCTTGTCCAGCGCCGACTGCGCATCGGCGCTGAGCTCGCTGGAGCCCGGGGTGAAAGCCACGTTGCCGAGGTCTTGCGAATCACCACCGGCAATCAACCCGCCGATGAACTTGAACGGCGCCTGGGCGGCGCGCAGCACCAGGTTGCGCAGGGTTTGCCAGACGATCGGCATCACGCTGAACTGTGGGTTGTTGAGGTCGCCCGTCACCGGCAGCTCGATCGAGATCTTGCCTTCGGTGTCCTTGAGCAGTGCTACCGCCAGACGAATCGGCAAATCTACCGCATCCGGGCTGTCGACCTTCTCGCCCAGTTGCAACTGCTCGACGACCACCTTGTTTTCGGCCTTGAGCTGGCCGTTGGTGATCAGGTAGTGCAAGTCGAGGTTCAGGCGGCCTTTGCGGATGCGGAAGCCGGCGAACTTGCCGGAGTAGGGCGTCAGCGTGGTCAGTTCGACGCGCTTGAAGCTGGTGGCGATGTCCAGGCTGGCCAGCGGGTTGAACGGGTTAAGCGCGCCCTTGATCGTGACCGGCGCATAACGGTCGACCTTGCCTTTCACGTCCACCTTGGCCGGTGCCGGTTTGCGGTTGTCGAGGGTGCCGATCTGGCCATTGAGCTGCTGAATGGCGGTGGCGAAGTTGGGGGTCAGGGTAAGGTCGGCGAAGTTGGCCGAGCCATCGTTGATGTTGATCTGGCCAATGTGAATGCCCAGCGGCTTGCTGGCCGTGGCACTGGCGGGGGGGCTCTTCGCTGAGGCAGGCGCCCCGGCTGGCTGCGGGATCAGCAGGTCATCGACACTGGTGGTGCGATCCTCGTTGATGATGAAGCGCGCATACGGCTGCAGCAGCGTTACCTTGTCGATGGTGAGCGCATCGCCATGTACGTAGGACAGACCATCGACATCGACCTGCTGCCATTTGACGAAATCACGGCCCTTGATGGTGTCCAGGGTGTGCAGTTGGTTGACTTGCGCCTTGCCGGCCACGGTAAACGCCAATGGCTCTGTGCGCTTGAGGTCGACCTTGAGATCGCTGTCGAGCATGCCGCTGCGCAGCTCGAGGCGGATGAACGGGCTGAGGTAGGCCTGGGCGATGCGCAGGTCGATATCACGGGTGCTGACATCCAGTTTGGCGGTGACCGGGGCCAGGTTGACTTGGCCTGCGGCCTGCAGTTTGCCCTGCTTGCCAATGCCGGTGTCAAGCTTGAGGGTGAAGGGCGACTGGTTGAGGCTGTCGAAGCCCTGCATGTCGACGTTCAGTGGCCCGACGTCCAGCGCTACCGGCTCTTTCTGGCTGCGGTCGGCCAGGTGCACCTGGTAGTTGCGCAGTTGTACGTCCTTGAGCAGTACTTGCCAAGGCTTGCTCGGTTCCTTGGCGGCCTTCTCTTCGGGTGTAGGCTCGGCGGCCGCTGGTTCGGCTTTTTCCTTTGATGTTGCCTTGGCGGGCTGGCTGGCAAACAGCTTCTGCCAGTCGAGCTGGCCATCCTGCTCCAGCGCTGCCCAGGTTTCGAGTTTTTCGCTGCGGACCTTGCCCACTGTGACCAACTGCTTGGCCAGGTCGATGGAGGTTTCGCTCACCTCCAGATTGGCCAGGCGGGCCAGCGGCCGACCATCGGGTGCCTTGATGGCGAAGGGCGCGACGCGCACGGAGGTATTGTTCAGCAGTAGCTCGGTTTCTTTGGACAGGTTGAGCGTGTAGTGGGTATCGAGGTTGACCACGCCGTCTTCCAATACCAGCGGCACGGCGTCGCGCACGTAAGGCTAGAACAGCTTCATCTTGGCGTCGGTGACTTTCAAGGTGCCTTGCGAGGCGATCGGCGCAAGGCTCAGTGTGCCGCTCCAGTCGATACGCCCGCCGTTGGGGCCGTTCGCCACCAGGGTCATGTCGGCATTGTCATCGGGCAGTGTGCTGAGGTTCTTCAGCTCCAGATTCATGTCGTCGTAGAGGAACTCGATTGGCTCGCTCGGGCGCTGGTCGGCAAAATGCAGGTAGCCACCGTTGAGCTTGATACTGCCGATCCGCAAGGGGAACGGGTCGGAGGGAGGCGCCTCAGGCTTGGGTTCGCTGGCCGGCAGCTTGAACAGCTGGGTCAGGTTGAGGGTGCCGTCCTTGGCGAACAGCACCTCGTTGCGTGGTTTGTCGAGTTCTACGGCCTGCAGGTGCAGGGCGCCGGTCCACACGCTGTCGAGGGCCAGGTTGGCGTACAGCCGCTCGACACCGACTTGCTCTTTGCCGGGCTCGCCGATCTGCAGGCCCCACAGGGTCAGCTCGAGGCTGAACGGGTTGAATTCGATGCGTTGCAGATGCGCCGGCACCGTGGCGTATTGCGCCAACTGCTGGTTGGCGATGCGCAGGCCGACACCGGGAAGAATGAGGAAGCCAAGCAGGCTGTATAGGGCCACGAGAGCCAGCATGGCGCCAAGGGCGCGAGTCAATCCTTTGTACATGTGTCGCTTCGTCTGTCTAAGCCGGAGTGCTTGGAGTATGGCACGTTAAATCGGTTCCGCTCAGGCGGCCATTTTCGCCTCAATCGATGCCCATGCGCCGCCGCGCCCGATGCGCTGAGCCATCGCGCATGGCCCAGCGCAGCACTGGCGCGGTGCGCTTGAGGCCGAGGCGGATCATGTGCCGCTGCAGCATACCTTGTTGCAGGCCGAGCATTGCCTGCGCCCAGTCAGGCAACAAATCGATGCCCGCACGCAACATCAGCTTGCCCACAGGTTCGGCCAGGCGACTGGGGGCGGGAGCTGCAAGCAGGACTTCGACGACTTCCAGGCTACGTGCATCGCATTGCAGTTGTGAGCGCATGCGCTGCAAATACGCTTCGACCTGCAGGCATGAGCGGGGGACGTCCCGGGCACCGAGGCGTTCCGCGATCAGCGCCACTTCATCGTAATAGGCATCCTGGTCGGCGCGCGAGAGCTGTGGGTTGCGATAGCGCAGGTGGGCAGCCAGGAAGCTGCTCACTTCGGCCACGTGCACCCAGGTCAGCAGGTCGGGGTCGCTGGCCGCATAGGGGCGGCCATCGAGCGCTGTTCCGGTCACCTGCAGATGAATGGTGCGCACCTTCTCGAGCAACCACTCGGCATCGCGGGTCGAGCCGAACGTGGTGCCGGAAATGAACTGGCTGGTACGGCGCAGGCGGCCGAGCAGGTCCTGGCGGAAATTCGAATGGTCCCATACACCGGCCAAGGCCAGGGGGTGCAGCAGTTGCAGGAGCAGGGCGCTGATGCCGCCGACCAGCATGCTGGGGAAGTCGCCATGCACCCGCCAGCTCATGCTGTGCGGGCCAAACAGGCCAGGGTCGCCTTTGGGAGACTCCAGGTCGAGCTGGCCGAGGGCCAGCCCTGTAAGGCTCATGACCTGGGTTTCGATGCGGCGACGTAGAGCTTCCATGGCGACCTGCTGTTCAGGGCGGCCATGAACATCTGCCGCCAGCTATTGATTGAGGCGTTTGTCGATCAACCCCTGCACCACACTCGGGTCGGCCAGGGTCGACGTATCGCCCAGGCTGTCCAGCTCGTTGCAGGCGATCTTGCGCAGTATACGCCGCATGATCTTGCCCGAGCGGGTCTTGGGCAAGGCCGGCGCCCACTGGATCAGCTCTGGCTTGGCGAAACTGCCGATCTCCTTGCTCACCAGCGCCAACAGCTCGGCCTTGAGCGCGTCGTCGGGAGTCACCCCGTTCATGGTGGTGACAAAGGCATACACACCCTGGCCCTTGAGGTCATGGGGGTAACCGACCACTGCAGCTTCGGCCACGCTGTCGTGCAGCACCAGTGCGCTTTCTACTTCGGCCGTGCCGATGCGGTGGCCGGACACATTGATCACGTCATCAATGCGGCCGGTGATCCAGTAGTCGCCGTCAGCATCGCGGCGCGCTCCGTCTCCGGTGAAGTAATAACCGGGCAGAGGTTTGAAGTAGGTGTCGACCATGCGTTGATGGTCGCCATAGACGCTGCGGATCTGGCCTGGCCAGCTGGCCTTGATCGCCAGCAGACCCGCGCCGGGGCCTTCGATGAGCTTGCCTTTTTCGTCCAGCAGCACCGGTTGTACACCGAACATGGGCTGGGTGGCACAACCGGGCTTGAGCCTCAGTGTCCCGGGCAGGGGCGTGAGCATGATGCCGCCGGTTTCGGTCTGCCACCAGGTGTCGACGATGGGGCAGCGTTTTTGCCCCACGTCCTCGAAGTACCATTCCCAGGCCTCCGGGTTGATCGGTTCGCCGACGGTGCCGAGCAGTCGCAAACTCTTGCGCGAGGTACCCTGCAGTGGCCCGGAGCCTTCGCGCATCAGTGCGCGCAGGGCAGTGGGGGCAGTGTAGAAGATGTTCACCTGGTGCTTGTCCACCACCTGCCAGAAGCGCGAGGTGTCCGGGTAGTTGGGCACGCCTTCGAACATCAGTGAAATCGCGCCGTTGGCCAATGGTCCATAGACGATGTAGCTGTGGCCGGTGACCCAGCCGACATCAGCGGTACACCAGAACACCTCTGCTTCGCGGTAGTCGAATACCACTTTGAAGGTCAAGGTCGCCTGCAGCAGGTAACCGGCGGTGGTGTGCAACACGCCCTTGGGTTTGCCGGTGCTGCCGGAGGTATAAAGGATGAACAGTGGGTCTTCGGCCTCCATCGGCTCCGGGGGGCAGTTGTCGCCGGCCTTTTCCGTCACCGTGTGGTACCAGAGGTCGCGGCCCTCGCTCCAGGCGACCTCGGCGCCGGTGCGGCGTACCACGAACACGCTACTGACGCTGGGGCAACTGGCCAGGGCCTTGTCGACGTTCTGCTTCAGGGGGATGCGTTTGCCGCCACGCACGCCCTCATCGGCGGTGATCACGGTACGGCAGTCGGCATCCAGAATACGGTCGCGCAGCGCGTCGGGGGAGAAGCCGCCAAACACCACTGAGTGGATGGCGCCAATGCGGGTGCAGGCCAGCATGGCGTAGGCAGCTTCGGGGATCATCGGCATGTAGATGCACACCCGGTCGCCTTTCTTCACCCCGCGCGCCTTCAAGGCATTCGCCAGGCGGCAGACCTGGCGGTGCAGTTCGCGGTAGCTGATGGCTTTGGCGTCGTCAGGCGCGTCACCTTCCCACAGCAATGCCGTCTGCTCGCCGCGGCTGGCCAGGTGGCGGTCGATACAGTTGTAGCTCACGTTGAGCTGGGCACCGTCGAACCAGCGGGCCTTGCCAGACGTGAGGTCGCACTGTTGAACGCTTGTCCAGGGCTTGATCCAGTCCAGGCGCTTGGCCTGTTCGGCCCAGAAGGCGTCGGGGTCTTCGATCGACTGGCGGTAGAGGCGGCGGTAATCGTCGTCGGTGAGGGCAGCGCCCTGGCTGACAGCCAGGGCCTGGGGGTAGTCGCGGATATCGAACATGGCAGGTGGTCCTTTGCTCTTGTAGGGGCGATGGACTGCAACGGCTATTCGATTGGACAGTGTAGCTGGAAGCGGTGTTCCTTCGGTGCCGCCCTCTTCGCGAGCAAGCCAGATGGCGAAGAGGGCAGCCGGTCAGCCGCGATGACGGCCGCGGAAGTAGTTGATCAGACCTTGGGTCGAGCCATCTTCAGCGCTCTCTTCCAGGCTGCCAACCAGGCGCTGGTACACACCCTTGCCCAACTCCTTGCCCAGCTCCACACCCCATTGGTCGAAGGCATTGATGCCCCAGATCACGCTTTGCACGAAGACCTTGTGCTCGTACATCGCCACCAGCGCACCCAGGCGGCGTGGGCTGATGCGTTCGACCACCAGGGTGTTGCTCGGGCGGTTGCCCGGGATCACCTTGTGCGGTGCGAGTTTCTCGATGTCGGCTTCGTTCAGGCCCTTCTGACGCAGCTCAGCCTCGGCTTCCTCGCGGGTCTTGCCGAGCATCAGTGCCTGGCTCTGCGACAGGCAGTTGGCGTACAGCCACTGATGATGGTCGGCTACCGGGTTGAAGCTGACCACCGGGACGATGAAGTCCGCCGGAATCAGTTGCGTGCCTTGATGCAGCAGCTGGTGGTAGGCATGCTGGCCGTTGCAGCCAACGCCACCCCAGATCACTGGGCCGGTATCGGTCTTCACCGGCGTGCCATCCTGCAGCACGCTCTTGCCGTTGGACTCCATGTCCAGTTGCTGCAGGTGCTTGGTGATGTTACGCAGGTAATGGTCGTACGGCAGGATCGCGTGGCTCTGGGCGCCCCAGAAGTTGCCGTACCAGACGCCCAGCAGGGCCAGCAGTACTGGCATGTTCTCGTCGAACGGCGCGGTCTGGAAATGCTGGTCCATGGTGTAGGCACCGGACAGCAGTTCCTTGAAGTTGGCCGTGCCGATGGCCAGGGCGATCGGCAGGCCGATGGCCGACCACAGCGAATACCGCCCGCCCACCCAGTCCCACATCGGGAAGATGTTCTCTTCGCGGATGCCGAAGGCCACGGCGGCGGCCTTGTTGCTGGATACGGCGATGAAATGGCGATACAGCTCGGCTTCCGAACCGCCCTGGGCCAGGTACCAGGTACGCGCGGCCATGGCGTTCTTCAGGGTCTCGAGGGTATTGAACGACTTCGACGAGACGATGAACAAGGTGGTTTCGGCGCGCAGGCTGGCCGACAGCTCATGGAATTCGCTGCCGTCGATGTTGGCCAGGTAATGGCAGCGCACGCCACGCTGGGCGTAGGGGAGCAGGGCTTCGGACACCAGCTCCGGGCCGAGGAACGAGCCGCCGATGCCGATGTTGACCACGTCGGTGATTGGCTTTTCGCTGTAGCCGCGCCATAGGCCGTCGTGAATCCGGCCGACCAGTTCGGTGATCTGGTTGAGTACCTTGTGTACCTCGGGCATCACGTTGACGCCGTTGACGCTGAGCTTGTCGCCCACCGGCCGGCGCAATGCCGTGTGCAGGACCGGACGGCCCTCCGAGGCGTTGATGATCTCACCGCTGAACATCGTCTTGATCGCCTCCTGCAGGCCGGCTTGGTCGGCCAGGTTCACCAGGAGGTCGCGGGTCTGTTCGGTGATCAGGTTTTTCGAATAGTCGAGGAACAGGCCGCAGCTGCTCAGCGAAAACTCATTGAAGCGGTTGGCATCGGCGGCGAAGGCTTCGCGCATGCTGAAATTCTGCATGGCGTCGCGGTGCTGCTGGAGAGCCTGCCAGGCAGGCAGGGCCGTAACATCGTGGGGTGTACGGTAATACGCCATTGCGCAGAATTCCTTGGTGCGTGGTGGTGCTTGGACATGGCAGTCATTGCCGGGTTCAGGCTGGCCCTCATTATAGGCAATGGGCACGCACAGGGAATGGGTATGGCGGGGGGATTTTGAAGGGGCGCGTTGCGCCCCAAGGCATCATGCGGTCTTTTCGTCCAGATGCAGGTACAGGTTGTCGATCAACCGTGTGTTCCCCAGGTAGGCGGCCGCCAGGATCACCAGGTCACGGTCATCGAACAGGGCCGGGCGCAGTGTCAGTGCATGGCGCACTTCCAGGTAGTCTGGGCGCAGGCCTGCGGCCGTCAGCTGTGCCTGCCCTTGGGCAATCAGCGCAGCAAAGTCGCGCTGACCACGGCCGATGGCCTCGCCGATCTGCTTCAGCGTGCGATAAACCACCGGTGCGGTGGCGCGCTGTTCCGGCGTCAGGTAACCGTTGCGCGAGGACAGGGCGAGGCCGTCCTCGGCGCGCACGGTGGGTTCACCGATGATCTGGATCGGCATGTTCAGGTCGCGCACCATGGCGCGGATCACCGCCAATTGCTGGTAGTCCTTTTCACCCAAAACGGCGAGGTCTGGCTGCACCATGTTGAACAGCTTGCTGACCACCGTTGCCACACCCTCGAAATGCCCGGGCCGGCTGGCGCCACACAGGCCCTCGGACAGTTGGGGCACACTGACGCGGGTTTGTACTGCCATGCCGTCGGGGTACATTTCCTCGACAGTGGGCGCGAACAGCAGGTTGCAACCCGCCTGGAGCAGGCGCTCCTGATCGGCGGCGAGTGTGCGCGGGTATTTGTCGAGGTCTTCGTTGGCACCGAACTGCAACGGGTTGACGAAGATACTGGCAACGACGAAGTCGGCGCGCTGCGCCGCTTTTGTCACCAGGGCCGCGTGGCCGCTGTGCAGGTTGCCCATGGTGGGCACGAAGCCGATGCGCTTGCCCTCGCTGCGGGCGCGGGCCACGGCGGCGCGCAGCTCACGGACGGTCTTGACTGTGTTCATGCGCTGAATCCGTGTTCGCTCGCAGGGAAACTCACGTCCTTTACTGCTTTGACGTAGGCCTCAAGGGCGCTCTGGATGTTTGGTTGGCCAGCCATGAAGTTCTTCACGAACTTGGGTACTCTGCCGCTCAATGAAAGGCCAAGCATGTCGTGCAGGACCAGTACCTGGCCATCGGTCGCGCTGCCGGCTCCAATGCCGATTACCGGGATGTTCACTGCCTGGGTGATTTCTGCCGCCAGCTCGCTGGGCACGCATTCGAGCAGCAGCATCGCCGCGCCCGCCTGCTCAAGGGCAATGGCATCGGCACGCATCTGCCGCGCCTGGGCTTCCTGGCGCCCTTGTACTTTGTAGCCGCCCAGCACATTGACGGTTTGCGGGGTCAGGCCCATGTGCGCGCACACGGGCACACCACGCTCGGCCAGCAGGCGGATGGTTTCGCCCAGCCAGGCGGCGCCTTCGAGCTTGATCATGTGGGCGCCGGCCTGCATCAGCGTGGCGCAGTTGGCAAAAGCCTGCTCTGGCGTGGCGTGGGCCATGAACGGCAGATCGGCAAGAATCAGCGCGCCGTCATTGCCACGCTTGACGCAGGCCGTGTGGTAGGCCATTTCCGCGGTAATGACGGGCAATGTGCTGTCATGGCCCTGCAGGACCATGCCCAGCGAGTCGCCCACCAGCAACACTTCGACGCCGGCCTGGCTGGCAGCCTTGGCAAAGGTCGCGTCGTAGCAGGTCAGCATGGTGATCTTTTCACCCTTGGCCTTGAGGCCGTGCAGGGTGGTCAGGGTTACTTCAGGCATGTAGGAAAATCCTCGTTCAGGCGCTGTGAAAAACGACTGCAAACAACGCGTGTAGTCATCTTCCGGAGCGGCACATCATCGTATGTGATGTTCGGGTACAGGTCCGTCCGGGCCTAAATACGGGTGTGCGGCACTTTGCTGCCACACGGGACGCCTATAGTCGTGAGCGAGGTGGGGGAAGTCAATCACCCTGTTACCGCATTGTTACTAACAGGGTGTTACTGGCGTTACCTAGAGCCGGAACGCCCGAATTACAAGCGTTCCAGCCCGACGAATGGGCACGCCTGGAGCAACTGGGCGAGGGTGCGGCCATCGGCCAGCTGGAAGTCGTGCGACACCAGTTCGGCCAGCGGGTACAGGACGAAGGGGCGAGCGTGCATGTGGTAGTGCGGCACTTGCAGACGCGGCACGTCGATCACCTGATGGCCGAACAGCAGGATATCCAGGTCCAGCGTGCGCGGCCCCCAGCGTTCCTTGCGCACGCGGCCCTGATCATTCTCGATGGCCTGCAGGGCGTCGAGCAGGGCCAGCGGCTCAAGCGAGGTGTCGAGCGCGGCAACGGCGTTGGTGTAGCGCGGTTGGCCCGGCAGCAGCGAGTCGCTGGTGTACAAGGCCGAGGCGGCCGCCAGGCGGGTGCCGTCGATCTGGTCCAGCGCCTGCAAGGCGCTGCGCAACTGCTCCGTTGGCTGGTCCAGGTTGCTGCCCAAGCCAATGTAGGCGCGGGTGGTCACTCAAACGCCTCGTCACCGCTGCGCTTGCGTTTGCTGCCAGTGCGCTTGCGTTTGCGCGGGCCGGTGCCGGTGGCCTCATCACGGCTGCCCAGCTCGCGGATCATCTCGCGCCGTTCACTGTCGTTGGCATCCTGATAGTCGGTCCACCACTGGCCGAGGTCGTCGGTTTCTTCACCGGCGCTCTCGCGCAGCAACAGGAAGTCGTAGCCAGCGCGGAAGCGCGGGTTGTCCAGCAGCACGTCAGCACGCTTGCCGCTGCGCCGTGGCAGACGCTCCTGCATATCCCAGATTTCGCGGATCGGCAGGGTGAAGCGCTTCGGAATGGCAATGCGTGCGCACTGTTCGGCGATCAGGTCGTGGGCGGCGCCGTTCATGGCCGGGATCGGCGGCACGCCTTGGTTCTGCAGGTGCAGCACGCGGCTTGGCAGGGCAGGCCAAAGCAGGGCAGCGAACAGGAAGGCGGGTGTTACCGGCTTGCCTTGCTTTACCCGCAGGTCCGTATTGCTCAGCGCCTGGCTGATCAGGGTATGGGTATAGGTCGGGCGCTCTTCCAGCGCCTGCGCGCTGGCTGGGAACAGGGGCTCGAACAACTCCAGGTCGACCAGCATTTCGAAGGCGATGGCACCCTGGCCGGAAAGGAACAGCTTGAGGCATTCCTCGAACAGCCGCGCGGGCGGAATTTCACGCAGCAGCGGGGCAAGCCCGCGGATCGGCTGATAGGTGTGCTTCTCGATGCCGAAGTCCAGCTTGGCGGCAAAACGTACCGCACGCAGCATCCGCACCGGGTCTTCCTGGTAGCGGTGGGTCGGGTCGCCGATCAGGCGCAACAGGCGGTTGCGGATGTCAGGCACGCCGTTGGCGTAGTCGAGGATGCGCTCGCTGACGGGGTCGTAATACAGGGCATTGATGGTGAAGTCGCGGCGTTGTGCGTCTTCTTCCAGGCTGCCGTATACGTTGTCACGCAGGATGCGGCCACTGGCATTGTGCGACGAACGGTGGCTGTCGCCCTGGTCGTCTTCGGAATGATGGGCGCGGAAGGTGGCCACTTCGATGATCTCACGGCCAAAATGCACGTGGACCAGCTTGAAGCGGCGGCCGATGATGCGCGCATTGCGGAACTCGGCACGCACCTGTTCAGGGGTGGCGCTGGTGGCGACGTCGAAGTCTTTGGGCGTGATACCCAGCAGCAGGTCGCGGACACAGCCACCGACCAGATAAGCCTGGTAACCCGCGCTTTGCAGGCGCTCGACGATGTTCACCGCGTGGCGGCTGAACTGCTGGCGTTGCAGCGAGTGTTGGTTCTTGTTGATCACCTCAGGCGTGGTGCGCTTGTGGTGCTGGCCCGGTACGGGAGGGCGGAAAGACTGGAACAGCTTCTTCAGCATGGGATGCACTGTGTGAAGGAATGTTCGGCCAAGAATAGGAGAATGGCCGCATGATGGGCGGGGATTCTAGCATTTACTCGGGGAATGGTGTAGGCGGTAGCAGGATGGCCTGCCAGAAGGGAGAAACGACAAGGGGAGCCTAAGCTCCCCAAGAAGTCGTTGCGTGCTCTTATTGTTTTTTTACCGGGCTTCTTGTTTTTGTTGAGTGCCCTGCCCACAAATCTAAACGCTTGTGGACGACCCCCAAATCAGGGGTAAAGAGCAAACGGATTGCTTTGGTCGCTGATGTCACGTTGATCATTCGATCCAACCAGTTCAGGCGCTGCTTTTTAGTGCAGTTTTTGTTGTTCTCTGCCTGGTCGTGGGGCAAGCCCCAAACACGCATCCTCTCCAAAAGAATCAGTTAGCTGCGCCTCCGCCGTCTTGTTTTTATTGTGCGTGAGCCGTTTCGTCTTGTTCTTATTCTGGGTTGCAGTGCTTGTTATTGTTTTTGTACTAAGCATATAGCAGGGTGCGTGCCAACTTTTCGAAACCCAATGAAATCAAGGGGTTGGGCGGATTTGGCAAAATCGAAGGGCTGGGAAATGCCGAAATTTCGTTACCGTATGCCTCGGAACTGTTACGGCAGCGAGGGGTGGGTAACAGATTGCTGCGCAAACTGGTGTGTTACCTCGGGGCCAGAGTCCTGGGCCCTTGCGCAAGTAAACCCGCCTCCACAGGTCTGCCACCGTTTTCGGGGGCAGTGGTGTACCTGTGGAAGCGGGTTTATCCGCAGCGAGGCCCGGCAGGGGTCACTCGCTGGTCGCGTTGCTCTTGCGCCGCGGGATGCCCAGGCGCTGACGCCGTTCCCACAGGCACTTGCGGCTGACACCCAGCTTGCGGGCCAGCTCGGTTTCGGTCATGTGGTCCTGGTGCTCAAGCACGAAGTGCTGGAAGTAATCCTCCAGCGACAGGTCCTCAGTGGGCTCATGGCTGGCATTATTGGCGCTGGCCAGTGCCAGTGTGCTGTCGAGGATGTCGTCGTCTTCCAGATCGCTCAGCTCAATATCGATGCCCAGCAGTTCGGCGGAAATTTCTGCGCTCTCGCTGAGAATCACTGCACGCTCCACAGCGTTCTCCAGTTCCCGCACGTTACCTGGCCAGCTGTAATGGCGGATGGCTTGCTCAGCCTCCGCGGAGAAGTGCAGATCGTCACGACCAATGCGGGCACTCTGGCGGGCCAGAAACGCATTGGCGATCTCGTTGACGTCGCTGCCGCGCTCACGCAGGGCTGGCAACTTCAGGGCGATGACATGCAGGCGGTAATAAAGGTCTTCGCGGAACTGCCCGGCCTTGGCCAGGTTTTTCAGGTCACGGTGGGTCGCGGCGATCAGGCGCACGTCGACCTTTTGCGACTGCACTGAACCCACCCGGCGGATTTCACCTTCCTGCAGCACGCGCAACAGCCGGGCCTGAGCCTCAAGGGGCAGCTCGCCGATTTCGTCGAGGAACAGCGTGCCGCCATCCGCGGCCTCCACCAGGCCGGCGCGCCCGGCGCTGGCGCCGGTGAACGCGCCTTTCTCATGGCCGAACAGTTCCGACTCGATCAGGGTTTCGGGGATGGCCGCGCAGTTCACCGAGATCATCGGTGCCTTGGCCCGGCGTGACAGGTTGTGAAGCGCGCGGGCGACCAGTTCCTTGCCGGTACCGGACTCACCCTGGATGAGGACGTTGGAGTCGGTAGGCGCCACCTTGCGAATCTTGCTGTACATGTCCTGCATCGGCGGGCACGAACCGATGATGCCGATCTCGCCATTGGCAGACGCCGGTGTGCCTTTGTCGGCTGCTGGCTTGCCGTTGGCGCGAGGCTCGGCGACCGTGGCAGGCGCCGGGGCGTTCTGCCGATCACGCAGGATACGCGCCACCGCCTGAAGCATCTCGTCGTGGTCGAAGGGCTTGGCAATGTAGTCCACTGCGCCCATTTTCATGGAGTCCACCGCCGAACGCAGGCTGGCGTAGCTGGTCATGATCAGCACCGGGGTGCCTTGGCCCAGCTTGATCAGTTCAGTGCCCGGTGCGCCGGGCAGGCGCAGGTCGCTGACGATCAGGTCGAAGGTGGCAATGCTGAAGCGTTCCTGGGCTTCCTGCACCGAGCCGGCTTCGCTGACCTGGTACTGGTTCCGCTCAAGCAAACGTCGCAAGGCCGAGCGGATGATGGTTTCGTCTTCGACGATCAGAATATGCGGCATTGATTCAATTCTCTCGACGGTCTCGAATTTCAGGGGACGTCGCTACGACATGCCGGGGCAGGGTCACGCGGATCCGTGTGCCACGTTGCCGTTCGATGTCGGCCGGGCTGTCGATGGTGATTTGCCCATAATGCTCTTCCACGATGGAATAGACCAGAGCGAGGCCCAGTCCGGTGCCTTCGCCTGGGTCCTTGGTGGTGAAGAACGGTTCGAACAGGCGGTCCATGATGCTCTTGGGTATCCCGCTGCCCTCGTCCTCGACGATCAGGTCGACGGTATGCTCGTTCACTTCGCTGCGCACTCGCACGGCACTGCCGGGTGGGGAGGCGTCGCGGGCGTTGGAGAGCAGGTTGATCAGCACCTGGGCGAGGCGCTGCGGGTCGCCCTCGGCCCAATGTTCCGGGTCGCATAGGTTGAAGAACTGTACTTCGAAATTGCGCCGGTTCAACGCCAACAGACCGATGGCATCCTGTGCCACTTCGGCCAGGCAGACGGGCTCTTCACTGTTCTGGTGGCTGCCGCCGGCGTGGGCGAAGCTCATCAACGACTGGACGATGCGCGACACGCGCTTGGTCTGCTCGAGGATCTGGCTGGACAGTTCGGTGATTTCGCCATCCCCTTCACGTTCCTCGCGCAGGTTCTGCGCCAGGCAGGCGATGCCGGTGATCGGGTTGCCGATCTCATGGGCCACGCCCGCCGCAAGCCGGCCGATGCTGGCCAGGCGCTCGGAGTGCACCAGTTTGTCTTCCAGGGCCTGGGTTTCGGTGAGGTCTTCGACCAGCAGCACCAGGCCACTGTTACCTGGTGCCAGTGGCTCGTCGATAGCGGCCTTGTGCAGGTTCAGCCAGCGTGGTTGGCCGTCCAGGGCCAGGCGTTGCTTGTGCAGGTGTTCGTCGGGCACGTTGATGAACCCTTGCAGCAGGCTGCGCCAGGGTTCGCTGATGGTCACCAGGCGTGAGCCGACCACATGCTTGGCGGCGATGCCGGTCAGCTCTTCCATGGCCTTGTTCCACATCAGGATTTCCTGGTCCTTGGCCAGGGAGCAGACGCCCATGGGCAGCTCCTGCAGCGTCTGGCGGTGGTAACGGCGCAAGGCATCGAGCTCGGCGGCCAGGCCGGTCAGGCGCGAGTGGTAGTCTTCCAGGCGGCTTTCGATGAAGTGGATGTCTTCGGTAACGTAGTTTTCGTTACCGGACTTGTAGGGCAGGAAGGTTTCCACCATGTCCTGGGCCACGCTCGGCCCCATCAGCCCCGAAAGGTTGGCTTCGATGCGGTCGCGCAGGCGGCGCAAGGCATACGGGCGACGCTCGTCGAAGGGTAGGTAGAGATCACGCAGGGCCTGTTCGACTTCTTTCTGCGCGGCCTTGGCGCCCAAGGGTTTGGCCAACTGAGTGGCGAACTCCTGGGGCGAGGCGGCATGCAGCTCGCGCCGTTGCGGGCGACGCACGTTGTCCACCGCGCAGGCCTCGGCGGCGCTGACTTCTTCGCTGCTGGCGTTGGTGAACAACGAAATCAGGGTGAACAGCAGGACGTTGGCTGCCAGCGAGGCAATGGCTGCCATGTGCCAGCTGGTGTCGTCGAGCACATAGATCATGTCCAGCAGCGGAATATAGAAGCCTTGCAGGTTGCCCAGCAGGGGCAGCAGCATGGTGACCATCCACACTGCGGTCCCGGCCAGCAGGCCTGCGATGAAGCCGCGGCGGTTGGCCGTGGGCCAATACAGCACCGACAGGACCCCGGGCAAGAACTGCAAGGTCGCGACGAAGGCGACGATGCCCAGGTTGGCCAGGCTCTGGTGGTTGCTTTGGGTGAGGTAGAACATGAAACCGGCGGTAATGATGGCCACGATCAGTGCGCGCCGGGTCCATTTCAGCCAGCGGTAGATGTTGCCTTCGGCCGGTGGCTGATACAGCGGTAGCACCAGGTGGTTGAGGGCCATGCCCGACAGCGCCAGGGTGGTAACGATGATCAGCCCGCTGGCGGCGGAAAGCCCGCCGATGTAGGCCAGCAGTGCCAGTGCCTGGTTGTTGGCGGCAATGCCCAGGCCCAGGGTGAAGTATTCAGGGTTGGTGCTGGCGCCCAAGCGCAGGCCTGCCCACAGCACCAGCGGCACGGCAAGGCTCATGAGCAGCAGGAACAACGGCAGGCCCCAGCTGGCACTGACCAGCGAGCGTGGGTTGAGGTTTTCGGTGAAGGCCATGTGGTACATGTGCGGCATGACGATGGCCGAGGCGAAAAACACCAGCAGTAAGGTGCGCCAGGGGCCTTCCTGCAGTGGCGTGTGCAGCGCGGCCAGGGCGGTCTGGTTCTGCAGCAGCCACACTTCCAGCCCGTGGGGGCCGCCAAACACCCCATACAGGGCATACAGACCGATGCCACCCAGAGCCAGCAGCTTGATGACCGACTCGAAGGCGATGGCGAAGACCAGGCCTTCATGCTTTTCGCGGGTGGCGATATGGCGCGAACCGAAGAAGATGGTGAACAGGATGATCAGCGTACAGAAGGCGAACGCCACCCGGGCCTTGACCGGTTCGCCGGTGAGAATGCTGATCGAGTCGGCGACTGCCTGGATCTGCAAGGCCAGCAGGGGCAGCACACCAATCAGCATGAAAATGGTGGTCAGTGCGCCCGCCCAGGTACTGCGAAAGCGAAAGGCCAGCAGGTCGGCCAGCGACGAAAGCTGGTAGGTGCGGGTGATCTTGAGGATCGGGTACAGCAATACCGGCGCCAGCAGGAAGGCCCCGGACACCCCCAGGTAACAGGCCAGGAACCCATACCCATATTGATACGCCAGGCCCACAGAGCCATAGAAGGCCCACGCACTGGCATAGACCCCGAGCGACAGGGTATAGGTCAGGGGGTGGCGAATGATCGAGCGGGGTATCAGCCCACGTTCGCTGATCCAGGCCACGCCGAACAGGACCATGAGGTACCCGGCGCTGATCAGGATCATCTGGGTGAGGCTAAAGCTCATCGGCATCTCGTTGGCTCTGCAGGATGAAGGTGACGACGATCAGGATCAGCCAGAGCAGGTAGGGGCGGTACCAGGCTCCGGTCGGTTCGATCCACCAGTCCATGATGGCCGGGGAGAACAGGTAGATCCCCACGACCAGAAGCAGGACCAAACGATAGATGTACATGCTGGCCTCGATGGTTGGGCGCTGCGGGCTTGGACTTATTATTGGCGCAAATGGCTGGGGCGATGCTAGCGGGAATCGGTAGGGTTCGCCAAGGGCTTGAAATTATTGGGCTTTTGTTTTTGGGCCAATGCTGCCTCAGTACAAATCAGCCTCAGGCACTGTGGTGCGCTGTGCGATCGCCTGCGGTCGCCACTGCTGCCGCGCTACGGCCAGCACTTGAGCCGGTGTCGCTTTCTCTAATCCAGGGTCAGTTTCCTGGCCCAGCGCCCGCAATGCCCGCAACAGCAACGGCGTTGCCTGGTCTGCCTCGAGCGGTGGCGAGCGGTACGACTTGCCCAGCTTGTGGCCATCGGGCTGAACGATCAGTGGAATATGCAAGTAACGCGGCTGGGCGAAACCCAGCAGTTCCTGCAGGTACAACTGGCGTGGCGTATTGTCGAGCAAATCCGCACCGCGCACGATATCGGTAACACCCTGCCAGGCATCGTCCAGCACCACGGCCAGTTGATAGGCGTAAAGCCCGTCCCGGCGCTGGATGACGAAGTCTCCCACCTCACGGCCCAGGTGCTGCTGGAAGTCACCTTGCACCCGGTCTTTGAAGCGGTAGATCAGTTCGGGCACCCGCAAGCGGATCGCCGCGCCTTCGCGCGCGTGCCCGGCATTGCGGCAAAAGCCCGGATAGATGCCATCGTAGCCCTCGAGTTGCTTGCGCGAGCAGGTACAGGCATAGGCCAGGCCCAGGTTGAACAGGCGGTCCACCACCGCCGCGTACGCGCCGTGACGTTGGCTCTGGTACACCACCTCGCCATCCCACTCCAGCCCGTACCGTTCCAGTGTTTGCAGGATCGCGTCGCGGGCGCCGGGCATTTCCCGAGGCGGGTCGGTGTCTTCCATGCGCAGCAGCCAGCGGCCATTGACCGCGCGAGCGTCGAGCCAGGAGGCGAGGGCTGCGACCAACGAGCCGAAATGCAGGAAGCCGCTGGGTGTGGGGGCGAAGCGCCCGATGTAGGAGGTGTTGTTCATGGGATCGTGCTGGGTCACAAATGAAACGGGGCGCAGATGCGCCCCGTTCGGATGGGAGAAAGATCAGCCTTTGCCGACCGTCTTTTCCTTTTTCTCCGCAAGTTCCTTGCAGTCGAAGCACAGGTCCGCAGTCGGGCGGGCTTCCAGGCGGCGCAGGCCGATTTCGATGCCGCAGGATTCGCACCAGCCGTACTCTTCGTCCTGGATAAGCTGCAAGGTTTTATCAATTTTCTTGATCAGCTTGCGCTCGCGATCGCGGCTGCGCAGTTCCAGCGCGAACTCTTCTTCCTGGCTTGCACGGTCCGCCGGGTCGGCGAAGTTGGCCGCTTCTTCCTTCATGTGGTCTACAGTTTTGTCGACCCCCTCCATGAGCTCTTTCTTCCAGGCGTTCAGGATGTTGCTGAAGTGGGCTCGCATGGGGGCACCCATGTATTCCTCACCCTTGGTTTCCTTGTAAGGGTCGACGCCAAAAAGCTTTTGACTGGATTTTTGCTTTTCTAGGGTGGACATGAATAGACCGCCTCTCACTCATCTGATCCTATGCGCAGGCTGCTCCATCTCCGGCACCCGCCGGCCCTGCGACTGCGAGCCGCCGAACTTACCAGATAGATCGGGGGTGCGCTACCCCGCCCGATCCTAGGTGTTGACAGCGCCATCAAGCACACGTTCGCTGCCGTGCAAAGGTAGAATCAACAGTTTAGACCCAATTGAGAGAAGGTCATGGCCCACCCCTACAGTGCGCGAAGCCGCGCCATCGAACCCTTCCACGTCATGGCGTTGCTGGCGCGTGCCAACGAGCTGCAGGCGGCCGGCCACGACGTGATCCACCTGGAAATCGGCGAACCGGACTTCACCACCGCCGCGCCGATTGTCGAGGCAGGCCAGGCCGCGCTGACGGCCGGGCATACCCGATATACGGCAGCGCGTGGCTTGCCTGCGTTGCGCGAGGCAATCGCAGGGTTCTATGCCCAGCGGTATGGCGTAACGGTCGACCCTGGACGCATCCTCATCACGCCAGGCGGCTCCGGGGCACTGCTGCTGGCCACCAGCCTGCTGGTAGACCCGGGCAAGCACTGGTTGCTGGCGGACCCAGGCTACCCGTGCAACCGCCATTTCCTGCGCCTGGTCGAAGGTGGGGCACAGCTGGTCCCGGTGGGCCCTGAGGTGAGCTACCAACTGACCGCCGAACTGGTTGATCGCCACTGGGATCAGGACACTGTCGGAGCCCTGGTCGCCTCACCGGCCAACCCGACCGGCACGGTGCTCAGCCGCGATGATTTGGCCAGCCTGTCCAAGGCTACGCGGGAGCGCAACGGCCACCTGGTGGTGGATGAGATCTACCACGGGCTGACCTACGGTATGGACGCACCCAGCGTGCTGGAGGTGGATGACTCGGCGTTCGTTCTTAATAGTTTTTCCAAGTATTTCGGCATGACGGGTTGGCGGCTCGGTTGGTTGGTGGCGCCACCCGAGGCCGTGGCCGACCTGGAGAAGCTGGCGCAGAACCTCTATATCAGTGCCCCGAGCATGGCTCAACATGCCGCCCTGGCCTGTTTCGAGCCAGGCACCCTGGCCATTTTCGAACAACGCCGCGCCGAGTTTGCGCGCCGTCGGGATTACCTGCTGCCGGCGTTGCGTGAGCTGGGCTTCCGCATCGCGGTGGAACCGCAGGGCGCATTCTATTTATATGCTGACATCAGTGCCTTTGGCGGTGATGCCTTTGCATTCTGTCAGCACTTTCTGGAAACCGAGCACCTGGCCTTCACCCCTGGCCTGGATTTTGGTCGCCATCTGGCGGGTCATCATGTGCGCTTTGCCTACACCCAGAGCCTGCCGCGCCTGGAAGAGGCAGTACAGCGCATCGCCCGTGGCCTGCAGAGCTGGCGAGGCTGATGGTGTTCTTTCCTCTGCTCGAACAAGGGCGGCTGCTGCGCCGCTACAAGCGCTTTCTGGCCGACGTCGAACTGGCCAGTGGCGAGCAACTGACCATTCACTGCCCCAATACAGGGTCGATGCTCAACTGCATGCGCGAGGGTGGGCAGGTCTGGTTCAGCCGTTCCAACGACCCTAAGCGCAAGCTGCCTGGCACCTGGGAAATCAGCGAAACACCCCAGGGCCGCCTGGCCTGCATCAATACTGGACGGGCCAATGCGCTGGTCGAAGAAGCATTGCGTGCCGGGGTGATCCGCGAGCTGGCTGGCTTCACTGCCCTCAAGCGTGAAGTGGCCTACGGCGAGGAAAGCAGCCGTATCGATTTTCGCCTGGAGTTCGCTGACGGGCCGGCTTATGTCGAAGTCAAAAGCGTGACCCTGGGCTATCCGGATACGGCCGTGGCCGCCTTTCCGGACGCGGTGACCCAGCGTGGCGCGAAGCACCTGCGTGAGTTGGCGGCCCTGGCCCGTCGGGGCGTCCGTGCGGTGCAGCTGTACTGCGTGAACCTTACGGGTATCGAGGCGGTGCGCCCGGCCGAAGAAATTGACGCGGCCTACGCGACCGCGCTGCGTGCCGCTGTGGCAGACGGGGTAGAGGTGCTGGCATACGGCGCACGGCTGGATGCCGAGCAGATCGTCATCGACCGTCCGCTTCCGGTGCTGCTGGGTCCTTGAGCCAGATGCCCTGGCTGTCCTCCAGGCATGTCAGGGCCTGCAGTGCCTCGCCTTCGCAGGGGCCGGCAACGCACTCGCCGCTTTCGATCAAAAATAGAGCCCCATGATGCGCGCAATGGATAAGGCTGGCGCTGTCGTCGAGAAAGGCGTCCGCCGCCCAGTGCAGGGGGATGCCCCGGTGCGGGCAGCGGTTGCGATAAAGGTGCACCTGGCCCTGGCGACGCACGCCGAACAGTTCGACGCCGTCTACGCTGAAGGCGCGGCTGTGGCCCTCGGCCAGCGCCGCGGAAGGACAAAGAAAGTGCATAACTCAGCTGACTCGTGAAACAACAGGATGGCTTGACGCGTCAATGCGAATAATTATCAAATTGCCCGCATTGGCTGCGCCGAGCGTCTATGGTGCGCAGTTCCGCCGCTGGCCACAAGGCTTGCGGCCAGCCTTCAGAAGGAATCCGATGATGCGCCGTCCTACTGCCGTGCTCGCCTTGTGTGCAGCCCTCGTTGCTTCCACCCAGGCGCTGGCCGCCGACCTGCCACAGCGCTGGGTCAGTGCCGGTGGCGCCTTGAGCGAGTGGATCAGCGCGCTGGGCGGGGAGCCACGCCTGGTGGGGGTCGACACCACCAGCCAGCACCCCGAATCGCTGAAGGCGTTGCCAAGCATCGGCTATCAACGGCAACTGTCGGCCGAAGGCATCCTCAGCCTGCGCCCGGATGTGCTGGTGGGTACCGAAGAAATGGGGCCGCCACCGGTGCTGGCGCAGATTCGCAACGCCGGGGTTCGCGTGGAGTTGTTCTCGAGCAAGGCAGAGCTGGCGGCCGTCGATGAAAACCTCGAGCACCTGGGGGCATTGCTCGGTGCCGAACAGCAAGCCGCTCAACTGGCGGCCCACTATCATCAGCAACTCGATGCGCTGCAAGACAAGGTCAAGCAGGCCCAGGCAGGCCACCAGGCACCCGGTGTGCTGCTGCTGGTCGGCCACGCTGGCGCGAAACCCATGATTGCCGGCCAGGGCACCGCGGGGGACTGGGTGCTGCGCCAGGCCGGGGCCCGTAACCTGGCTGAACACCAGGGGTACAAGAACTTTTCCACTGAGGCATTGGCGGCGCTGGACCCGGATGTCGTGGTGTTTTCCGACCGCGCGTTGGACGGTGAGCAGGCCTTGCAGGCGCTGCTCAAGGAAAACCCCGCCCTGGCCGCGTCCCGCGCGGTCCGCACCAAGCGTCTGGTAACACTTGACCCCACGCTGCTGGTGGGCGGCCTTGGCCCTCGTTTGCCGGTCGCCTTGCAAGGCCTGGCCGCAGCGTTTTATCCGGCGGCCAAGGTCAGCCTCTCACAATGAAGCAACGCATTCAGCCGCGTACGTTGTTTGTGGGCTTGAGCCTGCTGTGCCTATTGGCAGTATGGCTGTCGCTGGCGCTGGGGCCGGTCAGCCTGCCTTTGCTCGATACCCTGCGCGCGGGCTTGCGGCTGTTGGGGTTGCCCATCGCCGCTGATGGCCTGGAGCAGGCCGAAATGATCCTTGGCCAGATCCGCTTGCCCCGTACCCTGCTGGGCTTGGCCGTGGGGGCGGTGCTGGCGCTGTCGGGCGTGGCGATGCAGGGGTTGTTTCGCAACCCGTTGGCCGACCCAGGCCTGGTGGGCGTGGCCAGTGGCGCCGCGCTGGGGGCTGCGGTGGCGATCGTCGGTGGCAGCTGGTGGGGGGGCATTGCGGACTGGTTCGCGCCCTACCTGCTGTCGGTCTGCGCCTTTATCGGCGGGCTGGGCGTTACCGCGCTGGTGTATCGGTTGGGGCGTCGCGATGGCCAGACCAATGTTGCCACCATGCTGCTTGCCGGTATCGCATTGACTGCGCTGGGCGGTTCGGCGGTGGGGTTGTTCACTTACCTGGCTGATGACGCCACGCTGCGCACATTGACCTTCTGGAACCTGGGTAGCCTTAACGGCGCCAGCTACCAGCGATTGTGGCCGTTGTTGCTGGTGGTGGCGGGCGTAGCCTTGTGGTTGCCCCGTCGGGCCCAAGCGCTCAACGCCTTGCTTCTTGGCGAGTCGGAGGCGCGGCACCTGGGCGTTGAAGTGGAGCGGCTCAAGCGCGAACTGGTGTTCTGTACGGCGCTGGGCGTAGGCGCGGCGGTGGCAGCGGCGGGCCTTATCGGTTTCGTCGGCCTGATAGTGCCGCACCTGGTGCGCCTGCTGGCCGGCCCTGATCACCGGGTTCTGCTGCCAGCGTCACTGCTGGCCGGCGGTACACTGTTGCTGTTCGCCGACCTGGTGGCGCGGCTTGCCCTGGCGCCGGCAGAGTTGCCGATCGGGATCGTCACCGCCTTCATTGGCGCGCCGTTTTTCCTGTTTCTACTGGTGAGGGGCCGCGGCTGATGCTCAAGGTCGAAGGGCTGCATCTGCGTCGTGGTACCACCGAGGTGCTGCACGATATTCATCTCGACCTGCTGCCAGGGGAGGTACTTGGCGTGCTGGGGCCCAATGGTGCGGGCAAGAGCAGCTTACTTGCGGCCCTGTGTGGCGAGCTATTACCCAGCCAGGGGCGCGTGACCCTGCAGGGCAGGGCGTTGGGTGACTGGTCGGGCCAGGCACGGGCGCAACGCCTGGCGGTGCTGCCGCAGGTGTCCAGCCTGGGCTTCGCCTTTCGGGTGGAAGAAGTGGTCGGCATGGGCCGTCTGCCCCACGGCACTGGCCAGCACCGTGATCAGGAGGTTGTCGAAGCCGCGCTGCGCGCCGCTGACGCCTGGCACCTGGTCGAACGCAGTTACCTGGCATTGTCCGGTGGCGAGCGGCAAAGGGTTCACCTGGCCAGGGTACTGGCCCAATTGTGGCCGGGGGAGCAGGGGACTACCTTGCTGCTCGATGAGCCGACCTCGATGCTCGACCCATTGCACCAGCACACCACCCTGCAGGCGGTGCGCAGCTTCGCCGATCAGGGCGCGGCAGTGCTGGTGATCCTGCATGACCTGAACCTTGCGGCGCGCTACTGTGACCGAATCCTGCTTCTGCAAGACGGCCGCTGCCATGCTCTTGCTGCACCGCAGCAGGTGCTGAACCCAGCGGCGCTCAAGGCCGTGTTTGGCATCGACGTGCTGGTGCAGGCGCACCCGGAGCGCGGCCATCCGCTGATCATCACCCGCTAGGAGGCATTGTTCATGCGTCATCCATTGCTGTCCGGCTCGCTGCTGTGCCTGGTGCTGGCGCTGGGTGGCTGCCAGGCAAGCTTGCCCCCGTTACCCGCCTGGCAGAGCAGCGAGGGGCGTGACCGTGTGGAGCTGGGGCAGGTCCGCGATCTGGCCAGCGGCGAGGTCATCTCCGCTGAGCAACTGGTCTTACGCCTGGCGGAGGTGCCGCGCGTGGTGGTCGGCGAGAAACATGACAACCCCGATCATCATGCCTTGCAACTGTGGTTGCTGCGTGCCTTGCAGGCCCAGCGCACGCAAGGCAGTCTGCTGTTGGAGATGTTGCAGCCCGAGCAACAGGCGCGGGTTGATACCCTCGAAAGGCAGCGGCCGCTGCCGCAGGATCTGCCCACCGCGTTGGGCTGGCAGAATGGCTGGGACTGGCAACTGTACGGCCCGATTGTGCACGAAGCGCTGCACCACCGTGTACCGCTGCTGGCCGCCAACCTGTCATTGGCCGAGGTACGGGCCACTTATCGACAGCCGGTACCGCTGGCCGGGGTACAGTCGAACGCGCCTGCGGTGAAAGCTGCCTTGCTCGAGCAGGTCAGGGCCGGGCACTGCGGCCTGCTACCCGAAAGCCAGTTGCCAGCCATGTTGGCAGTTCAGCAGCATCGGGACCGGCGAATAGCCGAGCGGCTGCTGGCTGCCCCTCAGCCGGCGTTGCTGTTCACCGGGGCGTACCATGCGCGCAAAGACCTGGGCGTGCCGTTGCACCTGGCCGACTTGGGGGCGAAGGGACAGAGCAAGGTGCTGTTGTTCGCCGAGGTAGGGGAACAGGTCGAGCCGGGGATGGCTGATTACGTCTGGTATACAGCGGCGATGCCGGAGCAGGACTATTGCGCTCAGTTACGCAAGTAAAAAAAAGACCCGGCAAAGAGCCGGGTCAATAACCGTGATTAGCCTGATGAGGAGATAATCTGAGAGTCCGAACCAGGGGCTTTCAGTTTATCCAACCAGTCTCGCGACCAGTTGCGATAATCATAACGATTCTCATTTCGACGTCAATCCCCTTTCTGCGTTTATTTCATATTTTTTTGCGTAGGGCTTTTCGCATCGAGCTGTTGATTGAGCGCTTGCTTGCGTTCGGCAGGTAAATCGTTCCAGTGCATGTCCAGCAGCGCCCCTTCAATCGCGTACAACAACACCTTCGATGCTCGGAAACCTCGTGTCTTTACTGCCTGGTAGGCGCCCACCGCGCCCAGGCGACGCAAATCCGATGCGCTATGGATGCCGACCGCATGCAACCACTGCGCGGAGGTCTTGCCAAGATTCTTCAGGTGCTGCAATTCATCGTTCATCGAGCCTCCTTGCGATGGCTGAACGGGTCATGGGGATAAATCGCGAGCAGGTCAGAGAGGAGTGTAGCGGGGGATGGAAAATGCGCGGCCTTTTGCCATCGGGGGCGACGAGATGCCCTGTTTGCGCGGGGAGGTACCGTGCATGCGGGCCTGCACAGGTGTGACCTGTGCAGGCCCGCTAGGGGCAATGCCGCGGGCTTACAGGCCAGGCAAGCGTTGACGGATCTGCTCGATCACCTGGTTCATGTTGTTGGCATCTTGTGTATCAACCCGGGTGGCGTGCTGCTGTTCGGTCTCGTCGAGTGGCTCACGGGTGGCCTGCTGCGCCTTGACCACTTCCAGGGTGGCATCCGATGGATCGGCGTTTTCCGCCTGGCGCTGTGCCAGCCAGCTGGCAATCACTGCCTCGGGGGCGTGGCAGTCGAGGATCAGTAACGGCACGCCGGTTTCGCTGGCAACACCTGATGCAGCCTGGCGCTGGTCGCGCTTGAGGTACGTGGCGTCGAGCACCACCGGGAACCCGGCGCGCAGAATGGTCGCGGCCAGCTGGTGCAGGCGTTCATAGGTGGCAGCACTGGCATCCTGGCCATAGATGCCGGCCTGCAGTTGGCCAACGTCTGCCTGCGGCTGTTCACCGAACAGGCGCTTGCGCTCTACATCCGAACGTACCCTCACGGCGCCGAGCGCTTCGACCAGGCGCATGGCCACGTGGCTCTTGCCGACAGCCGAAACCCCCTGGGTGATGGCCAGCAGGCGCGAAGGGATGGCGCTGTAGCTTTCCGCCAGGTTGGCATAGTTGCGGTAGGTGCGCAGGGTGGTGGCGCGCTGGATGCCATCGGCATCGGCCGGCATGCTGAACAGCGCCACCTTGGCCCGCACCAGCGCACGATAGGCTTTGTAGAAATTGAGCACTTCCAGGCCTTCATAGTCGCCGGTCAGTTCCAGGTACTGGCTGATGAAGCGGCGTGCCAGGCACTTGAGGCCGCGGTCTTCCAGGTCCATGGCGAGGAACCCGGTGTCGGCCCAGACGTCGGTCATGCGGAACGGTTCGTTGAACTCGATGCAGTCGAAGATCACCACTTTGCCATCGATCAAGGTGGCGTTGCCCAAATGAATGTCACCGTGGCATTCGCGGGTGAAACCATTGGCCTTACGCGCCTCGAAGAGGCCTTTGAGGCGCTCGAAACTGCTCTGGGCCCAAGCCTGCAGGTTGTCCAACTGCTGCAGGTCGGCCTTGTCGCTGAGGAAGGGACGGATCTGTTCGAAGTTCTGCTCCACCGGGGCCATGACGCTTTCAGCTGAGCCATGAGGCTGGTCCGCGCGAACCTTGGGCGTCTGCAGGTGGAACTCGGCAATCTGCCGCGCCATCTGGTCGATGTGGCTGGCGTTGAGCTCCCCGTTGGCTTGCAGGGTGCTGAGCATCTGACCCTGGGGGAATTGGCGCATCTTCAACGCGTACTCGATCACTTCGCCGTCGCCGCCCAGTTGCGGTGCTTGAGCTGTGCCGGTGATCGGCAGGACTTCCAGGTACAGGCCTTCGGTCAGGCGCTGGTTAAGCCGCAACTCTTCGTTGCAAAAATGCTCGCGCTGATCCAGCGCGGTGAAGTCGAGAAAGCCAAAGTTCATCGGCTTCTTGATCTTGTAGGCGTACTCACCGGTCAGCAGAACCCAGGAGATGTGCGTCTCGATGAGCTGGAACCCGTCCACGGGGTGAGGGTAGAGGGCAGGGTTCTGCAAGGCGTTGATCAAGGCTTGGCTCACGGGAAATCCTTCCGGGGGCAGGGAATTCGAAAGCGCCATTATGGTCAATGGTGCCGCCCCTGCATACCGCCAGAGGGCGCCTGCCCAGCCTTTACAAAGTGCGTATAATCCGCCGCCATGACTCGAACCCGAAATTCCCGTACCCCTCAGAAACGCCCGACCGGCCGCTCGCGCGCCTGGCTGGGCTGGGCATTGAAGCTCAGCCTGGTCGGCCTGGTGATCGTCGCCGGCTTCGCGGTTTACCTCGATGCCGTCGTGCAGGAGAAGTTCTCCGGCAAGCGCTGGACCATCCCAGCCAAGGTGTATGCCCGGCCGCTGGAGCTGTTCGTCGGCCAGAAGCTGAGCAAAAGCGACTTCCTCACCGAGCTCGACGCACTCGGCTATCGGCGTGAAAGCGCAGCCAATGGCCCGGGCGCTGCGGCCGTCAACGGCAATACCGTTGACCTGAACACCCGCGGCTTCCAGTTCTACGAGGGCATGGAGCCTGCGCAGTTCGTGCGGGTACGCTTCTCTGGCGACTACGTTGCCGGCCTGTCGGGCGCCAACGGTGGCAAGCTCGACGTGGTCCGCCTGGAGCCGCTGATGATCGGCGGCATCTACCCGAAGAACCTTGAAGACCGCATCCTGATCAAGATCGACCAGGTGCCGCCGTACCTGCTCGAAACCTTGGTGGCCACCGAAGATCGCGATTTCTACAGCCACTTCGGGGTGTCGCCCAAGTCCATCGCCCGTGCGATATGGGTCAACACCTCGGCCGGGTCGATGCGCCAGGGGGGCAGTACCCTGACCCAGCAGTTGGTAAAGAACTTCTACCTGACCAGCGAGCGCAGCCTGAGCCGCAAGCTGACTGAAGCGATGATGGCCGTATTGCTGGAAATGCATTACGACAAGCGCGAAATCCTGGAGGCCTACCTCAACGAGGTGTTTGTCGGCCAGGATGGTCAGCGCGCCGTGCATGGCTTCGGCCTGGCCAGCCAGTTCTTCTTCAGTCAGCCGCTGTCGGAGCTCAAGCTGCACCAGATCGCCTTGCTGGTAGGGATGGTCAAGGGGCCTTCCTACTACAACCCGCGTCGTTATCCGGAGCGCGCCCTGGCCCGCCGCAACCTGGTGCTCGACCTGGTGGCCGAGCAGGGGGTGGCCAGCCAGGCCGTTGTAGACGCTGCGAAGAAGATGCCGCTGGGTGTGACCACGCGTGGCAGCCTGGCCGACAGCTCGTTCCCGGCCTTCCTCGACCTGGTCAAGCGCCAGCTGCGCCAGGACTACCGCGACGAAGACTTGACCGAGGAGGGCCTGCGCATCTTCACCAGTTTCGACCCGATTCTGCAGATGAAGGCCGAAACCTCGATGAACGAAACCTTCAAACGCCTGGCCGGGCGCAAAGGCGCTGATGCGGTCGAGTCGGCGATGGTCGTGACCAACCCGGAAACCGGTGAGGTGCAGGCCCTGATCGGCAGCCGGCAGTCGGGCTTTGCTGGCTTCAACCGCGCCATCGATGCCGTGCGGCCCATTGGCTCGCTGGTCAAGCCAGCCGTTTACCTGACCGCACTGGAGCAACCGAGCAAGTACACGCTGACCACGTGGGTGCAGGACGAGGCATTCTCGGTCAAAGGGGCTGACGGTCAGGTGTGGCGCCCGCAGAACTATGACCGTCGCCCGCATGGCACGATCTACCTCTACCAGGGCCTGGCCAACTCCTACAACCTGTCGACGGCCAAGCTCGGCCTGGAGGTGGGTGTGCCGAATGTGATCAAGACGATCGGTCGACTGGGAGTGAAAGTCGATTGGCCAGCCTTCCCGGCAATGCTGCTGGGTGCCGGTGGGATGTCGCCGATTCAGGTGGCGACCATGTACCAGACCATCGCCAACGGCGGCTTCAATACCCCGATGCGCGGCATCCGCAGTGTGCTGACCGCCGAAGGCGAGCCGCTCAAGCGCTACCCCTTCCAGATCCAGCAGACCTTCGACCCGGGTTCCATTTATCTGGTGCAGAACGCCATGCAGCGGGTGATGCGTGAAGGTACGGGGCGTTCGGTGTACAACACGTTGCCGAGCTCGCTGACCCTGGCGGGCAAGACCGGTACCAGCAACGACTCGCGTGACAGTTGGTTCTCCGGCTTCAGCCAGGACCTGCTGGCCGTGGTATGGATGGGCCGCGATGATAATGGCAAGACCCCGTTCACCGGTGCCACCGGCGCTCTGCAGGTGTGGACCAGCTTCATGAAGAAGGCCGACCCGCTGCCGCTGGACATGCCGCAACCGGACAACGTGGTGCAGGCCTGGATCGATCCGTACAGTGGCCGCGGTTCTGACGGAAGCTGTCCGGGAGCGGTGCAGATGCCGTATATTCGCGGCAGCGAACCGCCCGCTGGCGCGACCTGTGGCGGCGAGCAGAATCCGGCAGAATCGGTCATGGACTGGGTCAAAGGCTGGATGAATTAAGCACTGGCTGCATTGATGAGGTGTGAATTGAATAAGTGGCTGTTTCCTGCCGTGACGGCACTGGTGGTGCTTCAGGGTTGCTCCAGTGTGCCGCGTGGCAACATTCCGGTGGTGGACTCGAGCACGCGTGTGTCCAACAGTGAGCGTGTTACGGCCAACCGCTCGGCGGCTGGCATGAGCAACGGCACCTCGCAGGCGCAGTCGCTGCCTGAGGACTCCGGCGTGACCGTGATGATCCCGCAAGGGGCGGGTGCCGCGGGCATCCAGACCTTCCCGGCAGGCAACGGTGCCGCGCCGATCAGTACGACGCCGATCACCACCGGGCCGGGCAATTCCGCACCGATGACCACCAACCCGAATCCAATTGCCGACGAGCCGTTCGACATCGCCTCGATGAACAGCGCCCCAGCCACCAACAGCGCGCCAACCGGTATCCCGCGCAGCGGCGGATCCTCCGGTGGCCTGTCGGCCGACGAACAGCTTGATGGCCCGGTGCTGGCGTTGTTGACCACCGCCCAGTCGCAACAAGGCAGCGGTGACTTCAACGGCGCTGCGTCGAGCCTGGAGCGCGCCCAGCGTATCGCCCCGCGTGAACCGCAGGTTTTGTTCCGCCTTGCCCAGGTGCGCCTGTCGCAAGGTGATGCCGCGCAGGCCGAGCAATTGGCCCGCCGTGCTTTGACTTATGCCAATGGCCGCCCCGACCTGCAGGCTGAGTTGTGGAACACCATCGCCCAGGCCCGCGAAAAGCAGGGTGACAGCGCAGGTGCTGCATTGGCGCGGCAAAAGGCACGGGTCAGCTCCTGATGATCGAGCAACGTATCCTGGACATCGCCGACCACCTGCTGCTGATCGAACGTGAGCTGCAGGTGCAGGGCTGGTGGGACGACGAGGCGCCAACCGATGAGGCATTGGCCAGTACAGTGCCCTTTGCGGTGGACACCTTGAGTTTCGAGCAGTGGCTGCAGTGGATTTTCCTGCCACGCATGAAGCTCATTATCGAGCTGGGCCACCCGTTGCCCAATGCGTCGGGCATCCTGGTCATGGCTGAGACGGTGTTCGTCGATCGCCCGGAACAAAGTCGCGCGCTACGCCGCCTGCTAGCAGAGTTCGATCAATTGATCGCTCCTTCCGCCTGATTTCCTCTCTTTTTCCTTCAAGGGCCGCAGATTGTGGCCCTTTTTTGTGGAAATCTTATAATTCCTGCTGCTGACTAGGTTTTTAGTGGTGGCGAGAATTCATCTTGAGGAAAAATTGGCAATAATTTTTCTTGACTTGTAGCCGCCAAATCACAAGAATCCAGATTCCGCTGTAGAGGGACTGCCAGAAGCAGACCCGCTAAGCAGATCATGAGGCGCACACCCGCGCCGACCTGTTACACCCCGCAACGCGTTACCTCGCGCTGGGTGGGAAAACCCCGCAACACTCTGGGGTGCTCCCAATACTTGCTCAGTCAGTGCTGACGTTCGCTCATGCTCTGCTTGGCAGTAAACCTATTAAGACCCGCCCGGGTGGGCGGTATTCTGGCGTTTTAGAGGTGAACAACGTGGAGCTTTTATCTGGCGCTGAGATGGTCGTCCGCTTTTTGCGTGACGAAGGCGTTAAGCACATCTACGGGTACCCTGGTGGTGCTCTCCTGCATGTTTACGACGCCCTGTTCAAGGAACCGGAAGTCGAGCACATCCTGGTTCGTCACGAGCAGGCGGCTACCCATATGGCGGACGGCTACGCTCGCGCTACCGGCAAGGCCGGCGTGGTGCTGGTAACCTCCGGCCCGGGCGCAACCAACGCCATCACCGGCATTGCCACCGCCTACATGGACTCGATCCCGATGGTCATCCTGTCTGGCCAGGTGCCTAGCACCATGGTCGGTACCGATGCCTTCCAGGAAACTGACATGATCGGTATCTCGCGGCCGATCGTGAAGCACAGCTTCATGATCAAACATGCCACCGAGATTCCGGAAGTTCTGAAAAAAGCCTTCTACCTGGCGCAATCCGGCCGTCCGGGCCCGGTCGTGGTCGACATTCCAAAAGATATGACCAACCCGGCCGAGAAGTTCGAGTACGTCTATCCGAAGAAGGTCAAGCTGCGTTCCTACAGCCCAGCGGTGCGCGGCCACTCCGGCCAGATCCGCAAGGCCGCCGAAATGCTGCTGGCTGCCAAGCGTCCAATCGTCTACGCAGGCGGTGGCGTGATCCTGGGCGGTGGCTCCGAAGCCCTGACCGAGATCGCCAAATCGCTGAACCTGCCGGTGACCAATACCCTCATGGGGCTTGGTGGCTTCCCGGGCACCGACCGCCAGTTCCTCGGTATGCTCGGTATGCACGGCAGCTTCACCGCCAACATGGCCATGCACAATGCCGACGTGATCTTCGCCGTTGGTGCGCGCTTCGATGACCGCGTGGTCAACGGCCCGGCCAAGTTCTGCCCGAACGCCAAGATCATCCACATCGACATCGACCCGGCGTCGATCTCGAAGATGATCAAGGCCGATGTTCCGATCGTCGGCCCAGTCGACAGCGTGCTCAGCGAAATGCTCGGCATCCTCAAGGAAATCGGCGAGCAGCCTGACAAGGTGGCGCTCGATGCCTGGTGGAAGCAGATCGACGAATGGCGTGGCAATGGCGACCTGTTCCCCTATGACCGGGGCGACGGCAATGTCATCAAGCCACAGACCGTGATCGAAACCCTCTGCGAAGTGACCAAGGGTGATGCCTTCGTTACCTCAGACGTGGGTCAGCACCAGATGTTTGCGGCGCAGTATTACCGCTTCAACAAGCCTAACCGCTGGATCAACTCCGGTGGCCTGGGCACCATGGGCTTCGGTTTCCCGGCGGCCATGGGCGTCAAGCTCAACTTCCCGGATCAGGACGTGGCCTGTGTCACTGGCGAAGGCAGTATCCAGATGAACATCCAGGAACTGTCCACCTGCATGCAGTACGGCCTGCCGGTCAAGATCGTCAACCTGAACAACGGCGTGCTGGGCATGGTCCGTCAGTGGCAGGACATGGCCTACAACGGCCGTCACTCGCACTCTTATGTCGAGTCGCTGCCTGACTTCATCAAGCTGGCCGAGGCCTATGGCCATGTGGGTATCCGCATCACCAGCCTGAAGGACCTCAAGCCCAAGCTGGAAGAAGCGTTCGCGATGAAGGACCGTCTGGTGTTCATCGACATCGCGGTTGACCGTACCGAGCACGTCTATCCGATGCAGATCAAGGATGGCTCGATGCGTGATATGTGGCTGAGCAAGACGGAGCGTACCTGATATGCGGCACATCATTTCCCTGCTGCTGGAAAACGAACCCGGTGCGTTGTCCCGTGTGGTCGGCCTGTTCTCCCAGCGCAACTACAACATTGAAAGCCTGACCGTGGCACCGACCGAAGACCCGACCCTGTCGCGTCTGACGCTGACCACCGTTGGCCATGACGAAGTGATCGAACAGATCACCAAGAACCTCAACAAGCTGGTCGAAGTGGTCAAGCTTGTGGACCTGTCGGAAAGCGCTCATATCGAGCGCGAACTGATGCTGGTCAAGGTCAAGGCCACCGGTGCCCAGCGTGCCGAGATCAAGCGCACCACGGATATCTTCCGTGGCCAGATCGTCGATGTGACCGCCAGCGTGTATACCGTGCAGCTGAGCGGCACCAGCGACAAACTGGACAGCTTCATCCAGGCGATCGGCACCGCATCGATTCTCGAAACCGTGCGCAGTGGCGTTACCGGCATTGCCCGTGGCGACAAAGTGCTCAGCATCTAAATTCAAAAATTAGCGATGGCTCCGCAGGGGCCGAGATATAACCAGGGGTATTTTCATGAAAGTTTTCTACGATAAAGACTGCGACCTTTCCATCATCCAGGGTAAGAAAGTCGCCATCATCGGTTACGGCTCCCAGGGCCACGCTCAAGCGTGCAACCTGAAGGACTCCGGTGTAGATGTCACCATCGGTCTGCGTAAAGGTTCGGCCACCGTTGCCAAGGCAGAAGCCCATGGCCTGAAAGTGACCGACGTTGCCTCTGCCGTCGCTGCTGCCGACCTGGTCATGATCCTGACCCCGGACGAGTTCCAGGGCCAGCTGTACAAGAACGAAATCGAGCCGAACATCAAGAAAGGCGCCACCCTGGCCTTCTCCCACGGCTTCGCGATCCATTACAACCAGGTCGTTCCGCGTGCCGATCTCGACGTGATCATGATCGCGCCGAAGGCCCCGGGCCACACCGTTCGCTCCGAGTTCGTCAAAGGCGGTGGTATCCCTGACCTGATCGCTATCTACCAAGACGCCTCCGGCAATGCCAAGAACGTCGCCCTGTCCTACGCCTCGGGCGTGGGTGGCGGCCGTACCGGCATTATCGAAACCACCTTCAAGGACGAGACCGAAACCGACCTGTTCGGTGAGCAGGCTGTTCTGTGCGGCGGTACGGTCGAACTGGTCAAAGCCGGTTTCGAAACCCTGGTCGAAGCAGGCTACGCGCCAGAAATGGCCTACTTCGAGTGCCTGCACGAACTCAAGCTGATCGTTGACCTCATGTACGAAGGCGGTATCGCCAACATGAACTACTCGATCTCCAACAACGCCGAATACGGTGAGTACGTCACCGGCCCGGAAGTCATCAACGAAGAATCCCGCAAGGCCATGCGCAACGCTCTGAAGCGCATCCAGGACGGTGAGTACGCGAAGATGTTCATCTCCGAAGGTGCCACCAACTACCCATCGATGACCGCCAAGCGCCGCAACAACGCCGCTCATGGCATCGAAATCATCGGCGAGCAGCTGCGCTCGATGATGCCGTGGATCTCGGCTAACAAAATCGTCGACAAGACCAAGAACTAAGTCTTATCGAAAGATGAAAAACGCGGCTTCGGCCGCGTTTTTTCGTTCTGGCAGTCAGCTTCTGGTATAAAGCAGACCAGTGGCCTGCCGTCAGAACCTGTTTCGCGGGCCCGTGTCGAACATTTTCCATCCTGTTGCAAGGTACCCTCCATGAGCGAACGTCCCGAAGAGCCGAACAAGCCCTCCGACGCCGAAAGCCTGCTACCTGTCGATGAGCACGTTGAAGAAGGGCATGACGCCGAAGGGCGCAAGGTGCGCCATCGCGGCATCTACCTGCTGCCCAACCTGTTTACCACCGCCAACCTGTTTGCCGGTTTCTACTCCATCATCAGCTCGATGAGCGCGCAGAGCGCCCTGAGCGCAGGCGACCCACGCGAGGCGAGCAAGTACTTCGCCTTCGCCGCCATCGCCATCTTCGTTGCCATGGTGCTTGACGGCCTTGACGGTCGTGTTGCCCGTATGACCAACACCCAGAGCGCCTTCGGTGCCGAGTACGACTCGCTGTCGGACATGGTTGCCTTCGGCGTGGCGCCTGCCCTGCTGGCGTTCGGCTGGGCGCTGGGTGACATGGGCAAGGTCGGCTGGATGGTCGCCTTCATCTATGTAGCCGGTGCTGCGCTGCGCCTGGCGCGCTTCAACACCCAGGTCGGTACTGCCGACAAGCGCTATTTCATCGGCCTCGCCAGCCCGGCTGCTGCCGGTGTCGTGGCCGGTACCGTGTGGGCGTTCAGCGACTATGGCATCCAGGGCTCCAAGCTGTCGTTCCTGGTGGCGCTGCTGGTGGCTGCCGCCGGCATGCTGATGGTCAGCAACATCAAGTACAACAGCTTCAAGGAGCTTGACCTCAAGGGCCGTGTGCCGTTCGTGGCGATCCTGGCGGTGGTGCTGGTGTTTGCCGTGGTATTCAGCGACCCGCCACGCATCCTGCTGTTGATCTTCCTCGCCTACGCGGCATCGGGGCCCATCCAGTACCTGCTGCGTGGCCGTCGACGCAAAGCGTGATAAAGATTTAATGGTGGAATAACCCTCCGGCTCCATAGTCTTACTGGTACATCCGTTATCCAGTGCTGTGGAGCCGTCCATGCTCATCAAGCTACCCAGGTCGTCCGATTGCAAAGCATCGGAGATCACACCCGAAGGCATCTATCTTTCACGCCGAACCTTGCTAAGTGGCTCCCTGGCCGGGATTGCCCTGGGCGCATTGCCGACCCTGGGGTATGCAGCCGAGGCCAGCCGTTACGCCGATGTCGAGGCGGGCGCTGCGCCAGGCTGGTTCACTGACAAGCTTGCCGCCACACGCTGGCAGGCGGTCACCGTCAAGGACGAGGCGATCACACCGTTCAAGGATGCCACCCACTACAACAACTTCTATGAGTTCGGGCCTGACAAAGGCGACCCGGCGGCCAATGGCGCTAGCCTGAAGACCGAGCCGTGGTCTGTGGTGATCGATGGTGAGGTCGGTAAGCCTGGGCGTTATGCCCTGGAAGACTTCGTCAAACCCTACCAGCTCGAGGAGCGTATCTACCGCTTGCGCTGCGTCGAAGCGTGGTCGATGGTCATACCGTGGCTCGGCTTCCCGTTGGCGCAAGTGCTCAAACAGGTCGAGCCGACGTCGAAAGCGCGTTATGTACGGTTCGAGACCTTGAAGGACCCGGCGCACATGCCAGGGCAACGTTCTGGCTTTGCCTTGATCGACTGGCCGTATAGAGAAGGGCTGCGCCTGGATGAGGCGATGCACCCGTTGGCCATCCTGGCGGTAGGGATGTATGGCCGTGAATTGGCCAACCAGAATGGCGCGCCGCTGCGTTTGGTGGTGCCTTGGAAATACGGGTTCAAGAGTATCAAGTCGATTGTGCGCATCAGTTTGGTGGCCGAGCAACCGCAAACGACCTGGGAAGGGCTGGCGCCGGATGAGTATGGTTTCTATGCGAACGTGAACCCTGAAGTCGACCACCCACGCTGGAGCCAGGCACGTGAGCGGCGTCTGCCCAGCGGCCTGTTCAGCCCCAACGTGCGGCAGACGCAGATGTTCAATGGTTACGCCGATGAGGTGGCGTCGCTGTATACCGGGCTCGACCTGCGGAAGAACTACTGATGCGCTATCCCTGGTTGCGCCTGGCCATCTTTGTAGTGGGTTGCCTGTTCCCTGTGTGGTGGTTGTACGAGGCTGCGATGGGCCTCCTGGGGCCGGACCCAGGAAAGATCATGATGGACCGCGTCGGGTTGGGCGCGCTCACTTTTTTGCTGGTGACACTGAGCATGACGCCCCTGCAGCGGTTGACGGGGTGGTCGGGCTGGATCGTGGTGCGCCGGCAACTTGGGTTGTGGTGCTTTGCCTTTATCGTGATGCATATCCTCTGCTACCTGTTCTTCATCCTCGGGTTGGATTGGGGGCAGTTGACCGTAGAGTTGCGCAAGCGTCCCTACATAATTGTGGGCGCGCTGGGCTTCCTTGGCTTGTTGGCCTTGGCGGTGACATCCAATCGCTATAGCCAGCGCAAGTTGGGGGCGCGTTGGAAGAAACTGCATAAGCTGGTGTACGTGATTCTCGGGCTGGGGTTGCTGCACTTTTTGTGGATCGTTCGCTCCGATCTGCGGGAGTGGGCAATCTATGCGGGGATCGCTGGCTTACTCATGGTGTTGCGGATTCCAGCGGTGGCACGGCGCGTGCCGCGAATCATCGGGCGTAGGGGCAGGGCGGTTTCGTAGCGGCTTGTCTTTCATTGTGCTCGGCGATGGGGCCGCCTTGATGGGGTCGTTTCCGTAAATGTTTCAAATAAATGAAATTAAGCCTTGACCTGCCTTCGAATCCCCTTGTAATGCGCCTC
>NZ_BCBH01000044.1:0-36679 GCF_001320525.1 Pseudomonas sp. NBRC 111131 | reverse complement strand
GGGGGTGTCCACTGGGACTGGGCAAGATCAGGGCCACTCACGAGGTTTGACAGGACAATGAAGGCTCTTCCCGAGAAAATCCTGGACATCATTCAACAGCTTCCAGAAGGTGAGGTTCTGACACCTAGCAGATTCCTGCATCATGGTTCTCGCCATGCTGTGCAGCGAGGACTCTCTCGCCTGGTCGAAGGTGGAAAGCTGTTTCGCGTTGCTCGGGGCATTTATGTTGCCGCAGTCGAAACTCGGTTCGGCGTGCGCCCGCCGGCACCGGAGAAGGTTGTCCACTCGCTGGCTAATGCGCTGGGTGAAGTGCTGGTCGACCACGGGGCTCGTGCCGCGAATAAATTAGGGCTGAGCACACAGGTTCCAGTTCGCTATGTCTTTCTAACCGACGGACGCTCTAGGGAGCTTCAGGTAGGCAAGACCACCGTGTCGATTCGGTATGCGCCTCGATGGTTGATGGCTCTAGGCGCTACTGGAGCGGGGGAAGCCATTCGAGCATTGGATTGGATTGGCGAGGCAAGCGTGGGGTATGCCGTTTTCAAACTTCATAAACTACTACCCGAGAGCGAATGGGGTGATCTGGTGTCAGCTCACCGCTCGTTACCTATCTGGATGGCGAATGCAATCTGCGCTCAGTCGAGTTGCACCCACCCTGTCAAGTTGGGCTAGCGGTTTAGCTGTAGCCTACTTACCGCCAGATCGGCATCATCTGGAATGGGGCAATTCGATGTGAAAGCCCGTGAGGCCGGCGGCTGAGGTGCACCAGATGCGGCCTTTGTGAGCCTCAATGATGGATCGGGTGATGGCAAGTCCGAGCCCGGCGTTGCTCGGGCTTCCCTCCCGCCGAGCGGGGTCGACCCGGTAAAAGCGGTCGAAGAGCTTCTCTAAATGCTCTGAGCTAATTGTGTCCCCTGGGTTCTCGATGCTGAAGGTTGTGGAGTCCGCTGTCTCGCGGATCAAAACCGAAATTGTATGTCCCACCGGCGTGTAGCGCAGTGCATTGGACAGCAAGTTGGAAAGTGCACGATCAAGCATCAGCCGATCTCCCAGCACTTGGCCTGTGCCTGTGAGCGATAGTTCAATGCCATGTTCTTCGGCCAGAAGGTGGTAGTAGTCAAACAGCTTGAAGACTACGTCAGCCAGTTCGATCCTGGCCTGCTCGGGGATGATTAGGCCATTATCAGCCTTGGCCAAGAAAAGCATGTCATCAATCATCCGAGACATGCGCTTCAAGTCCTCCAGGTTGGAGTAGAGATTCTCTTCATAGGCATTGATATCGCGTTTCTTGCTCAGCACGACCTCGGTGTGGGTCATCAGGTTGCTAACGGGCGTGCGTAGCTCGTGGGCAATGTCGGCCGAAAAATTGGAGAGCCTAACGAAGGCATCCTCTAGCCGAGCCAACATCGCATTGAAGGATAGAACCAGTTGCTGAAGTTCCCGCGGCACTGGTTCGAGAGGGATTCGTTCCTGTAACGAGCGAGCGGACATCCCGGAGGCCACATGAGTGACTTGCCGCAGAGGCCTAAGGCCGCTGCGAGCAACCACCCAGCCGAGCGTGGCACTGAACAGGGCACTGATGACCAATCCAATCCAGAACCATCGTTGCAGCGTGTCGAAAAAGTGTGTGTGATTGGTGACGTCAAGAATCAGCAAAGCTGTGAGCGGCTCAGCCTGATCGGCTACCGAGATTTGCGCCGTCATGCCGCGGTACATGTGTTGGCCGTTCTGCCACTCCCACATGCTCTGCTCATTTTCACGTCTGAAACGCTCTGGTACTTCGACTGCTCTGGGGGCGGAGAACAGTACAGAACCGTCACTGGCCAGGATAGTGGCCGCCAGATCCTGATGGGCTCCCAGCAAGGCTCGCAACTGCGGTAATTCTTCCGAAAGGCTCGCTTCACCGCGAGCATTGTTGAGGATATGTTTGGCGGATTCGAGTTTCTCCACCAGGGCCTGCCGATCCAGCATCTTGAAGTGGTGCTGGCTGAGCATATTGAAACTCAGCCCTGCTACCGTCAGGACTGCAATTACCGCGGACATGAACATCAGGCTCATGCGTGCTGTCAGCGAAAGGTGCTTCATATTCACTCCGGCGCATCCATCATGTATCCCATGCCGCGGGCGGTATGAATCAGCTTGAGATCGAAATCGTCATCGATTTTTGCGCGTAGCCGGCGTACCGCAACCTCAATGACATTGGTGTCGCTGTCGAAATTCATGTCCCAAACCTGAGAGGCAATCAGCGACTTCGGGAGCACCTCGCCGCGCCGGCGCAGTAGCAGTTCCAGCAGTGAAAACTCCTTCGCGGTCAGGTCAATTCTTTTCCCGCCACGGATCGCACGCCGCTTCATCAGATCGACTTCCAGATCGGCAATTTTCATCGTTGTTTGCGTGGGTGAGCCATTGCCTCTACGCAGCAGCGTTCTGACCCTGGCCAGAAGTTCTGAAAAAGCAAATGGCTTGATTAGGTAGTCGTCCGCACCTAGCTCCAACCCTTTAACGCGGTCCTCCACACCATCGCGTGCCGTCAAGAACAGTACGGGGACGTCTTTTCCTGCTGCGCGCAACATGCGCAGCACTTCCCAACCGTCCAGCCCAGGCATCATTACATCCAGAATTAGCAGGTCATAGGCTTCGCTAAGTGCATGCTGAAGGGCATCTGTACCGGTCATAACCCGGTCGACATTGAACCCAGCCTCGGTGAGACCTTGCTGGAGGTACGTACCGGTTTTGGGTTCGTCTTCAGCTACCAGTAGTTTCATGTGTGCAGACTCCAAAAGTCGGGTGGCCTGAGTTTGCAGGCAAACCGCGGCCCCAACCAGAAGCTTACGAAAATGTAATTCTGACTTCAGCTCACTGACAGGGTGGCTTGTCTAGGGTGCAAGCATGAGTACTAGGTTGTGCTCTCGGCCCTCGACAGACCAAAAGCAGAGGTGCCGGCCATAGTTTGCACTGATGGAGACTGCCCATGAAATCGCTGAAACCTTTGCTTCTGGTTGGTTCGCTACTGCTGTCTTCCATGGCTTGGGCCGAAGGGGGCAGCGACCGTGTATTCGAGCGCATCCAGCAGATGCGCGACAAAGCAGAAGCCGTGCTGATCCAGGCGGAGAAGGCCCCGGTCGGCGAGCGGCATGTGCACATGAAGGAGCATATGAACATGCTCGAAGACATCATGAGCCAGCTGCACAACGAACATCCCGCGCCAAACATGTCTGCCGAAGAGCATCTGGCCTGGATGGAAAAGCATGACAAGCTGGTAGACGACGTGCTGGGTCAAATGATTCGAGAGCACAAGCTGATGATGGCCGACAAGGAATGCCATCAGTAAAGATTTCCCCCATCTTACAGGCCTTTCGTGATTGCTCCTTCGGCCTAGCGGCGCCTTTATGGCGCCGTGCTTTTTCCCAGCTGACGCAATTGTAGTTTTGGGGTCAGCGGCCTGGCAGCAAGCGGGGAATAGCATGAGATTTCCAGCACCCATCTCGAGGTCTCACCATGAAACGCTTACCCCTTAAACTGCTGATCAGCACTCTGTTCATCAGCACCACCTTTCCGGCATTTGCCGAGGTCGGCGGCAGTAGCAATGGCATTGGGCAGCAGGCCCAGGCGACGCCAGCGACTCGTACCATCTTGGTAAAGATGGACGACATCAACTACAGCCAGAAAACGATCGATGTGAAGCCAGGTGAAACCGTGCGCTTCGTTCTGAAGAACGAGGGCGCGTTGATGCACGAGTTCAACATCGGGCAGGCAGCGTCCCAGCTGGAGCACCAGCGCAAGATGGCGTCCTTGTTCAAGGACGGCACACTGACCCCGACCGGCATGGCCGAGCGCATTGTCTGGCATGAGCGTTATGGCATGGGAGACTCCAACCCTCCAGGCTATCCGGAAGTCATCAAAGCCAAGCATGACGACCCGAACGCGGTTCTCGTCGAGCCCGGCACAACCAAAGAGTTCGTGTGGACCTTCCCTAAGGCGGGCAGTTTGAGCTTCGCCTGTACATTGCCTGGGCATTACCAGGCGGGGATGGTCGGTGAGTTTGCTCTGCGTTAGTCCGGCATCGGTGCTACCCGTTGGCCGCGAGCTGGGTAGCACCGATCTGACGAACCTTACTGCGATGTAGTTTTCACGTCAGCGTACCGCCAGCTGCACCTCATTAGCATCGGGACTCATCCCTCCTCAACACCTCAGAGGCACACCATGAAACTCAGACCCGCTTTCATAATCACCACCCTTGGCTTGCTGCTCAGTGCTGCCAATGCGCTGGCCAGCCCGGGCCACAAGAAAGACAGTATTGGGCAACCGGGAGACGGTCAGGCAGTAGATCGCACCATCGAAGTCCGGATGGGGGACATCTTCTTCGAACCCAAAGCAATGGAGATCAAAGCAGGCGAGACAGTTCGCTTCGTCCTGAAAAATGACGGTGCACTGCTACACGAATTCAATCTTGGCAAAGCGGCATCCCATGCCGCGCACCAGAAAGAGATGGCCGCGATGTTTCAGAACGGCACGCTGTCCCCTACAGGTGCACATGACATGAGCAATATGGGCCATGCCATGGGCGGCATGAAGATGGTCGGTATGGAACACGATGACCCCAACAGTGTTCTTGTCGAACCTGGAGCACGCGAAGAGTTGATCTGGACCTTCTCCGCCGCCACCGTACTGGAGTTCGCCTGCAATATTCCAGGACATTATCAGTCGGGAATGGTCGGTAAGGTGACCGTACGCTGACGTTTATTGATACTCGCCAACTCCGTCCAGTCTGAGACACCTATACTGATCCGGCCGCCATTGAAACGAGGCTATTGTCGTGGACCATACCCATCACACCAGTACCACTGAGCCGCCTTTTTGGAAGAGCAAGATTGGCATTGCGCTGATCATGCTGGCCGTAATCGGCATCTTCTATGTAGCGCGTGAGCATTACGGTCATCTTTCGCAGGCCCTGCCGTACCTCATCCTGCTGCTATGCCCGCTGATGCATCTGTTTGGCCACAATCACGGCGGGCACTCCCACTCCAGCAGCACCGCTGTTTCCAAGGACGAAGAAAGGACATAGATCGCATGCAAAAGACCTCCTGCCATCATGACCAGGATCATTCACATAACTCGCACGCCCACTCCGAGAGCCAGCGCGACCCGGTGTGTGGCATGGAGGTGAAATCTGATAGCCCATACCGCGAGAGCGTTGAAGGGAAGACCTATCGCTTCTGCAGTGCCAAATGCCTGCAGAAGTTTCAAATTGATCCCCACTCGTACATGGGCCACTCGTCTCATGAAGCACATCAGCATACGAGTCACCCTACGATATCGGCACCAGAAGGAGCCGCATATACCTGTCCGATGCATCCAGAGATTCGCCAACCGACCCCTGGCAACTGCCCGATCTGTGGCATGACGCTGGAGCCTGTCATCCCGGAGCTGGAAGAGGAGGAAAACCCGGAGCTGAAGGACTTCTCTCGGCGATTCTGGTGGACCCTACCGCTGACCGTCATCGTGACCGTGCTGGCGATGGCTGGCCATTCCTTGCAACTGTTTCATGGCACGACCCAGAACTGGGTCGAGCTGGCTCTGGCGACGCCCGTGACGCTATGGGGTGGCTGGGTGTTCTTCGCCCGCGGCATTGACTCCATCCGGCACCGCAGCCCCAACATGTGGACCCTGATCGGTTTGGGAACGGCCGCTGCCTACCTCTACAGCGTGGCCGCTACCTTGGTTCCGCAGTGGTTTCCGGCGGCTTTTGCCCAGGACGGACGTATCGGCGTCTATTTTGAAGCAGCCGCGGTGATTATCTCACTCACGCTGTTGGGCCAAATGCTCGAACTCAAGGCCCGCTCGCAGACGTCCGCAGCTATCAAATCGCTGCTGGGACTGGCACCAAAGACAGCGCGGCGCATCATGCCCGATGGAGTAGAAGAGGACATTCCTCTAACCCATGTCCATCAGGGCGATCATCTGCGTGTCCGGCCAGGCGAGAAGGTTCCTGTAGATGGCACTGTGCTGGAGGGTGAGAGCGCAGTCGACGAATCGATGCTTACTGGAGAACCGTTACCCGTGACCAAACGGGCAGGGGATGCCCTTATCGGTGCCACCCTAAACACCCACGGCAGCCTAGTTATGGAGGCGCAGAAAGTCGGTGCCGAAACCATGCTGTCGCAGATCGTGCTGATGGTGGCCAAGGCCCAGCGCTCTAAGGCACCCATGCAGCGTATGGCCGATGCCGTTGCGGGGTATTTCGTGGTCGGGGTGATCCTGATCGCGATTCTGACCTTCTTCGGCTGGGGGCTGTTCGGGCCGGAATCTGGCTGGGTATTTGGCCTGATCAATGCGGTGGCGGTGCTGATCATTGCGTGTCCCTGCGCCCTGGGTCTGGCAACCCCGATGTCCGTCATGGTTGCGACTGGCAAGGCCGCTAGCAGCGGTGTGTTGTTCCGCGATGCCAGCGCCATCGAAAATCTATGCAAGATCGACACGCTCATCGTCGACAAGACCGGAACCCTGACTGAGGGGTGCCCCGTATTCCATAGTGCGGAAGGGACAGGCGGTTACGACTCCAATGAAGTGCTGCGCCTGGCTGCCAGTCTCGACCAGGGTAGTGAGCACCCGCTGGCTCATGCCATCGTCGATCATGCGCGGGGTCAAGGCATTGCACTGGTCAAGCCGGACACTTTCGAGTCGGGCTCGGGTATTGGCGTGCGCGGTCAGGTCGATGGCCATCAGCTGCAGCTCGGCAACACCGCACTGATGGACGAGGCGGGCGTCGATATTACCCCGCTGCGCAATCGCGCCGAGCAACTGCGTCTGGAAGGCATCAGCATCATCTATTTGGCCGTTGATGGTCGCCTGGCGGGACTCCTGGCCGTTTCCGATCCGATCAAGCCTACTTCTCAACAGGCTGTCTCCAAGCTTCAAAGCGAAGACGTAAAGGTCATCATGGCCACTGGTGATGGCCTCACCACAGCAAGAGCCGTGGCGAAGCAGCTCGGAATCGAGGAAGTGCATGGTGAGGTCAAACCGCAGGATAAGGAGAAACTGGTCGCCGATTTGCAGGGCTATGGCCGTCGTGTCGCCATGGCGGGTGACGGCATCAACGATGCGCCCGCCCTGGCCAGGTCTGACGTAGGTATCGCCATGGGCACCGGTACCGATGTGGCGATGAACAGCGCCCAAGTGACGCTGGTCAAGGGAGATCTGATGGGCATCCTGCGAGCGCGCACCCTGTCAGTGGCAACCGTGAAAAACATGAGGCAGAACCTCGCCTTTGCGTTCCTCTACAACGCGATGGGAATCCCGCTAGCAGCGGGGCTGCTGTACCCGCTGACGGGGCATCTTCTGTCGCCCTTGATTGCTGCGCTGGCGATGAGTGTCAGCTCGGCGTCGGTGGTCTTCAATGCTCTGAGGTTGAAATCAACGGACATCGGATAGGCTTCCATACCACCGACCAGGTGATTATTCAGAAGCGCATCTGACCGGAAAATGCCGTACGGTAGTTTCCGGTCCGACCTATCTGTCGCAACACATAGTGACGAGGTGACGTTCGATGGACTGTTGCCGCTGCGGGTAGGAGACTGGTCGTCGTTAACCCATGAGGACTCTCCGTGGCCCGCATTCGCAGACTGATTATCAGCAACTTCCGATCTATCCAGGCGCTCGACTGGGTGCCGGCCCCAGGAATTAACTGCCTCATAGGTCCTGGCGATAGTGGAAAGTCCAGCATTCTAGATGCGATTGACCTTTGCGTCGGTGCCCGCCGGGGCGGCACGTTCGGCGACATGGACTTCTTCGCTCTGAACGTCGAAACACCCATCACCATCAGTGTGACGCTTGGCGATTTGCAGGTATCGCTGATGGATATCGATGTTTACGGCGAGTTCTTGCGTGGATTCAATCCAGGAACGGGAGAAGTCGAAGACGAACCGCGAGCGGGGCTGGAGACCGTTATCACCTTGCTTCTGCAAGTTGGTGCCGATCTGGAACCTACCTGGACACTTTTTTCTGAGCGTGCGGAGCAGCAGCAACTCGAACGCACTCTTCCCTGGAAGGAACGAGCGGCACTAGCACCCGCCCGTATCGGCAGCTTTGCGAGTTCGAACTTGTCGTGGAGTCGTGGCTCAGTGCTCAATCGACTTACTGACGAGCGTGCAGAGCTAGGTGCCGAACTTGCGCGCGCCGCGAGGCAAGCAAGAGCGAACTTTGGCAATCAAGCCGTCGGACATCTAACTCAGACGCTTGAGGTGGTGCAACGCACGGCTCAGCATCTTGGGGTTTCGGTTGGAGCGATGCCACAAGCACTCCTTGACGCACATTCTGTGTCGATTGGCGAGGGTGCGATCGCGCTGCACAGCGACACAGGCATTCCCCTTCGCTCCCTTGGCACGGGCTCGTCGCGATTGCTAGTGGCAGGGTTGCAAAGAGCTGCAGCTAGCGCCGCGCCAATTGCTCTTGTCGATGAGGTGGAATATGGGCTTGAACCTCATCGGCTCATGCGATTCCTGGACTCCCTGGGCGCAAAGGACGCTGCCGCTCCGCTGCAGGTCTTCATGACGACTCACTCACCGGTCGCGCTGCGCGAATTGTCCGGCAGCCAGTTATTCGTTGTTCGGTCTGGGCCTCAACGCCACAGCGTTATGGCGGCAGGGGAGGCCAACGAAGTACAAAGTACCCTTCGGAAGGACCCAGAGGCATTCCTCGCCAAATCCATTATCGTTTGCGAGGGTGCCAGCGAGGTTGGCTTCGCGCGTGGCCTTGACCAATGGTGGGGCAGCCTTGGCGGTACCTCATTCCTGGCTCATGGTGGCGCTTATGTGGACGCCGGCGGGGGAAGTCCCGATAACAGTCTTATCCGCGGAACGGCACTTCAGAACCTAGGCTATCGCGTGATGGTTTTTGTAGACGCCGACAAACCTTCGACCGCAGGGCTACCTGAAGCATTCTTGGCCGCAGGCGGACAAATTCTGACATGGCGACCAGGTCTCACTCTGGAGGACGAGATCTTCCGCCATCTCAGTGACCAAGCACTCGATGCACTTCTGGCGAAAGCCGAAACAATAGTGGGTGCAGAGCTGATGAATGCGCACATCCAGACGAAGTCCCAAGGACGTATGACACTACATGACATCAAAGCTGAAAGACTTATTCAGGGCTACTTGCCCGCGACGCGAGAGCTTTTGGGAGCTGCATCTCGTATCCGCAACAGCGGGTGGTTCAAGTCGTTGACAACCTATCAGGAGGTTGCAAGGGACATCGTCGGCCCGTCTCTACAGAACGCCGACCAGGGCTTCATGGCAGTCACGAATCAGCTCTGGACGTTTACAAGTGCCCCTTGAGATCGATCTTTTCGCTATCGAGCGTGGCTCCATAACAGCCCCCGCAGGTTGTGGAAAAACGCAATTGATTGCCGAGACGCTCATCGCGCATAGGCAGAGCAAACCCATACTCGTACTAACGCACACGAACGCAGGCGTTGCGGCCTTACGGGCACGCCTGAGACGAGCCGGCGTTCCTAACTCCGCATATCGAGTCTCCACCATTGATGGATTCTCGATGCGCCTCATCGCTAAGTTCCCAGCGCGAAGCGGCCATAACCCACAGATCTTACAGCTCCACCAGCCCAACACCGACTACCCTGCAATTCGGCACGCCGCCATGCTGTTACTGCAGGCAGGCCACCTTGCTCAGCCTCTCCGTGCCACTTACGCGCGCTTGCTTGTCGACGAATACCAGGACTGCAACGTCGTCCAGCACGCCATCGTGTCAGGTTTGGCCCAGGTGCTACCGACCTGCGTGCTCGGTGACCCAATGCAAGCCATCTTCGACTTTCGTGGCAATCGACTGGTGCATTGGGCGAATGAGGTGCAGCCCCTGTTCCCCGCGGCAGGAGAGCTGAGGATACCCTGGCGCTGGCGGCTGGCCGGAGCTGAGAACCTTGGGCAGTGGCTACTCGCCATACGGCAGCAACTTCAAGTTGGCCAGCCGGTGGATCTGCGCACGGCTCCGGCAGAAGTGCGCTGGGTGCAGCTCAACGCCGGGACCGAAGTCCAGCAGCGGCTGGTGGCCGCTAGAACCGAGTCACCCAACGCTCGGGGCAGCGTCCTCATCATCGGGGACTCCATCAACGTGCAAGGTCGCCATCAGCTCACGAGCCAGACACCCGGCGCCATGGCCGTCGAAGCCGTCGACCTAAGGGACCTCGTCAACTTCGCCAGGAACTTTAACCTGCAGGGTGCCAATGCTCTGGCACAACTTGCGGAATTTGCTTCAAGCGTGATGACGGGGGTAGGTGCAGCAAACCTGCGAACGCGTGTGGAGTCTCTGCGCACAGGACGTGCCCGAACGCCACCGACCCCAGCCGAGGCCGAGGCCGTCGCATTCGTCGGGGAGCCAACACCGCAGCGAGCACTCCTTGTGCTCAACGCCCTCGCCGAACAGCCGGGGGCACGGGTGTACCGACCGGAAGTTCTGCACTGCTGCCGGTCCGCTATGCAAGCTGTGGCGGGAGGTACAGCCGACTTTCTGAGTGCAGCCATTCAAGCGCGAGAACGCAATCGACACCTTGCCCGCCCCATCGCAAGACGCTCGGTAGGCAGCACATTACTTCTCAAGGGGCTCGAGGCGGATGTCTCGGTTGTTCTGCATCCTGAACTTATGACCGCTCAGAATCTGTATGTCGCCCTTACGAGGGGCGCAAGGCACGTAGTGGTGTGTTCATCGAACCCCATCCTGATGCCTGTGAACAACGGCTGAGCCTTACTGTTGCGTTTGCGCACTTGACCTTGCCATCGTGTCAAGGTCGATGCTGTCTGTGCGGTAACTTGAGCCGCGGACGAAATGAGGTGAGAGAGATGTTCAGCCTGAATGTTTCGGGTATGGGTTGTGGCAGTTGTGTCAGCAAAATCACGAAGGCCATCCAGACGCTGGATCAGGACGCACGCGTAGAGGTGGATCGGGCAGCCGGCAAGGTCACTGTAGAGAGCACAGAAAGTGCCGAATCGATCCGCGAGCTGATCCAGGAGCTTGGTTATGCGGCCCAGGTCAGCGCTTGAGCGCTGGCCTGCCGACCGACTAAATCTCCAGTTCTGAGAGCTCTTTCAGCCCGTGAATACTGGTGACCTCGTTAGTAATACCTTCATCCCCATCTCGGCCGCGAAGCCAGTTTGAGTGATCGCCTGGCTCGCGCATTTCCAGCGTGTCATAGGAGTAGCGCTTTCGCTTGAACAGGCTTTTCAATGCGGCGAACTCGTGGCTTTTCTCGTCTTCTATTCCGACGACTTTTCCTACAAGCGCCCCCCAATGACCGACGCCGTCGGCCAGCATCGCCTGGTAAGTCTCTGGGTCCAGCAAGGCTTGCTGTTTGAAATGAATGATGCGGTGTGTCATAGACGCGCTCGGGAGTGGCCAAAGAGAAGCCGCTAGCCTATAGGTTCCGGGTCATTCGTGAATAGTTGCCCTGAGCTTTAGCAAACCTTCGTTGACCCACAATTTCAACCAAGTTGCGGCCTGCAGGGGGGCTTGCTCTCCATGTGTTGCGCTCAATGACTCGCAGAGTTCGGCGAACGATCCACCCTCGACGAAAAACCGCAATGCTGACGCCTCTTCTGGCTCCAGGCTTCGGTAATGGCATACGAGGTTATGACGCCAGACCAGACAGTCTCGATTCCCGGCTGGTTGGGTGGCAACGGGAAGCAGATCCCCAGACTTGGCAGCCTTCCACAGCGCCAGGGTGTTGTACTGCAATCGCAGCCATCTGGCAGATGGAGTCAGGGAAACCCTGAATGAAACCCAGTCTTCAGCCGAAAACTCACTGATGGCCTGCAGTGAAAGCGCTTCGACATCCTGAGCATCGAAAGCCAGTGTAAAAGCCCACTCCAGCTCCGCGAGTTCGCGCATCGGTGAAAGTTGAGGTTCCGCAATGTAGCTGCGAATGAACTCGGGCAGCTTTTCACCCAGCCAGCGAATGCTGAAATGCCGCGGTGGCCAGGCGGCGATATAGGCCAGTGCGAGTTGCTCGAACGACTCTTCTCCCAGCCATTGCTGCAGCGCCGGGAAATCCTCGCGCAGCACCGCCAGCAGGCGCGAGCGATAGGCGTTATGGTAGATCCGCAGGCCTTCGAGGGCACTCAGCGCAGTGCAACCCCGGACTTGCTCCAAAAGCTCGTTGGAGGGCAGGGCACCATCTGTCAGGTAAGTTTCAAATGCAGTCTGTAAGGCGCTTAGGCTCAAAGGGTTGCCCTCGATATCACGCCATTGGCGATAGCTCGGGCATGCTCCAACTCGGATAACAGATCCTCGAACGGTGGAAAATGATCATCCCGCTCGATCAACGTCGACGTTGGACCCAAGTAGCTCAAAGTCTTGCTGTAGAGCGCCCAAACCGGGTCAGCGATGGGCTGGTCGTGGGTGTCGATGAGGTATTGCCCGTAATCGCTATGCCCGGCCAGGTGAATTTGACGAATCCGCTCGTGCGGCAATTCCAAGATGAACTGCCATGGGTCGAAATCCTGATTTCGTGCGCTGACGTAGACGTTGTTCACGTCAAGGAGCAATTCGCAACCGGTCAGGAAACTCAGTTCCGAGAGAAACTGCGATTCGCTCATGCTGGACGTCTTCCACTGCACGTAAGAAGAAACGTTCTCCAGCACAATGGGACGTTCCAGAACATCCTGCACTAGACGCACCCGCGCGGCGACATGCAGCAGGCTTTCTTGGGTAAACGGCAGCGGCAGCAGGTCGTGGAGTTGATGGGCGTTGCCGCGACTCCAGCACAAGTGGTCGGAAACCCACTGGGGCTGTACCCGGTCCGCCAGTTGCTTGAGCTGTCGTAGGTAGCCCATGTCCAGGTTATGCGAACCGCCGATCGACAGCGATACTCCGTGCATCACCAACGGGTATTGCTCGCCAATCGCATCGAGAAAGTAGAGGGCCTTGCCACCGCCCACCAGGTAATTCTCGGAAATGATCTCAAACCAGTCGACCGCAGGTCGCTGTTCAAGAATCTGCTGGTAATACTCACTGCGAAGGCCAAGACCGAAACCCAGTGTTTTGCGCTTACTCATTCAAGACTCCAGCAGGGGAGTGGCAGGCACTCCCCGCAACGGCATTATTCGCTGGTCTTGCCACCGGCCTCATCGCACTTGGCCTGAGTCATCAGCTTGAAACCCTGGCCTTTACATTCTCCCTGGCCTTTGCAGGCATTTTTGGCGGTCATGCAGTCGTTCTGGCCCTTGCAACCGTTGACGCCGAAGCACTTCACTTCAGCTGCTTTGGTGTCCTGGGCGGCCTGGACAGGCAGGGTAGCAAACAGGCTGGCGGCCACGAGAGCCAGAGCGGCACCGGTAGCGACGTTGGATTTATTCGACATAGTGACAATCTCTCTTAATTGTTGGTGGTCTTATCCGCGGGTGCGAATGACCCTGAGTAGCTTAGGCATCGCTGCCGAGCATGCCCTCTCAAGAAATTCGCAAGGCTTTATGAGGGCATGAAAGACAGTACCGAGCCTTCTGGATGGGCTACAAGAAAGAAATAGCAACCTGACAGAACTGTAATGTTCGGCTCAGGTTGCTGACAGGCCCTCTTAGTTAACGTGACATCGAGCCTAAAGCTCGGCCTCTGCAGTTGCAGGGACCACTTAACTTACGAGGAATACCCAAAATGAAATCGATCAAAGCTCTGCTTGTAGTTACTGCTCTGAGCATCTCCAGCTTGGCAATGGCTGAAGGTGGTGCTGACCGAACCTTCGCGCGCATGGAGCAGGCACGCCAGACGTCTCTGGAGGCCTACCGGGTGGCCCAGCAGCAGAAAGTTGAGGCTCCTGTAGCCAGCAGTCCAACCGAGCAAGCAGAGCACACCAACTGCTGAAGTCATCTACCTTACAGAAATGTAATCACCCGGATGGTTGGGATATGGCAGTTTCATACTGCTCATCGTCGGTAAGGCTTGTGCAATGCACCGACGTGGAAAGTTGAGGGGTAAATACCCGACATTGAAGCAGCCATGAACCCGAGACCGGGCACACCATCACCGGCTCATTTGACGGATTGGACAAAACGGCATGCAAAGCAAAACCACAAGGCGCACCTTCGTCAAAGGCCTGGCAGCCACCGGTATTATCGGCGGACTTGGCCTGTGGCGCACGCCGGTCTGGGCGGTGAACAGCCCCGGCCAGCCCAACGTACTGACTGGTAACGAATTCGACCTATTCATCGGTGAAACCCCGGTGAACATCACCGGCGCAGCGCGCACGGCCATGACCATCAACGGCTCGCTCCCTGGGCCGATTCTTCGTTGGCGCGAAGGCGATACCGTCACATTGCGCGTGCGCAACCGCCTCAAGGAGGACACCTCCATCCATTGGCACGGCATCATCCTGCCGGCGAACATGGATGGCGTTCCTGGCCTGAGCTTCCATGGCATCGCCCCTGATGGCATGTATGAGTACAAGTTCAAGGTCAACCAGAACGGCACCTACTGGTATCACAGCCATTCTGGGCTCCAGGAGCAGGTCGGCGTATACGGTGCGCTGGTCATCGATGCTAAGGAGCCCGAGCCCTTCAGTTACGACCGTGATTACGTCGTGTTGCTGAGCGACTGGACGGATGAAAATCCAACGCGGGTACTGGCCAAGCTCAAGAAACAGTCGGACTACTACAACCAGCACAAACGCACCGTTGGTGACTTCATCGATGACGTAAGCGAGATGGGTTGGTCCGCCGCCGTAGCCGACCGTAAGATGTGGGCCGAAATGAAGATGAGCCCGACTGATCTCGCCGACGTCAGTGGCTACACCTACACCTACCTGATGAACGGCCAGGCACCTGATGGCAACTGGACCGGCATATTCAAACCGGGCGAGAAGATTCGTCTGCGTTTCATCAATGCCTCGGCCATGACGTACTTCGATGTGCGTATCCCCGGCCTGAAGATGACGGTAGTCGCGGCCGATGGCCAGCACGTCAAACCAGTCAGCGTCGATGAGTTCCGTGTCGCCGTAGCCGAGACCTACGACGTGATAGTCGAGCCCGATAGCGAGCAAGCCTACACCGTCTTTGCTCAATCCATGGATCGCACTGGCTATGCGCGCGGCACCCTTGCGGTACAGGAAGGGTTGAGTGCACCGGTACCAAGCCCTGACCCGCGCCCACTGATTGCCATGGGTGACATGGGCATGGACCACGGCAGCATGGGCGGCATGGATCATGGGAGCATGGCCGGGATGGATCAGGGCAATATGGCGGGAATGGATCATGGCAGCATGCAGGGTGGCATGGCTGGTATGGATCACAGCCAGATGGCCGGAATGGATCATTCAAACATGGCTGGCATGGCTGGCATGGCTGGCAACATGCAGGCACACCCGGCCTCAGAGACCAACAATCCTTTGGTCGACATGCAGACCATGACGCCGACGCACAAGCTGGACGACCCAGGTATCGGCCTGCGTGATAACGGCCGGCGCGTCCTGACTTACTCTGACCTGCGCAGCACCTTCCCTGATCCGGACGGGCGTGAGCCAAGTCGCACCATCGAGCTGCACCTCACCGGGCATATGGAGAAATTCTCCTGGTCCTTCGATGGAATCAAGTTCTCTGACGCCGAGCCTCTGCGCCTCAAGTACGGCGAGCGTGTTCGCATCACGCTGGTCAACGACACCATGATGACTCACCCGATCCATCTTCATGGCATGTGGAGTGATCTGGAGGATGCGAACGGCAATTTCCTGGTGCGTAAACACACCATCGACATGCCGCCAGGTTCCAAGCGCAGCTATCGGGTGACCGCCGATGCGTTGGGGCGTTGGGCCTATCACTGCCACCTGTTGCTCCACATGGAAATGGGCATGTTCCGTGAAGTCCGTGTGGATGAGTAAAGGAGATTTCTGATGAGTACTTTTATGAAGCGTAATGCCCTGTTTGGCAGCGCAGCGATGTTCAGTCTTTTGGCTGTTCTGCACGCGCCGACGTCGTTGGCAGGTGAGGGGCACAGCGAGCACGAACAACATGCTGCCGAGTCGGCTGCGCCCGACGCCAGTGACAAGCCTGCAGATCAATCGAAAGGCAAGGCCGCTGGCCATCAGATGGATCATGGCGCCATGGATCATGAGGGTATGAACCATGACGATATGGGGCACGAGAAGATGATGGATAAGCATGGCGGCACCGAAGCCGAAGCAGGTTCGAACCATGACCACTAGGTTTTCACGCCCGTCCCTCATAGCGCTGGCCGTGTCGCTGAGTGCACTCAGCGGCGGCGTTACCCAGGCTGCGGAAGAAATGGATCATTCGGCAATGGGGCACGGCTCCATGTCGATGGACCACAGCCAGATGGGCCACGGTTCCGCCAAAGCGCCGATGGAGGGCATGGATCACAGCAAGATGGATCATGGTGCCATGCAGAGCGAATCGGGCAGCATGGACCATAGCCAGATGGGCCACAGCCAGAGCCAAGAGAAGGCCCCAGCCATGGACCACAGCAAGATGGGACACGGCACCATGCAGGGACAGATGGAGGGCATGGATCATTCGAAGATGAACCATGGCTCCGCTGAAGCCCCGAGAACTACCAGTCGTACGCCGATTCCCGTTCTGACGGATGCTGATCGCCAAGCGGCTTTCCCGCCACTGCCTGGCCACAAGGTGCATGACAGCGCCATCAACAGCTTTTTCCTGCTCGATCAGCTCGAATACCAAGACGCAGATGAGGGCAGCACCCTGGCCTGGGATGCGTCGGGTTGGGTAGGCGGTGATATCAACCGGGTCTGGTTCCGCTCCGAAGGCGAGCGTACCAACGGCGTTACCGAGGACGCTGAATTACAGCTGCTGTACGGCCGCTCGATCGGCCCTTGGTGGGATGTCGTCGCGGGCGTTCGCCAGGACTTTAAACCGGAGTCGCCGCAGACTTGGGCTGCCTTCGGTATCCAGGGCATGGCGCTTTACGCCTTTGAGGCCGAAGCCACGGCCTTCGTCGGCGAGAATGGCCAAACTGCTGCCCGACTGGAGGGCGAGTACGACATTCTGCTGACCAACCGGCTGATTCTCCAGCCAACTGCCGAAATGAACTTCTACGGCAAGAACGATCCTGAGCGAGGTGTGGGGTCTGGGTTGGCAAATACCGAGCTCGGCTTGCGTCTGCGTTACGAGATTGTCAGACAGTTTGCTCCCTATGTCGGGGTTTCCTGGAGCCGCTCCTATGGCAACACGGCAGACATGGTGCGCGACGAGGGCGGTGATGTAGACGAGGCGCGTTTTGTCGCCGGTATCCGGATGTGGTTTTGAGAACCTGACATGAAAAGAACAATTAAAACTTTGGTGGCGGCCGGCGTGGTCGGTAGCACAGCTGTCCTGGCCGGCGCCTACTTTGGCGTGGTCAACGTGGGGGCCGATGATCCCCATTTTCCTGCAGTGCATGCGTTTCTCACGATGGCCCGCGACCGCTCTATCGAAGTCCGTTCGCAGGACATCGAGGTTCCCAACCTGGATGATCAAGCTCTTATTCGCGCCGGTGCGGGCAACTACAACTCCATGTGTATCGGCTGTCATTTGGCGCCAGGTGTGGCGGAGACCGAGCTAAGCCAATCGCTTTACCCTGCGCCTCCCAACCTCGCCAAGATCGGTGTCGATGGCAATCCGTCAGCAGCGTTCTGGGTGATCAAGCATGGCATCAAGGCAACGGGTATGCCTGCGTGGGGCAAGAGCATGGGCGATGAGTACATCTGGGGCATGGTTGCCTTCATTGACCAATTGCCGACGATGGATGCCAAGCAATACCAAGCACTCGTCGCATCCAGTGGCGGCCATCAGCATGGTGGTGGGGAAACGCAAATGCACAATCATGAAGGTCAGCACGGCGACAACAAGCCTGGCCATCATGGCAATAGCGGCGGTGGCGAAGACCATCATGGAACAGGTGATGCCGGAGAGCCTGGCCATCACGATGCCGCGGCTACTGATAGCGAGGGTGGCTCCGCACCTGAGGCAGGTCACCATTCGGACATGAGTGGCGATGATCACCATGCCGGGGATGAGGCCGCCCCAAGCGGCGGAGACCATCATTCCGAGCAAACTCCGAATGCCTCGCCCAAGACCCACACCCACGCCGATGGCAAAGAGCACGTGCATGAAAGCTAAATATCTGGCCTTGCTGGCCGCTCTCTCCGTCACAACTGGAGTTCAAGCCGCTGATGCCCTGACGATTGATGTCCATCGTGATGCTAATTGCGGATGTTGCAAGAAGTGGATCTCACACCTCGAAGCGAATGGCTTCAAAGTCGTCGACCATGTCGAAAGCAACATGTCGGCAGTGAAGCAAAGTCTGGGCGTTGCGCCGCGGTTGGCGTCTTGTCACACCGCGGTGATTGACGGCAAGTTCGTCGAAGGTCATGTGCCGGCGGCTCAGGTCATCGAGCTCACCAAGCGCGATGATCTCGTGGGCATCGCTGTTCCCGGGATGCCGGCGGGCTCCCCCGGTATGGAAGTCGATGGCGTACAGCATGCCTACCAGGTCATTGGCTTGACCAAGGCGGGGTCTGATCAGGTCGTTGCAGAATATCCCGCTCAGTAGTACTGCCTGCCAGCACGGCCGCTTGTGTGTAGTGGCCGACTCTTTTTCATACGCCCTTTAACCTAAGTAAAAAAGGCGCCCGAGGGCGCCAAGGGCTGTCTCCAAACCAAAGGAGCACTACGAGGGGACAGCAGGACCAAGGCGCGAGCGGGCAATCAACCCGCCCGCTTGCCAGGGTTAGAGAACTTCCAGCGGGTACTCGACAATCAGGCGGACTTCATCCAGATCCGACTCGTAATCGGTCGCGCGAGTGGTCATTTGGCGAACACGGAAAGACATATCCTTCAGTGATCCAGTCTGCACAACGTACTTGGCCTCGATGTCCCGCTCCCAGCGCTTCTGGTTGGTCAACGGATCGCCGTTGTCATCACGGCGCATATAGACTTCGTTGGCCTTGCTGTAGTCGGCATCCCAGCCCTGGGCATATCGAGTCATGAAGCTCAACCCAGGCACACCGAAAGACTCCATATCCAGGTCGTAGCGCACTTGCCATGACTTCTCCTTCGGCGAGTTGAAGTCGCTGTACTGGATGGAGTTGTCGAGGTAGATGGAGTCCGATTGGCGCAAGTAATCGAAGTCATCATCGCCATTGTTGCGCTGGAGACCCACCAGTACTGTGTGAGCGCCGAATTGGATGCCGACCTTGCCGCTCCAGATGTTGTTATCGAAGCTCCCGAGGAGCTGCTTCCCTTCATCGACCGCCTTGTAGTAGTTCAGCCCGCCGATCAAGGCGACATCGTCCGCAAGCGGGTAGCTCAGCGTGGTGCCCGCGTAATATTGATTCCAGGCATCCTTGAGGCGGCTGGTGTAGAGACTAAAGCCGACGTTGTCATTAAGCGTGTAATCACCACCGAAATAGGCGATCCATGGCGAGTCCACTTCGCCTGCGTAGAAGGTAGCGAAGCCGTCGCGCATGCTGCTGGTATTGGGTTGGCTCATCGAGTGGAGGCGACCGCCTTGAAGCGACAGTCCTTCCACGCTGCTGTTGAGCACGGTGATACCTCGGAAACTCTCCGGTAAAAGCCGCGCATCACCGTATTGGACGACAGGGCTGACAGGAAAGACGTCGCCTACCTTGATCTCGGTATCCATGAACCGAGTTTTCACCGCGCCCCCCAGTTTTGAGTAGTTGTCCTCAGCCTGCCCGAGGCTGTTGTAAGGCATCACGTCGACTGAGCCGCCTGCTCCAGAACGGCCGTCGCCGGTGTCAAGCTTGAGCCCTAGCATGGCAAAGGCATCGACACCAAAGCCTATGGTGCCCTCGGTGAAACCAGACTCGAATCTGCCTATCACGCCATGCGCCCACTCTTCCGAATAGCCATTACCCGAGCTGCTGGACTGGCCTTTACGGAAATCGCGGTTGAAGTAGAGATTTCGATTGAGAATGGTCAGGCTGCTGCCTTCGATAAATCCCTCGCCTTTCTCGCCGGCGGCCATCGCAGCTTGCCCGGTACTGACGCTCAGAGTGAGCAGAGAAAGTCCTAACAGGGTTCTGTTATTCATAAATGCTCCTGATGTTATTGGCAGTTGTCATTGTGTGGTCGCATATATGTGCCAAGCGCGCCGGGCATAGCCAGGCACGCCTTGGTCATATTTCCACATGCCAAATAACGTCAGGGTGACTTGGAAATTACATTTCAGTCAGCGCGATGTCATTTATCTAGTTTTGATTACGGCAACCTGTCCCGGCTGCCCGGTATTCAAGAATATTCAGATCGCCATTGGAGTCCTCGTAGGTCATCTGGGCCGGCATCACACCGCAGCTAGAGTCCGTCGGGGTAGTGGCCACGACCCTGGCGATATCGAGTTTCATGCCGTAGCGGTAATGAATAACTTCAGGCGGATTCTTTCCGTTAGCGGCAGCATACTCTTGCATGGCCTGCTCATTGGCCTGAATCATCCGACCATAAACACGATCAGCGCCGCCTTCTGCCAGAGTGGCAGAGGAAACAACCATAGCGGCAAGGGCTGCAATAACTTTGAGGCTTTTCATGTTTAATCACTCCTTCAAGGTGGTGATTAAAATATATCCGCTCAACCTGTCATAAAAATGAAGTCAAAGTTACATCGCCGTAATGCTTCCTGCCGCGTTACCCGGGCGAGTCAGCTTGGCGCGTGGCTTGCCCGGGTTTGTAAAGCTATAGCTCCTGCGGTGCGCGAACCTTCTGTGTACGCTGCCTTCGCATCAGCCAGTACGCGGCCGGCAAAACCAACATGGACATCAGCGGCGCGGTAATCATGCCGCCGACCATGGGCGCGGCGATGCGCTTCATCACTTCAGATCCGGCACCTCCGCCCCAGAGGATTGGCAACAGGCCGGCGATGATCACGGCCACCGTCATCACCTTGGGCCGCACGCGCAGCACTGCGCCTTCACGAATTGCCTCCAGTAGTGCCGGGTCACCGCTGCGCCCGGCATCCATACGTGCATGCCAGGCATTCTTCAGGTACAGCAGCATGATCACCCCAAATTCCGCCGAGACGCCGGCCAAGGCGATAAAGCCGACCCCAGTGGCAACCGACAGGTTGAAGCCGAACCAGTAGAGCAGCCAGATGCCGCCCGATAGGGCGAAGGGCAGGGTTGCCATGATCAGTAGGGCCTCACCGAAGCGGCTGAAGGTCAGGTAAAGCAGCACGAAGATGATCAACAAGGTCGCCGGTACCACCCAGGCCAGCCGTGCATTGGCGCGCTCCAGGAACTCGAACTGACCGGAGTAGGAGACGGTCATGCCAGCATCGAGTTGTACCTGCTCAGCTACGCGTTGCTGCAACTCGCGCACGGTCGATGCCAGGTCGCGCCCACGGACATCGACATAGACCCAACCGGACAGACGCCCGTTCTCGCTGCGCAGCATTGGCGGCCCTTCGGTCAGACTAACCTGGGCGACGGTGCCCAAGGTGATCTGCTGGCCGGCTTGCGTGAGGATCGGCATACGCCGTAGTGCCTGCGGACTGTCTCGCCACTCCTTGGGATAGCGCAGGTTGATCGGGAAGCGGGCCAGTCCTTCAACCGTCTCACCAATATTGCTGCCGCCGATGGCGCCCGATACCACCGCCTGCACATCGGCGATGCTCAGGCCATAGCGCGCCGCGGCCAGTCGATCGATCTGGATGTCCACGTAACGGCCGCCAGTAAGGCGTTCTGCCAAGGCCGAACTCACCCCAGGCACCTCTTTGGCCACGGCCTCGATATCGCGCGTTATGCGCTCGATGTCGACCAAGGAGGTTCCGGACACTTTCACCCCAATGGGGCTCTTGATCCCCGTCGCCAGCATGTCGATGCGGTTGCGGATGGGCGGCACCCAGATATTGGACAGCCCCGGAACTTTTACCGCGCGATCCAGTTCCTCGATCAGCTTTTCGGGTGTCATCCCCGCGCGCCATTGATCGCGTGGTTTGAACTGCACCGTGGTCTCGAACATTTCCAGCGGTGCTGGATCGGTGGCGGTCTCTGCTCGCCCGGCCTTGCCGAATACCCGTGCCACTTCGGGCACCGTGAGGATCATCCGGTTGGTTTGCTGCAGCAGCTGGGTGGCCTTGCTGGCCGGCAAGCCGGGCAGGGCTGATGGCATGTACAACAGGTCGCCCTCGTCCATCGGCGGTAGAAACTCTCCTCCGAGTCTGCTGAGGGGCCAGAGACTGGACAAAAACACTAGCAAGGCCAGCGCTAGGGTCACCTTAGGCCAAGCCAGCACCCACTCCAGCACCGGCCGGTATGCACCGATCAGCCAACGATTCAAGGGGTTCTGTTGTTCGCTGGGGATATGCCCACGAATCCAATAGCCCATCAGCACCGGTACCAAGGTGATCGAGAGGCCAGCAGCGGCAGCCATGGCATAGGTCTTGGTGAATGCCAGCGGGCCAAACAGGCGACCCTCCTGGGCCTCCAGGGTGAAGACCGGGAGGAAAGACAGGGTGATGATCAAAAGGCTGAAGAACAGCGCCGGCCCGACCTCGGCCGCAGCTTCGCCGATCACCCGCCAGTGCGCCTCGCCCTGAAGCGGTTCACCGGGGTGTCGAGCCTTCCAGGCCTCGATGTGCTTGTGCGCGTTCTCGATCATCACCACGGCGGCATCGACCATGGCGCCGATGGCGATTGCGATCCCGCCGAGCGACATGATGTTGGCATTGACGCCCTGGTAGCGCATGACGATGAAGGCCATCAGGATGCCCAGGGGTAGGGTGATGATCGCGACCAGCGACGAGCGCAGGTGCCAGAGGAAGATCAGGCAAACCAGGGCAACCACCGCGAACTCTTCCAGCAGCTTGTAGCTGAGGTTATCGATGGCGCGGTCGATCAATTGCGAACGGTCATAGGTGGTGACCACCTCGACGCCGGCCGGCAAGCTGCCCTTCAGGCTGTCCAGCTTGGTCTTCACCGCGGCGATGGTATCGCGGGCATTCTTTCCGGAGCGCAAGATGACCACGCCACCTACAACTTCACCCTGGCCATCCAGCTCGGCAATGCCACGACGCATCTCTGGCCCCAGCTGAATGGTGGCCACCTGACCCAGCAGCACCGGAACTCCGCTGGCCGAAGCCCGCAGCGGCACATTGCGGAAATCCGCCAGGCTCTCTAGATAGCCTGAAGCCCGGACCATGTACTCGCGCTCTGCCAGCTCCAGGATGGCGCCGCCGGTTTCCTGATTGGCGCTCTTCAGCGCCGCTTCGACCTCCTGCTGAGTTACCCCATAAGCCACCAGCTTCTGGGGATCGAGCAGCACTTGGTATTGCTTGACCATGCCGCCGAGGGTGGCCACTTCGGCTACGTTGGGCAGGCCCTTGAGTTCGTACTTAAGGAACCAGTCCTGCAGTGCCCGCAGCTGGGCAAGATCATGCTGGCCGCTGCGGTCGACCAAGGCGTACTGGTAGATCCAGCCCACGCCGGTGGCATCCGGCCCAAGGGTGGTGGTAACACCCTCGGGCAGGCGTTCCTGCGCCTGGTTGAGGTACTCCAGCACCCGCGAGCGTGCCCAGTAGAGGTCGGTATCGTCCTCGAACAGCACATAAACGAAGGAGTCGCCGAAGAACGAGTAGCCGCGCACTGTCTTCGCCCCCGGCACCGAGAGCATGGTGGTGGCCAGCGGGTAGGTCACCTGGTTCTCGACAATCTGCGGTGCCTGCCCGGGGAAGCTTGTGCGGATGATGACCTGGGTGTCGGACAGATCCGGCAGTGCATCCAACGGCGTGTTGCGCAGCGACCAGATGCCCAGGGCGGTGATGAACAGGGTCGCCAGCAGCACCAGAAAGCGATTGCCGATAGACCAGTGGATCAGGCGTGCGATCATGGCTGGTCTCCTTCCTTGCTGAGCTGCTCGATCATCAGGCCGGAGTTTTTCTGGCGGGCGCCGATACGTACGTGATCTCCTGGCTTAAGTCCCACAGCTACTTCTGAGCTGACCAATGGAAAAGCCATGGTCATACCTGGCATATTCAGGCTCTCGAAGGGCCCGTGCTCCAGGGTGACTGACTCCGCGTCCAGAGCACGAATCACACCATGGGCCTCATGTAGTTCCTTCTTATTGTCCTGCTCGGCATGGCTGGCCATGACACCCTGTAGGCTGGCCTCCGAATCGATGAGGAACTGGCCGGAGGTAACGACCGCCTGACCCTCCTCAAGACCGGACAACACCTCCAGACGCCCATCAGCCTCGCGGCCCAAGGTTATTTCCAGGGGGCGGTAGCGCCCATCGCCTTCTACCAGCATCACCAACGCACGCTTCCCGGTGCGAATCACGGCTTCACTCGGCACAAGAAGCGTGGATTGTTCGACGGCACTGTTCAGGCGTACGGCGGCGAACATGCCGGGGCGCAACTTACCGGCAGGGTTGGGTAGCTCGCTGCGTACCGTGAGCGTGCGTGTTTGCGGATCGGCACTCGGCAGCAAGGCTATGACGCGGCCCAGCAGCGGTCGATCAGGAAAGGCCGTCAGGTTGGCGCGGATCTCGTCCCCGACCTGGATACTTCCGGCCATGGCCTCGGGTATCGCCGCATCGAGCCAGACACTGGATAGCCCGTTAATCAACGCCAGATCCTGCCCGGCTTCGACGGTCATCCCGGCGCGTACCTGCAAGGCTTGGAGCTCGCCGCTGATAGGTGTGGTGAGGGTTTGCACCGCCCGTGGTCTGCCGCTGCGGCGGACCTGCTCGATCAACGTTTGAGGCATGCCAAGCAGGCGCAGGCGCTCTTGGGCCGCACTTATCAAGCGAGTGTCAGCGGTACGCAGTACCGCCAGGAACTCCAACTGCGCGGCGGACCATTCGGGAATCAGCAGGTCGACCAGGGGGGCTCCGGCAGGCAGCACATCGCCCGGGGCGCGACCGTAAACCCGCTCGACGAATCCGCCGGCGCGGGCCTGGAGGTTCGCCACTTCTCGCTGGTTATAGGCCAGGGAACCCACCGCCTCGATATCCGAGGGCAGTACACCTCGGATCACCATCGAGGTTCGCATTCCGAGGTTCTGCACGGCTTGAGCGGGGATGCTCAGGACAGACGGATCCTGCTCGGATCCTGCGTATTTAGGGACAAGTTCCATATCCATGAAAGGTGACTTGCCCGGCTTATCGAAGCGCTGCTCAGGCTGCATCGGGTCGTACCAATAGAGCACCTTGCGCTCGTCCGTCGGTGCGGAGCTAGGCAGGATCTCGTGTTTGGCTTGCCGCTGGGCCAGCCAGTAGCCACCGCCCGCCGCGCCAATGCCCACGGCCAGCAAGGCGACCGCAAAACCAAATGCCGATATCTTCATTTCAGTCCCTCCACATAGGCGTAGTACAGGCTTGCGGAGAGCTGGCTCAGCTTGCGCTGCTGTTCAATCTGCCGTAGCTGAGCCTCGATCAGGTCGCGCTGGGCGGTGAGGACGGATGTCAGCTGGCTGTTGCCGGCCTGGTAAGCGGCAAGTTCGAGATCGGCACGTTTGCTTGCAAGCGGGATCAAGGTTTTTTCGGTGCGTGACAAGGTCCTGCGCAGTTGCTCAAGCTCGGCAATACCGCCTTCCAGCTCAGCCTGATGGGCGCGCAGTAATGCTTCCTGCTCGGCTTCCATCTGCGACACGCTTTGTTGTCTGGCGTTGATCTTGGGCCCCTGACGTGTGCCTACGAACAACGGCAGGTCGAAGGTAAATTGCACCATCACCATATCGCCGAATTGGTTGTCGCGATTGTTGTAGGCAAACTCAACACCCCAGTCGGGGGTCTTCTCGGCGATGGCCTCGTTCAGCTCGGCGCTAGCCTCGCCGACTCGGGCGGAGGCAGCGCGCAACTCAGGGTGTGAGGCAATGCGTTGCTGCAGGTGCGGTACCACCAGGTTCAGATTGGGAACACCTCCTTGCAAAGGCTGGTCAGCCTCGTTGCCTATCCAGCGGCGCAGCTTGGCACGAGCTACTGCCACATCGCGATTCAGTTCATCTCGCCGATCTTGTAACGCCAAAGCTTCCTGGTCGGCCTGCAACAGCTCGCCAGGCTGAGCACTACCGCCGGCAATCAGCGATTGCACGGTCGAGCGGAGCATCTCGATCTGACGGTCCAGTTGATCGAAGAGGCCAACACTGCGTTCGGCGTAGTACACGTCCAGCCAGCTCACTGCTGTCTGGCGCTTGATCTCCAACTGCATGGCACGCTGCTCGGCCTCGGCTCGGACAACTGAAGCCTCGGCCACCTGGCGCCGAGCCTGACGCTTGTCACTGTTGGGGACTTCCTGCATGAGCCCAATGCGGCGCATGGTCATGGAGTCACGATTAAGTGTGTAACGGTCAGGGCCTTCGATCGGCAGGTTGTCGATGCCTAGAATCAGCTTGGGATCGGGCAGGGCGTCTGCGGGCCCTACAGCCTGTTGTGCCGAAGCCACCTGCGCCTGGCGCGCGAGGTTCTCAGGGGCACTCTGCTCGGCCAGAGCTTGGGCTCGTTCGAAGGTTAGGGGCTGCGCCTGCGCGGCAAGCCAGGGAGCTGCCCAGAATGCGGCAGCCAACACACCGAGATAGCCACGGCGTGGAAAAAGGAAAGCGGACATGCTTTCGCCTCCAATGCGATTGATCGAGGTCGCAGCTACGAAACGTGGCCGCGACGATGCGCCTGACTGTAAGGCGCGGGATGATCACTGCATTAGACGAAACGAGGAGGGCGCCAGAGTCCTGCTGGCTCTCGCTTAATCACCGACTGTGTCAGCAATATTTCGGGGCGTGAGGGAAGAGGGGATATGCTCTTGATCACATTGGTCTGGAGAAGTCCTCCGGTCTTGCATTCCTGGCCGGATTTGCAGGGAGACTTATTGGCCACCCCATCAGACGTGTCCATTTGCTCGCAGCACGGAGCATCGGCCGTTGCATGGCCCTGATGATCGGCGCTCTGCATCGGGCAAGGTTGTGCCGGCATGCTGAAAGCCATACCGCCGAAGGTCGGCAGCACGAGGCTAGCAATCATTACCAGGATCAATCCAATCCGACGCACAGCAATTCACCAAGCGGGGCTATAGGGCGACTATAGCAGATTGCCTCGAGGCATGAGCGCTCCTTTTGACGATAACAGCACTTCGTTGATTTGGATCAAATAGAGTGTCTAATCTCAAAGGGGGAGCTGATTTTGTAGCGGGTGAGATTTCAATCGAGCAAGCGATAGAGTTCAGGCCAAAGAGGATTCTATAATCACTCGCCGTTCGGTGTCTCAGAAAAGGCTACAACTCATCTGGCCTGATTGGAGTTGGCATGACTATCGCGGAATGCATATTGAGGCGTATCAAGCGCATGCCCAAGGGCAAGCCTTTTGTTGGGGCAGTATTCGCTCAGGCGGGCTCCCGTACATCGGTAGCTAAAGCTTTGTCCCGGATGGTGCTCAGTGGCCTCCTAGAGCGCGTTGCTCGCGGCGTCTACATGCGGCCTAAGCACAGCCAATACACGGGCAGAAGGGTTCGAGCTAATCCGCTGGCAGTCATGGAGGCGGTCGCCAAGGCAAAAGGTGAGATTATCCAGATCCATGGCGCAGAAGCAGTTCGACGCTTGGGTCTGAGCACCCAGATGCAGGTTTTACCGACTTACTACACCAGTGGATCGACGCGCGAAATCAAGATAGGCAACGCGGTTGTTCGCTTGCGTCATGTGTCTCGGTTACGACTCCAGCAGGCTGGTACCAACGTAGGTGTGGCCTTGACGGCATTGCTGCACCTTGGCAAAGCAGAGCTGACTGAACTGGCGTTAAGCAAGATCGCCAACTCACTTAGCGTTGAGGAATTCAACCAGCTTATGGACTGCAAAATGCCTGACTGGATGCGGTCGGCTTTGGCCAGATCCGCGAAGGATCATGCGTGCCGAGATAGCACCTCGACGTACCCCGCAAGCGTGTGACATGTGTGGGAGTTTGATGTCGTAATGATGCGGACGTGCACTACGTGTCGATTGCTGAAATTTGTAAATGACTGAGCTCAATCCATTGATTCCCTTGGTTAAGGCTATAGGCTGCCGCCGGACGAGTCGGCGCCATAGAACAGCTCATTGCGCGTCTGCCCTGGGCTGAAGGCGTTAAAGGTATACACAATGATCAATTCGCCCCAAAAGCGTGCTCACTTGCTCGTAGCCCGATCTGGTCGTCAGTATGCTGCAAGGTACTTGATGTGCTAGTCCGATGGCGGGCTTGTATAGCCAGAGTACGGCAAGCGTTCGAGATCCAAGCACATGAGTAGCTAGTGCTAATGCCTGCTGGCACCTTCCAACGAAACACCGATGGACGAGGCTCCAGCAACCCAATGGTGCAATGGGGCAAAACGCGATTATTTCAGTTTTGTTCATGTTGCACCCCTTAAAGGTGAATCCTGCCTTTCAGCCACACAGTCGCCCAGCGGGCTCCATTTTTTTGCCGCTTTGCGCGGCAATGTCGAGCAATCTTCCTTGTTTCTCAGACCGAGCAAGCAGAATCTCTCGTGCGCCGTCTTCAATTGTCGACTTTAGAAGCCATCTGTCAGTCTTTATTTTCCGTCGACCCTTCATCGCATATCTCCGCCCGTAGGGCCTGGGGGCACCAGCTACAACTGAAAGGACCTCGTAAACCCTGGTTACGCCAGCCAGAATAGCTCGGCTCCTGCAGTGGGCTCCATTCAATATGGGTATGACAGCTATGCCCGTGTATTGGCTGTGACGGTACGGCTTATGGATGGCACCCTTTCTTAGCCTAGCTACCTAGGTCGCCTTCTGCTTATGAGATGCCTGACATGCCTAATGCACTGGCCTCCTTGCTGTAACGCAACAGATCCTCCCACACAAATCTGATTGGGTAATGCACGCACATCTACCGTCGGTAGCGGCGCGCCGTCTTGGATGACTCGAAATGCTGGTACTGCTGGCGGCACCTATGTGGCCGCTTACCTCATGCATCGCGCCCCTTTTCTAGATGCTAGTAGCCACTGGCCATCGAAGTGGTGTTATCTTGCCTGGGTGAGCATAACTTATGAGTTTCGTATGATTAAGGATGACGAGATGGAGCAGGGTAGTACGGATGCAAACAAAAATTTTTCTGTTAGGTATAAAGAGCTAGACATAGAAGATGGCGGTTGGCCGAGCGGAGAGGACAAGCTTTCAAGGCGAAAGGAGATTGAGAATCTGACGCCGCTCTTGGTTAATGCGCAAGCCCCGCTTGTTATTTGCTTGGATGCTCCGTGGGGTGCGGGAAAAACAACCTTCGTTAGGCTTTGGTCAGAATATCTCCGAACGATTAATGTGGCTAATTTATATTTAAATGCGTGGGAGAGTGATTTCGCCGAAGACCCTCTTTTGCCTCTGATTTCAACGCTGGATAAATGGATTTCAGCTGAGCTAGATGAATCCAAAGCGAAAGCTGCCTGGAGTAAAGCGAAGAAGGTGGTGCCTGGCATACTTAAGTCGACAGCTGTCGCTGCGGCTAAGGCCGCTTCATTTGGTCTGCTAGACATAGACAAAGAAATTGAGAAGCTGGCGGCCGATGTAGTCGGAGCCGCTGTTGGTGATGTTGTTGATAGATTTAATGTTAAACAGAAATCACTTGAACAGTTTAAGAAGCAGCTTTCTATCGCTTTGGAGGGGTTGCCTGACGGCCAAAAAAACCTCGTGATATTTATTGATGAGCTTGATAGGTGTCGACCTAACTATGCGATCGAGACTTTAGAGCGTGTGAAGCATCTTTTTGATCTCGATCGCATTATTTTCATAATTTCAATGAATCGCGATCAGTTAGGTAAGAGTATTCAGGGTGTCTATGGTTCGTCGTTCAATGGGGCTCATTATTTAAAGCGCTTTATAGACGTTGACTACCATCTGCGGACGCCTTCCATAAAGGAATATATCTCGGTAAGGTTGCATGAGCCGGAAATTGAAAGTTATTTTAAGTCGCGCCGAGATGGACAGTATGATCATGAGCATATCATTGAGCTGATGGCGTATTTGGCGTCTCGCTTTGAGTACACACCTCGTGATGTTAATCAGTTGGTTGGAAGGCTTAAATTAATATTTCGTAGCATTCCTGCCAATCATTACCTTGATGAGTCGATCATGATACCGCTTCTAGTGCTGAGGCAAGAGGCACCGGCACTCTACAATCGATATTCAAAAGATCCATTTTGTGCGAATGAAGTGATTGAGTTTTTGGCGGGCAGTCGAATCGGACAGGGCACATTTGAGCATCGGATCGCGGTCATGTTTGGTTATCTGCTAAGGCCGGCTATGGACTCGCAGTCAAAAGAAGGTGTGGAAAGAATACTAGCTCCCTGGAAAGAATGGCATGGTCAAGTCGCGGAAATGGAAAAAACTTCATATCCATCAGAATTCCAGCGCGCAATTAAGGCGGTTTTGGAGTTTGCCACTGATGATCGTGAGTTCAGGGGGCGTAGAGGTATAAGCACGGTGGTCTTCAATCGAATCGAACTAGCCGGAGAAATTAATTTTTCATAACTCCTCGCTGAACCCATGGGTGTCTAACGGCATCCGTGGGGAAAGCGTTATCTTATGACAATCGCTCATCACGGTCACGCTCGTATGCCACCTCCTGATTGCTCAGACTCAATGTCGCGTACTAGGCCACTCTTGGAAATGTAGGGCGGACCAACGTGCTTCACGTTGCGTCTTTGCATTCGCTTATCATTAAGGACAAGGGCATCATCAGTCGCATCGGTTCCATGGATAGATGGGTGGCTTACACGCTGCCCAGGGAGCCAAAAGCAGGTACTTTAAACAAATCGCCACGTTGAGCAGAATAAGCCAGTGCTGATGTCTAGCTCGTGACCGACCATAACCAGGCAAACCAGTGAGTTGCTCCATGTCTGAAGGTATCAAGAACACCGCCATCACAGCATCAGGCTACATCTATCAGACCCGACAAGGGATCAGGGTCCTTTGTGACTGGCTTGATGCCCCAGCTCGCTACACTCGTGTGAAGTTTGAATGTGATGAGGAGGTAGTGGCCCCTAAAGGACTGGATGACATCGTGGTGGAGCGCGCCGACGGCCTGTTTGATCTGCAACAGGTCAAGTTTACTCCAGATTCAGATGCCCATCCGCTGTGTTGGAGCTGGCTTTTGGAGAAAACCGGTAAGACTGAGAAAGCTCGATCTATGTTGCGGAAGTGGTTTGATGCCTTTCAGGCGTTGGACCCGGCCAGAATTGGCGTGCTTTCACTCACGACCAATCGCCGTCCAGACGCAGAAATCGAATCTTGCTTGGAGCACGGTCGGATTGCATTCATCAAAATTCCAGAACCCAGACGCTCTCAGATCGTCGCTGCTCTGGGGGGCGAGCAGGAGTGCGAGGCATTTTTCAGTCATCTTCAGGTCATACATAGTGACAAAGGGTTCGACAACCTTGAACACGAGATAGATGCGCGCTTGCGTAAGCACGGTACTGGCGAAGGTATTGCCACTCTTAAAAATCTTGCTCTGAATTGGGCAACTCGACTGAATTCTCCGCCTCCGGACGGTTGGATAAAGTTAGAGCAAATACAGGCGATCCTTCGCTCCACGCCACCTACTCCGTTACCAGAAGACTTCGTCGTGCCCGAGGGCTACGAAGTCCCCGATGAGACATTTCACGAAGCTTTTCTCCGTGATGCCGTTTCGACTACGGGGCAGGCGATGGTGCTAACTGGGCCTCCAGGTCGGGGGAAAAGCACTTACTTGAGCGCCTTGTGTGACGCCCTCGCTGAGCAGGGGATACCTACGGTTAGGCATCATTACTTCCTTTCTGTCACTGAGCGAGGGCGTGACCGAGTCAACAGCTATGCGGTGGTGCAATCGATTGAAGATCAAGTGAAGCGATTCCATCCTGACGTATCGTTTGGAGGAGGTGATCTGCGCTCAATCCTGGAGGCCTGCGCCACATACTACAAGGATCTTGGAAAGCCATTCGTTGTTGTCCTCGACGGGCTGGATCATGTATGGCGCGACAACGCTGAAGATAAGCGGCCTCTGGATGACCTTTTTTCTCAAGTAATACCCTGTCCTGAGAACATGGTGCTGCTTGTTGGTACCCAGCCCGTCGACGACGCCCAGTTGCCGACAGATCTGCTCGCTTATGTGCCCAAGGAGGAATGGCGTACGCTACCCGCGATGTCTGAGAATGCTGTCCTTTCGCACCTGCGGAAGGTGTATCAGGAAGGGAGGCTCGCAACTGGTTTTGATGATGAGCACGAGATTGAGCGACAACTACAAGAAGCCGCATCCGCGCTTCGGACGAAAACCAATGGCCATCCGCTGCATGTAATCTACGCCGTTGCCGAGCTTGAACACGCGGGCGGCATGCTTTCCAAGAGCGACGTAGACCAGCTAAAAGGAGATCTCGGTCGCGATGCGAGATTTTATTACGCATCGCTGTGGGAACGGCTTCCTCCTAGCCTGAAGGATACGTTGAGGCTAGTTTGTGCTTTTCCATTTTTTTGGCCTAAAACCGCCTTTGTTGAGATCGCCCGTAGAGTAGGTTCAGCAGAACCTGACGTCCCTAAAGTCGGGCATTTGCTTCACTCCTCTCCAGCTGGCTTGAAAGTCTTTCACGAAAGCTTGGCCGTTTTTGTACGGTCGACTACGGACTACATGCTTCGCATTACTGAGTTAATGCCGATAGTGGCGAGTTGGCTGGAGAGCGATGCCCCCAACTCTCTGCGTGTCAACTGGCTTTGGACAGTCCAGGCTCGATTAGGTGCCCCCCAAAATCTTATCAGCGGCCTCACACGTGACTGGATCATGTCGCGGTTGGAGGAGGGATACCCGGAGTCGCTCTTTGACATGTTGTTGTCCGATGCACTGATAGCCGCCTTGACGACGAAGCAATTCGCCGAATCTTATAGATTGGCGCACCTGAAAGATCGCATGGTGGGCGGCAGTCAGTACCAGATGCAGGGCGACGACATCGCGCGCCTAATCTCCTACACCTTGGCTCTGACCGGGGAGGAGAGTGTAGTGCGTGAAGCTGTTGCTTCTAGGCACGAAGCGGATGTTCTACATCTTGCGGCGCTCGGCTTGGCGCTGCAAACCCGGGGTGACCCGGTTCAGGCAGAGATATGCGCGGAGGAAGCGTTTCGCCGGTTCAGAGGATTGAGTCGATTCTCTAATCGTTATTCCTCCACCAGCGGCGCAGACGAGTTCAAGTTCTTGGTAGATATGTTCGCACGGCTTGGCATTATTGGAGCCACTGCCGACTCGCTGGCTCGGCTTGTAACGGAAAACACTCCCATTGTCTGGTTGCCGCGGGTTCAGCTTTTGGTTGAAAAAGCCAATTTGGACGAGTTGATGCAGGTGGCAGCCCTTCTTCCGGACAACCACAGCAAGGATCTCGTCAGCGACGCCTGTGTTCGCGCTGCTGCAGGTGCAGGAGCGAGTATCCTCGAGCGCACGGATTTTCATTGCCTGAGCAAGACGCCTTTGGTTGCAACTTTGGAAGTAGCTTGGACACGCACAGCCAGCCTATTGATCAAGCCTATTCCCATCAAATGGCTTAGTGGGGAGTATTACGAGCATAAAGACAACTTGGCGAGGCTGGTCCACCACTGGTTTTTCTCCTCAGTTCACCTGGGCCTAAGCATGCTCGCGGCCGGTGCTACCGCTTTTGAGTTCATCCCGGCCCTAGTGTTCAAAGACAGAACGAACATTACTGCATTCCTCAGCGAGCTCGCTCTGGTTGCAGATGAGATTGCGCAGTTGTGGTGGGAGGGGCAGTTTGTAGATTTCCATGAACTGTACAAGCGGCTTGAGACCGTTGAGTTCAAGTTTTTGAAGCAAGATTATCATGAGACTGCTGCAGCTGAGGATTTTCGAAGGGCATTGCACCAAGTCGCGTGCGATATTCGTACAGTTAGCGTACTTCTGGACGGATCAGGCATCAATGTATCCCTGACCCACTCCACGCTAACTGAGGCCTCTCGGTGTGCTTGGTTCGAAAGTGGATCATTTCGTACAGATTACGCGGCGGGGCTGCTTACAACGATGGATGCCGATGCGGCAGCGGCATTTGTTCAGGATCAACGCCAAGTGCTCGATGCAGAAGTGCGCCATGAGACAAGCGTTCATCTTCAAACACCTCTGGAATTGTGCGCGATTGCACTACGGCATGGGGTAATCTCCAGTGCCCGTGAGTTGTGCAAGCAGACGTGGGAGTTGACTACTGGCTATGCACATCGGAAAGACCCCACCCTCAACAACACCTTGGACGCTATCCGCTACTTGGCGGATGTTGCCCAGGACGACGCGCGCCGCCTACTCAGCCTCGTTGCACCGCAAGTCCATCATGTATTGGATTACACCGACGGGAAGGGCACGAGGCATGTTCTTAGTTCTGCTGATCGCCTGTTAGCTAAGCTGCAGCCTTCAGCACTGGTCATCAAGTACGAAGAGCACATTCATGCTGGAGACTGGTCGCTGGCTGAGGATAGTCTCAAGGAATACATCATGGAGGGCATCAGAAACAGTTGGCCTTTGGATGCGGTGCTGCGAACCGGACTCCACCCTGAAATATCTCAGGCAATCAAACAGCTTGACCAAGAAGGCATAACTACCGCTGTAGAACGGCTTACCGTGTTGGAACAGCACGCTGGCTGGGACCTTGGTTCTCTGATGCGACCAGAAATGGTTGGGAGCAAAACAGAAAGCAAACCCTACACGGACGATTTCACAAAGTACGAGCCGGCAAGACTCGATGACTTGCTCGATAGCCTCAGTTCTAGCTACCACGAGCAAGAGCGTGTTCTTCGTGCTTGGTACCAGCACTGGGAGAAGGCTGGTCAAGGTCAGCAATTGCTGATTGCCCTCGACGATTTACTGCTATCTGACGAAGGGCGCCGACGCGGAGTTTTTGCGCTGTCGGATCTGGCCTTTGAGACACGACGAAAGCTGAGTGGCTTAAATTCAGCATGGAAGTATCTTGTGCAAGCACACATCCGGAACGGCGCATGGTCAGGCTTCGTTGAACCTGAGGAGAGAACCTTGTCTAGGTTGGAGCTCGTCGCAAGACGTTATCCGCGGCGCTGCGACGATTTTGTAGCGGAGACGACCTACAGCATGTTTGGCAATCCAGAAACGTCTCGTGTGGCACCTTCAGAATTGATGGTTTACTTCTACGCGCGACAGAACCGGATTGCGGAGGCAGTCGCTTTCGCCGAGATGATGGTCAATTGCGTTATTGACGACACCCGTACCCTACCGCTAGAACCCCCGCGATGGGCGTCGGCATTAACAACTTCTACATCGGTGGAGCATTAATGGACGAGCTTCGAATTCTGATTGCCAGGCTAGGCTGGCCGTCTACAACTGCCAGATGGTGGGCTATGCAAGAGCTGGCCGCGTGCTTGGGGAGATCAACAGCGGAAGCTGAGGCAGCATTGATCCAGCTATTGAAATCCTGTCGGCTGGAGGCAGAAGTAATCGAGATCCTCTGCATATTCTGGATTGCAGCAAGAAGCAATGGTTACAAGGCGCCTGCGCAACTTGGCGAAAGTATCCAGCGATCATCCATTCTTGCGGACTTACTTCTGGACAGTCTAGGTGTTTGCAAACCCCTTGGAGATTCGAACCTAATTGAGGTGCCGGTCGACTTCGATATCCCCCAAGATTTTGAGGATGTACAAGGTTCTGATTTGCCGCGGATATTCAGAACTACAATGATTAATCTTGAATACCAAACTGGCCTGCCGTTTCTTCAACAAATGGCGTTTGAGTGGACGTTAAACCACTCTGTGTACCCAGAGGCACCATTCCAAGGAAACCTCGGGCACTTCATCCGCCCACTAGGAGAGGGGTTTGTAGGGCACCTTTCTTCGCGTACAGCACTTCGCTCCATCTCCGCCTATCTCCGAACTATTGCGGTCGCGACTGAGTGTTGGGGAATACCCATGCCATCCGCAGTGGATAGAGCTTTGCTGGCATTACCAATCCATCCGACATTAGCCTTTCTCACCCCGCAACGGCCACAGTGGTTTCCTCAGGCGACAGACTTTGAGGGCGACAGTGCATTGATTCAAGCGTCTTTACAAGAAATGCTTATGCAGGTCAAAGCAGAAGAAGGTGGCGAGCTGATCGCTTTCGCCTCTCCTATAGTGATATCGAGGGAGCGGTGCGTAGAGGTCTCTTGTGTTCGATGGTCACAGGCTGTTGGCAGCAGTATTGCGGATGAGGACTTGGCTTTACATCTAGATGATTATTGGCATTACCGACCAGGAATTCGTAGCTCCGCTCTTGAGCCCTTGGGTGTGTCGACCTTGTTGTCGCTTCCCGGTGGCTTCAACAGTATCCTTGACGGCGAAAGCAAAGCATGGCCGCTTTCAGCGCCGCTCGACTTCGATCGTATCGGATACCTTCAACACGATTTGTACCCCGAGCGCTTGATGATGCCGACACTGCCAGGCAAAGACGGGGCAGAACTTTCACCCCATCATGGCAGGTTGGTGATCAAGGATCGTGAGCAAGTGGTTGCGAGTCTCTGTTATTGGAACGCTGGATGGGGAGTGGCACGACCTACGCAGTTTGGTGGTCACTGTGGTTCAGCTCTGATTTCCCGAGGAACTTCGTATCGCGAAGGCGCTATTTTTGAAACTCCGGGAGTGCGGTCAATCTACTTATGGAAGGTCAGAACTCTGAGCCGCCACAACAGCTTTGGCAGCTTCGATGAAACCATAACGATGGGTGCATTGTTC
>NZ_BCBH01000043.1:0-37998 GCF_001320525.1 Pseudomonas sp. NBRC 111131 | reverse complement strand
AGGCGATCGTAAACGGGAGTGTCAATATCGTTGATACGTGTGCTAAATTCGAGAATGGCATTATCGCCCCCCCCCACACATTAGCTGGGGCACCGACCAGTGGTGCCTAGAGGCTCCTAGTGCCAATCAGATGTGTATACCGTTTCTACCCACACATCTGCTGCAATGCACTCAATTGGATCAATGAATTTTGCCTGCAGGCAGAGCCAAAACAATGCCATAAATTTTGCAGCCGCAGTCGCATAGTCAGAGAAAATTATAGTTAGTACAACTGTTGCTACTGCTGAACGCTGGGCGCAATCACGAATGGATTTTTCATAAAGGATGAGGGATTCAGGTATAGTTATCGATACCCAGAATTGGAGTTCTCGGTCTCGAAGCTCAGTTTGAGGGTAGTATAGATCGAAACGAGCACAGCCTATTTTCACACTGTGCCATCCCCAAACCCATCGACTATCAGGCACATAATCTGTCCGAGCAATTCTCCATGAAGATGTTTTATTGTCGGCGCATTTAGTATTGTTAAGTCTAGAGTCAATTTCTCGCTCAATATCTTTTTTAATGTCACATGGATTGGCTGGGTCTATTGGGAGATTTTCATCATGAGGGCAGACAAGTTCATTTGGCCCGCGCACAGGGCGGCTTTCACCATTTTTTCGCTCATTCGGCCCTATTTGCCGTAGGCTCTGATTCTCCTTGAGATGAGCTCGGAGCCAATCTATTTTATTGTTGTCAATGACTTCATCGGTTAGAATTTCAATCGTATAGTTGTGTGAGCATCCAAATGAAAAAGGACTAATATCCGGATTGGCTTTCAAAAAATTTTCAGCATAAGCATCTACATCTCCAGAGCCTAGGGTGTAGGAGTTGAAGGCCTTCTCAATCCTTTCTAGTATTCCTTGGCTCAACCCTTTTTTTAAGTATAGCTTAATTGAGGCGTTGATTTTTATTTGCTTATAACCCGCAGTCTCAATTTTGAATTTGCTTATTTCTTGGCCTCGATCGAATAATGACCAGTACTGCACGATGTTCCATGGAACATCGACACCTGCCATCGCAACACCTAGATCAAAAGGTTTAATCGCGGACTGTTGATAGTCTGGAATCTTGGCGAGTGGCCATTGATATATATTTCCTGTAGAGCCATTTTGAAGGAATGCAACTAGGTCCTGATCTCTTAAATCAACTTTTGAGTCGCCTATATAGATCATTCTTACCATCCTCTTGATGATTAAAACCTAGCTTCACTGCTCAATACGAAGGGAGGTGTCGATATCGACATGTAGACTGTAGCAGAAAGATATCAATGACAGCATAACTCTGCGGCGATAGCTCAAAAATTGGCTCAGACTCCACAGCTGTCATGGGGTTGGAATTCTTTACGGCATCAGGTAGCTCTTAAAATTCAACGTAGTAACCGGCTGTATCTTATTCGAAAGATAAGTGATATAGAAAAGCGCTGTTATTACTCCGAGTTATTGGGAGCCAGCTGACCGCGCGCAGTTGTCTGATTACTCAGAATGCCTATTACGTTGTGTGGTAGTAAAAGGCGCTATTTTCCAAATGGTTACATGAGCTTGTTACGCGTGGGCAAGAGGGGGATTTCGGCGTACTGGAGTGATTCAACAGGGGAAGGCTGAGGTCGTGAATTTCCAGCATAGTTTGTTGCGGTGCTAGCTACTTGCTGCGACGTATGAGGACGTGCAGGCTGTAGCCCTTCTCCACGAGGAACACACCGGCGGCGATCGCATTGGTCATGAATCGCTCTGCTCAACCTGAGCGGGTGCAGCTGAGGGGGCATCGGTATGGGGTATTAGATTTCTGCTCGCCGCCAACGTCTGCTCTGGGTCGGAAGCGGTCAATCGCGACCGGCAGCTTTCGACCCAAAGCGGCCCGTCGAGGAGGGCAGCACACGGCTGATATCAGCATCAGGACTAGCGATGCACCATCTAGTCCACAGAGAAGTGAACCGACACATTCCCCTTCCCTAGAGTCTCGACAAGCTGATCAGAGCTATCGACTCGCCCCAGGCGGGTATAAGCGTAGGTTGACTCAAACGTTTCGTAGAACATCACCAGCGTATTGTTGCCGTATAGCATCAGATCTCCATTGCGGATGGTGCCAGGTCTCGCCGCACGGGCTGGCAGCCGCTGCGGCAAGCTCGCATACTTCTCATTGGCATTGAGCTCGGTCATGTCCAAGGTCAGGGGCAATAACTGAGCGAGTGCACGCGCGCTCTCACTATCGTCGAGGGTAATAGCGAAGCGCTTGTCGCCAACAGTCATCCACATACGTTCCTCCTTCGGATTAGGCGCCGCAATTACGCAACCACTGAGCATAAGCGGCAGAAAGAGCCGGACGCACGCACGGCAGAAATGCTCGCTGATCATGAAGACTCCTGACTCCGGCCTTGTTGCGTACGCCTGGCCATGAATGTCAACGCCGCACCAACCAATAGAATGGCCGCACTGGCAGTAAAGGTGCTCTGGTAGCCGCTGTGGTCGAACAGCCAGCCACCCAACATTGAGCCCGAGGCAATGGCAAGCTGCACCACTGCCACCATCAGCCCACCGCCAGCCTCTGCATCGTTGGGCATGGCCTGAGCGACCCAGCTCCACCAGCCGACAGGCGCTGCCGTGGCCATCAGCCCCCACAGGCCCAGCAGGATCGCCACGGGAACTACCGCGGCGCCGGCTGGGATCAGCGTGAGGGCAATCACCGCCATCAGCAGCGGAATAGCCATCAGCGTGCGGTACAGCCCTTTCTTCAGCAAGGCGCCGATCAACAGTGTCCCACCCAGGCCGGCAACGCCGATCACCAGCAGGAGCAGCGACAGCATGGTGGTGTCGACATTCGTCACCGTTCCCAGAAACGGCCTGAGGTAGGTGAACAGCGCGAACTGCCCCATGAAGAAGGCGCCGCAAGCCGCGATGCCGAAGGCCACCGAACGAGCCCCAAGCAGCCTGAAAACGTTGACCGCAGCTCGCTTCCGCACCTGGGCCTGCATACTGGGCAGGCTGATCCATTGCCAGACCAGTGCGACGACCGCTACCGGCACCAGACAGAGAAACGCGCCACGCCAGCCGACCACCGAGCCCAGATAGCTGCCTAGTGGCGCCGCGATCACCGTGGCCAGCGCGTTACCACCGTTGAGAACGGCTAGCGCCTTGGGCACCTGATCGTCGGGCACCAGGCGCATCGCCGTTGCCGCTGACATGGACCAGAAGCCGCCGATGACAACACCTATCAACGCTCGTCCGACCATGTAGAGGGTGAAGCTCGGTGCGAGCGCTACAACAGCGCCGGATATCGCCATAAGGCTCGTCAGGATAAGCAGGAGCGTCTTGCGGTCCATGCTTCCGGGCAGCCAGGTGATCGACAGGCTGGTCAGCACGGCAAAGGCACCGGAGATTGCAATGCCTTGCCCTGCTGCGCCTTCGCTGACATGCAGATCGACTGCCAACGGCGTCAGCAGACTGACAGGCATGAACTCGGAGGCGATTAGAGCAAAGACGCAGAGCGTCATCGCCAACACCCCGCCCCAATGACTGGGGCGGGACAGTGGCTGGTCAGCGTGGGCGGTAAGTGAGGTCTTCATGGTGTCCACCGGATCACTTCAGGCCGTTCTGGAAAAACTGGGTGAGCTTGTCGAAAGGAATCAAGTTCACGCGGTCATACAGGTCGACGTGTCCGGCATTGGGGACGATGTGGAGCTCCTTGGGTTCACCAGCCAGGCGGAATGCCTCCTCACTGAATTCGCGCGAATGGGCCTTCTGGCCAGCGATGAACAGCACCGGGCGTGGGGAGATGGTCTCGATATCCGCGAACGGATAGAAATTCATGAACTTGATGTTACTGGTCAGCGTCGGGTGGGTGGTCAGCTCGGGACTGGAGCCTGCGGGAGTGAACTCGCCACGAGGCGTGCGATAGAAGTCGAAGAACTCGCGCTGGATCGGGTGGGTATCATCCGTCAGTTCGTGAACGGTGCCGCTGGTGTATTGGGTCTTGCCGCCGGCGAACTCCACATAGCGCTGCTCGGCCGCTGCTGCGATTGCCTGTTTGCGCTGCTCCAGCGTTTGCGAATGCTTGAGCCCATTGCGATTGGCGGCGCCCATGTCATACATGCTGACTGTTGCAATAGCTCTCATGCGCGGATCGATCTTGGCCGCACTGATCACGAAGCTGCCGCTGCCACAGATGCCCAGCACGCCGATGCGCTGCCGATCCACAAACGCCTGGGTGCCGAGATAATCGACAGCCGCACTGAAATCTTCCGCATAGAGGTCGGGGAGAACGGCGTTGCGTGGGCTGCCTTCACTCTCACCCCAGAACGACAAGTCCAGCGCCAGGGTAACGAAGCCACGCTCCGCCAGTTTCTGGGCGTACAGGTTGGAACTCTGCTCCTTAACCGCGCCCATGGGATGACCAACGATGATTGCCGGGCTACGGGCGGTGGTACCTACGCTTTTGGGGATGAAGAGGTTGCCCACGACCTTCATCTGGTACTGGTTCTTGAAGCTGACCTTCTCCATGGTCACCTTGTCGCTCTTGAAAAAATTGTCTGCACCGTTGGACATATCGGCTCCCAGGGCTGTGATCGAGCTGAGCAGAAGGCCCAGGGCTACGAGAAGTCTCTTCATTGGGTCATCTCTCACGGGTTGAAGATCGATCGTCGAGGGGGTTCTGACGATTGCGTGGCCCGCTCGCGTGCAAAAACACAAGAGGGCCGAGTGCATTGTCGTGAAAGAGTGAGGCTTTGATTAGCTAATGAATGCTGAATTCCGCTATAACCATTGCTACTGAATTAGAGGATGGACGCATGCCTCGGCATAATTTCAACGACCTGCAAGCCTTCGTGACGGTGGCGCGCGAGCGCAGTTTCACCCGTGCGGCAGCACACCTGGGCGTAACCCAATCTGCGGTAAGTCAGGTTGTTTCGGCGTTGGAGGCCCGGCTGCAGATTCGCCTGCTCACACGCACCACCCGCAGTGTGTCGCTGACGGCGGCGGGTGAACGGCTTATGGACGCCATCGGCCACCGTTTCGATGAGATCGAAGCCGAGCTGGATGCGCTGACCGAATTGCGCGACAAGCCGGCGGGCAAGGTTCGTATTACCTGTGGCGACAACATCATCAAGACGACCTTGCTGCCCAAGCTGATACCCCTTCTGGCATCCTATCCAGACATCAAGCTCGAATTCGATATCAACTACGGCTTCCGTGACATCGTGGCAGACCGCTTCGATGCCGGCGTGCGGTTTGGCGGTACCGTAGCGCAAGACATGATCGCCATGCCCATCGGCGGTGATCTACGTATGGCCGCGGTTGCCGCCCCCAGCTATTTCGCCTTGCACCCCATACCCAGGCATCCTAACGACCTGGCTGCGCACAGGTGCATCGATATCCGCTTTCCCACCTACGGCGGAGTGGATGCCTGGGAGTTCGAGCGCAAAGGCAAGAAATTGAGGGTGAGGGTCGACGGGCAACTGGTATTCAACAACACCACCCATATTGCCGACGCAGCAGTCGGAGGCCTGGGCATTGCCTACCTACCCGAAGACGAGTTTGCCTCTCACCTCGAAGAGGGTCGGTTGATCCGGGTGCTGGAAGATTGGTGCGAGCCGTTTTCCGGCTATCACCTCTATTACCCTAGCCGCAGGCAACCTTCGCCAGCCTTCACTCTTGTGCTTGAGGCGTTGCGATTGACGCAGTAGATGCATAGCGGAGGGGGAACTGCTCCACATCATTGCCCCTATGCCCGCTAATGGCCGATTGCTGTCCCGCACGAAGGGCAGCTATGGGTCGAAAGCAGCCACCTACGACCGGCAGCTTCCGACCCATTGCGGACACCGCCCCAACGCTCTTTTGTCAGTACCGCCCTCATTCCCGGCAAGCCGGCTCCCACAGGAATATCACCAGCCTTCAGCCATGCGCCTGTGGGAGCCGCGCTTGCCGGCGATGGGCTGCGAAGCGGCCCCGACATATACCGGTATATAGATGTCCGCAATGGGTCGAAGCGGCCGGGCGTACACTGCGGTACAGCGGTGATGTAGCTGCTGAAAAGGGCTTATTGCTTATGCTCAGGTGTGAACTCTGACCACGCTTGCACTTTGTTCTGGTCAGCCCGCGGGTTCCACTGCACGCCCGATTTGGCAATGACCCCGGGCTTGAGTCGTTGCGAATCGTCATAATCTTCCCAGGGGTGAAAATACAGGGGTTGCAGGCTGTCGAGGCGGTTGAGTTGCTCGGCATACCCGGTCAGATATTCCTGGCGCTCCTGCTCGGTGACGCTGGCCGGCATCCAAGCCGTAAACGGCGGCAGTACGGTAAAGCCTGTGTAAGCCAATATTCCGTTGTGGATTGGCCAGAGAATGTGGTGCAGGTCGCCGTCGATGCCATTTGGTTCATACAGCGATGAACCCGTGCCGGTGGTGATACACAGCATTGCCTTTTTCCCTTTGAAATGCCCCCTGGCGTACTTGCGGCCGGTGGAGTAGGCGAACCCCCGCGCAAAGACTCTGTCCACCCAGCCCTTGAGAATCCCCGGCATCGAGAACCACCAGACCGGGAAGTGAAACAGGACTAGGTCCGCTCGGCTGACCTTGTCCTGCTCGGCCTTGACCTGCGCCGCTAAGGTATTATTGGCAAACGCATGTTCTTGCTCGCGAGGAAGATTCAAGTAATGCTTGTCGGCTCGCTCGCCGACGAAATCATCAGCACCCAGGGCAGCCTGCCAACCCATGGCATACAAGTCACTGATAGTCACTTCGTGCCCACCTTTATGCAGAGTCTTAACGGCAGTACTTTTCAGTGCCGCGTTGAAAGATTGAGGCTCCGGGTGAGCCAAGACGATAAGCACTTTCATATCGCTGCCTGTGTAGTTCATGTGAGGGTCATCTAACCATCTTCCAGGATGGCTGAGTTGTGCGCATCAGGGGGCAAACCGTGCGGTTTTTCGCACAGTGGCGGCCTCGTCTTCGGGTTTTCCATCACGGCTGTTCATCGTGCGGGAAACTAGCCAGCATTCACGGCTGGCCTTTAAAATCCAGATGACATTGATGCCGCACTGACAGTCCGTATCGTTGACAAGGCCATTTAACACTCCGTGGCGTTAATCTCGTTTTTCTCAGCCTTGACACGTCGCGCCAGAACAGTTACCTGGTGATTTTTGGCGAATGGATATGCTCGCCAAATGACGAATGCCCTCGCATACCAACACACCAACCGCGAGCCATATCGGAAGATACGTCATCCATTCTTCGGTTTGAATTTGCTCACCCAGCATAAGCGCCACGCCAACCATCAACACCGGTTCCAAGTACCCCAGCAGCCCAAAGAGGCTGAACGGTAAGAGCTTGCTGGCCACGGTGTAACTAATGAACCCTGCGGCGCTGATGATCGCCAGGAGGGGCATCAGCAGATACATACGCGGTTCTTCGACGATGGCACTGATGCCTGCGCCGTGCTCAAAAGCGAAATAGGCACCAACCGGATAAGTCAGCAGAATGTCGAACCAAAGGCCTCCGGTATGAGCGGACCCCAAGCGCCGGCGCAATAGGAAATAGAGAGGAAATCCGATCGCGACCACTAGCGTGGGCCATGAGATTCCACCGACTCTGTAAACCTCATTCGCTACGCCCACTGCGGCGCAAAGAGCCGCAAGTTTCTGCAGCCTGGTGAGATGTTCGCCATATGCAATACGCCCAATGAACAACATCACGAGCGGCAACAGAAAATAACCTAAGGATACATCCAGGCCATGGCCATTGAGAGGTGCCCACATGAACAGCCACTGCTGGGTTCCCAAGAGGGCACTGCTAACGCACAGCAGGGGAAATAGTGCCGGAACGGTTCGAATGCGCTTGCAAAGTTTAACGACGTTGCCCCAGTCCTTGGAGAGGATCAAAAATAATGTGATGAATGGAAGCATTAATAGCATCCGCCATCCAAATATTGCCTGGCCATCGAGTGGATGGAGCAATGTAGCGTAGAAATACAGACCTGCAAAAATTGTAGATGACGTAACAGATAAACCAACGCCTTTTAACAAGAGGTCTCCTCCTTTATCGTGTGAAGCGTGATTACCGATGGGCTATTTCCCAGGGCGGCGCGCTTGAGAATTTGGATTCAATCCAAGTTTTGAATGCGAGAACCGTGGCGGAAGGAAATTTCGATGACGGCCTCACCAGGTAAACGCCACCCAAAGGATCGAGCCGCCATTCAGGCAGCACGCGAACAAGATCCCCCGAGGCAATCTGCCGGCTCATCAGCCACTCGCCAGCACCCAAAATTCCAAGCCCTGATAAAGCGGCCGACAGGAGAGTCTCGCTGTCGTTCGAGGTCAGCGACCCCCTGGTCATCACAGTTTCCAGACGGTCTGCTCGGTGCAAGCGCCATTCTGGAAAGGATGCAAGGCCGCTGAAACGAAGGCAGTTATGATTGGTGAGATCTCTGGGCGCCTGCGGTTTACCGAACTTGTCGATATAGGCAGGGGAAGCGCACAACATGCGATGGTGATCACAGAGCTTGGTCGCGATCAGTCTGCTGTCCTCAAGCTCACCTATACGAATAGCGATGTCGTAATCTTGTTCAATGATGTCGACCACGTGCTCACTGTAATCCGCGACGATTGAGACGCCGGGATGTAAGCTTAGGAACTCTGGCAGCATTGGACCCAGCCACAATCGGCCCATAGCGGCCGGCAGCGTCAATCGCAACAACCCACGGACTTGCGTCGCACCAGAAGTGGCTTCCTGCTCAGCATCAGCAATCAGTCCAAGTGCAGACCTCAACCGCTGCTCAAGCTTTGCACCCACTTCTGTAATGCGGACTTGGCGAGTGGAACGTTCCATGAGGCGAACACCCAGCCGCTTTTCCATCGCGGCCAGGCGCTTGGAAATTACCGTCGGATGACGTTGTAGCAATTTTCCAGCGGCCACGAATGAGCCTTGGCCAGCTACCGCAAGAAAGGCCGCTATCTCATCACTATGCTGACTATCAAGAACGTCTACGGTCATGGCGTAAGGACAATCGCGCCTGCTGATTTTCCCGTTTCGAGCGCTTCGTGCGCCGCCGCAACGTCGGCAAGTGGATAGGTCTTCCAGATACGGGGTGTAATGATTCCTGTCTCGACCGCTGCCAGTACATCAGCCGCTCGCTCTAGATACTCAGCTGTGGAAGCGGTGTGTGCAGCGATAGAAGGACGCGTTAGAAACAGTGAGCCCTTGGTGTTGAGGGTCGAAAGTTCAACTGCAGATGGAGCACCCGACGATGCCCCAAATGACACCATTAAGCCGCGAGGCCGGAGACTGTCCAATGATGCCTCGAAAGAGACTTTGCCAATAGGATCGTAGACGACGTCTACTTTGTGCCCCTGGGTAATTTTTGCCACGTCTGATGCAAGCGTGTGCGGATCGAACACCAACACCTCGTCACATCCGACAGACCTAGCACGCTCAATGCTTTCTGGCTTGGAAACGACGCCGATGACGACAGCCCCTAAATGTTTGGCCCATTGCCCCATGACCTGGCCAAGGCCACCCGATACGCCATACAGCAGCACTGTAGTGCCAGGGCCCACCGCATATGTTGATTTGAGCAGGTACTGTGCTGTAATGCCCTTGAATAACACAGCGGCAGCCTCGGCAAATGTTACCGCACCTGGAAGCTTGACCAGTCGGTCAGCTGGATAGAGCCGTTCCGTTGCATAGCCGCCTAGCGGGCCAGTCGCATAGGCCACCCGGTCACCTGGCCGTACATTTGTAACCCCAGGCCCAACCGATACAACAGTGCCTGCGCCTTCAAGGCCTAAGCCAGAAGGCAGTGGCACCTTCACAGCACCATTGCGTTGTGTCACATCCAGGTAATTGACTCCAATAGCCTCATGTCTAATGAGCGCCTCATTGGCTCCCGGAGCTTTCACAGTCACTGCTTCGAGGGAGAGAACGGACGGTTCCCCAGGGTGATCAAAACGGATTGCTTGGGCCACGGCTTTGCTCCAGTTGGTCAGGAATCACCATTAGTATGGAAACTCATCCCCACGCTTGCAATATAGGATAATTGCATAGCATAACTGCACCAAATGCAGTAATGGCCTACAGGACCATTGAGTTATTTTCGCACTCGTAGCACTGATCGATAAGTTGGAAAGTGACGGATTCCATGGCGCTCAGCCCACTAGCGTCATGGGCGCCGATCAGCAATCGGCGCTCCAACCTTCAGGTTGTAATCAAGATCCCGCTCAGTGTCTGCTTTGGGTCGATTGCGGTCACTTACGCCTGAATATGATCTCGGGCGTACCTGCAGTTCACGAAAAGCTGGTTAGGGCTGATAGCTGCCCTTGTTTTCGGACAAAACAAAGCAATATTGAGCCCAATCGTGCATGAGCTGGACGCGTTTCGGCCATAAAGTACCCCGCTGATACGCGGCTTCAACGCTATTAGGGAGCTTATGGGCAAGGGCATGCTCGCATACCTCACGAGGGTGATGCGTTTGCTCCGCTGCCCAGATTCGAAAGGTTGAGCGAAAACCATGCTGGGTGAGGTGCCCCACGTCCATACGCCTCAGAACGGCAGTGAGTGACATGTCCGACAGCTGTTTGCCTTGTGGGGAGGGGAAGACGTATGGACTATCTGCTGTGCGAGGCAATGATTTGAGCAATTGAACTGCTTCGGGCGACAGCGGTACGGAGTGTTCTTTACCTGCCTTCATTCGTGCCGCCGGTATCGTCCATGTCGACTCTTTAAAATTGATCTCGCTCCACTCTGCACCACGGACCTCACCTGACCGACAAGCGGTCAAGATTGAAAATTCCAATGCTCTGGCCGAGACACCTTTGCGCTTGCCTAAGTCCCGCATAAAAGCTGGCGCTTCCGCGTAGGGGAGTGATGCGTGATGTTCAACCTTTTGGACTTTGCTTCTTGCGGGTAGCTCGTGCTCTAAGTGGCCTTTCCAGCGAGCTGGGTTTTCACCTTGGCGGTATCCGCGGAAAGTCGCCCAATCGAGAATGTTCTCGATTCGTCCTCTGAGCCGGCTGGCGGTTTCCGCCTTTGTGTACCAGAACTGTGCGGGTTCGCTAGGCGATCCGACTTGTTGCTGTAGGACCTTCAACACCAGGTTCGTGTCGACCGCTCCGATAGCCAGTTCACCGATGATTGGATAGGCATAGGCCTCAAGCGTATTTTCCCACTGCTGGACGTGTTTCGGATTTTTCCAGCCCGCACGGTTGGCTTGGATGTAGGCCAGCGCACACTCTTTGAAGGTCTTATGCCGGGCAGCCTCAAGCTTGGATTCCTGCTGTTTCGCCTTTTTTGCTTCGAGAGGGTCAGTACCCTCAAGTAGGCTTTTTCGATGCTCCAGGCTCTTCGAGCGCGCTTCGCTGAGAGAAACGGTGTGGACGGGGCCAAGTCCCATGTCGCGGGTCTTGCCGTTTCTAGTGTAGCGGAACACCCAGGACTTCCCGCCTAGCTTGCTGACCTGTAACCAGAGACCGCCGCCGTCCCCGTAATATCCAGGGTCCTTTGCTTTCTGTACCGCGAGAGCGGAGAGTTTGTTGATGCCACGCGCCATGATTCATACCCATTTGTCTACCCACGTTTTATAGCTGGATTTGAGTAGATGGTGCAAGACGTTGGTGGACGTGATATGGAGTGGAGGCCAGTAAAGTCGGGGTCTCCATGGAAGTATGTGGACGTTGGTGGATATAGCTCAGGCGGACTACGCTTCCGCCATATTCAAAGCCCTGATTATTCAGGGCTTTTTGCGTTTTTGGGGCAGGAAAATCAACAGTGGCGGGGCTCGCCTAGGCCGTGACGACTGTAGTAGCACGTATTCTCGACGCCCAGCTTCCTCGTCTAGGCCTTCTGCCTGGCGCGATTATCCGCAGAGCACTTCACCACCCCGATTGTTCCTCAGCCATCGCGGACACCTCCCAAGCCGCTGCGTGCCTGGGTTCATCGCCCAACGCGTCGCAACCACGCTTCATAATGTGCAGGCCATTCAACAGTCGGGGTTCCGGGCCTCCCCATCCCAAACCCATGCCCGCCGGTTGAATAGCGATGCATTTCGACTGGCACATGTTCGCGCTCACAAGCCGCCGCCATGATCAGCGTATTCTGCGGATCGGATATAGGGTCATCTTCGGCCTGCACCAGGAACATGGGCGGTGTGTGGCGATTGACCCCTGGCTGCACCGACCATTTGCGCTCTTCTTCCGGCGACGCCGCTTTCCCCAGCAGAACATGGTAGGTGGAGGTGTGTGTATAAGGCGCCTCCAGGGTGATGATCGGGTAGATCAGCGCCGCTCCATCGGCATAAGCCGGGGACGCGTCAAGGGCGTCTTGTGCGGGGTAGGATTGCAGGTCAGGCCGTGTAGCCGCCATCCCTAGCAGATGCCCGCCCGCAGAAAACCCAAGGGCGCTTACCTGTGGATGACGGCTACGCACGATGCGCAAAGCACGTTGAGCATCCTGCAGCGCGACCAGGCTGGCGTCTTGCCAGCTCTCGGACGGCAAGCGGTAAACAAGTACATACGCCGTGTACCCCCGTGCCGTTAACCAATGAGCGGCAGGTAGGGCTTCTGTGCCGATTTCGATTCTTTTGTACCCACCCCCGGCGGCGATCAGCACCGCCTTGCCATTGGACATGGTCGGTTTGAAAACAAGCAATGATGGCCGTGAGATGTGACGAAATGCGCCCTTGTTGCTGACCTCTTCGGCTCCAGTCGGCCCTCCATTTCCGTGTGGCAGGTTGTTCCACAAAGGCAACCTGGCATCCTCTTGAGTCAATGCATTCGCATTCACCGTGCTGAACCTTACGGCGAGCAATGCGGCTGCGGTGCCCATACAAAACTGCCGACGCTTCACGGTGATAGGTTCCTGGACGGTGAGTCACGTAGTGGCAGCGCGTTGCCTGACGCGTTGCACCTGAGCGTCGCACTCTACAGGCATTGGTTACGGCCGGCAGTAGCGCCGGTCGGCACCAGCGTAGATTTCATACAGCCGCGCGGCAACTTTCATCGGTCACGGTCCTGCCATCACGCTGAACAACGACACCTTGCACGCTGTAGTGCAAGGCTCGCCTGTGATCGGCAGCCACCGTTTCATTTCAGTGCTGCCGCCTGTTGCAGATCGAGCAACCGGGTTTCCGGTGCCAGCAGCCAGGACACCAGCAGCCCCAGCAGGGTGATCAGCGCCGCGGCGTAAAGGGTCTGCGCCACGCCCAGGCTTTCCAGCGAGGCCGGCACTAGATAGGTGCCGGCCGCAGCGCCTATCCGCGAGAACGAGGTGCCTACGCCCACGGCCACGGCGCGCATCTCGGTGGGGAACAGCTCGTTTGGGTAGACCAGTGTCAGCACCTGAGCGCCGCCGATGAACAGCGAGTACAGCGAGAACAGCAACAAAATGACCGGGCCGGTGCCGTCCGGGTAGGTGCCGAGCCCGAGCAACGCCAGGCCAGACAGCAAGAAGCTGTAGATCAGCATGGGGCGCCGGCCCACGTGGTTGACCAGCCAGGTCGCGATCAGGCAACCGAGCACGAAAAACAACGTGATTGCCACCGAGCCTAGCGAGCCCATGTCACCGCTGAGTCTGAGGGCCTCGAGCACTTTCGGGGCGAACGCGTAAACGGCGAACACCGGCACGATCGAACACGTCCAGAACACCACCACGAAGAACAAGCGCTTGGCATAGCCGCTGCGCAGCAGGCGGTACAGTGAAAGGCGCTGTTGCGGGGTTTGTTCGGGGAGGTTGGCCAGGGAAAACGATGGCCCATACGTCCGTCGGATAACCTGCTCGGCCTGGGCGGTCCGGCCTTTGCTGAGCAACCAGCGTGGCGATTCCGGGGTGCCCAGGCGCACCAGAAGCAGTAACGCCCCCAGCACCGCGCCACTGATCAAGGCCAACCGCCAGGCATCCGCGCTGGCGCTGCGCAAAAGCAGTTCGCCAACGATATAGGCGCACGCCGCGCCCACGAACCACATCAGGGCCAGGGCCGCCAGGCGAGGGCCGCGATGGCGGCGTGGCAAAAACTCCACCAGCACCGACGTGGCTACCGGGTACTCGATGCCCACCGCAATGCCGATCAGCAAACGCAGGGCGAACAGCACCTCGGCGGACGCCACCCAGTAGTGCGCCAAGGACGCGACCAGGAAGATCGTCGGGCCAACGAACAGGATGCGTCGGCGTCCAAGGCGGTCGGTCAGCCAGCCGCCCAACAGGCCGCCGAAAAAGATGCCGATCAATGCCGAGGCGGCCACCAGCCCTTCCCAGAAGCTGTCCAGGTACAAGGCGGATGACAACTGCACCATCACCACACCAATGATGCTCAATACATAGCCGTCGACGAACGAACCACCCCAGGCGCAGGCCGTGAGTTTCTGGTGAAAGCCACGCAGGGGCACATCCTCGATCGATATACAGGAACGGGTCATCGTTGTTTCCTTGAGCGCTGCCCCGTGTCTGGGGGGCAGGCAGGGGAAGATACCGCCCGGCGTCAACGGCGGGCGGCCCGGGAGGGAAGGGGCTCAGGGTTATTGAGCGACGGCGGTCTGCGTGTTATCGAACATGGCTTTGAAGCGGTCCTTGTGCGCGGCGTAGTAGTCGGCTACCGCCTGGTCGGCAGAGGACTCGCGGGCCTGCTTCATCAGGCTTTCCAGGTCGCTGGTGGGCAGTTTGAAGTTGGCGAAGAAGTGCGCCACTTGCGGGAAGTCCTGGGTAAAACCCTTGCGTGCCACGGCATGGATCTGTTCGGCGCGGCCGTAGGATTGTTTCGGGTCGTCCAGGTAGCGCAGCGACCAGGTGGAAAACATCCAGTGCGGGCTCCAGGCGTTGAGCAGCGCCCAGTTGCCGCGCTTTAGCGAACGGTCGAACTCGTTGAGCATGCCGGTTTCGGAGGAGGCGACGAGCTTGTAGCCATCGAGCTTGTAGTCGGCGATGGCGCGTGTGGCGGTTTTGTATTGGCCGTTGCCAACTTCAGAGGTAAGGATGCGGCCGCCGAACTTCTCCCGGACTTCTGGCTTGTTCAGGTCTTCGATACTGGCCACTTCGCTTTCCGGGATGCTGGTGGGGACGGCCAGGCCCAGGCGGCCTTCATAAAGCACGCCGAGGTCTTCGAGCTTGCTCTGGTAACGGTCCCAGAAAGGCTTGTGGCTGTAGGTCAGCCAGGCCATGGGAATCATGTCGACCTTGCCAGTGGCCATGGCCTGGAACTGGATGCCGATGTCGGCCATGACCAGTTTGACCGGTTGCTTGAGCTGGTCTTGCAAGGCCGTGGTGGCCAGTTTCACGGTAATTTCGGCGTCGGCCCAGTTGACCCAGCCGATCACGACGGGGCGGGTTTCCTCGGCCTGGGCCAGGCTGGCAGCGGCAGCGACGATCAAGGCGCTGAGCCAGCGGCCGGCGGGGTGCACACGGGTAGGTTTTGCGGTCATCGGGCATCTCCATTCTTTTACTTGGTTTTGGCAGATTGACGATGGGTCGCCCCGGCGATTGTTATTGGGATTGCCGAGGTCGGGAGTTGCAACAGGTTCTGTAACGGGTCAGCGGTACTGGTAGCGGTTGGTGATGGCAGCCGAGATCGCCCACACCGCGTGGACGCCTTTGTCGATGGTGACACGGCTGCCGGGAGCAATGGCCACCGGGGCATTGCCGCTGCTGTGAATGACAGCGTTGCCTTGTTGCACCACGAACTCTACGTCCTGCTCGTAGTGGTATTCGAACCGGTCGGTTTCACCGCTTTCCCAGAGCGCCCAGCTCTGGCATTGGAGGCGCTCTTGCTCGTTGGCCGGGCGGTGCGTGATGTGTGTCATGGAGGCTCCTCGCAGGTCAGGCCGAAGCCTTGTGAAGTGTCGGTAAGGCGCACTGGCTGTGGTAAGGCAGCGCTTCGCGGGGCAGGGCGGGTTTGCCCAGCAGCAGATCACTGGCCTTTTCGGCGAGCATGATGGTGGCGGCGTTGATGTTGGCACTGGGCACGGACGGGAACACCGATGCATCGATCACCCGCAGCATGTCGACCCCCCTGACTCGCAGTTGGCTGTCCACCACCGCCAGTGCGTCGTTGGCGTCGCCCATGCGGCACGTGCCGCACGGGTGGTAGGCGCTGGCGGCATCCTCGCGGATGAAATCGTCCATTGCCTTGCCGCCACGCACCTGCACCCCTGGGGTGTCTTCGCGGTGGTTGAAGCGCTTGAGCGCGGGCTGCTCGGCGAAAGCCAGGCCCAGGCGCATGGCTTCGCGCATCACCCGCCAGTCTTCTTCGGTGGCCATGTAGTTGGGGTCTATGCGCAGCGGGTCGGACACCTTGGCGCTACGCAGGCGTACCGTGCCGCGGCTGGTCGGGCGCATGGGGCCGACGCCGATGCGGTAGCCGTAGGTGGTGGGGGCCGGGATCCAGTTCTTGTCGAAGAACACCGGGAAGAAGTGAAACTGGATATCCGGGTGAGGTGTGGTTGGCGCGCTGTTGAGAAACGCCCCAACGTGGCACTGGTTTACCGCAGCCACACCTTTTTTGAGCCCGAACCACTGCACACCAGCCCACAGCATGCGGTGCGGTTGCAGCTCCTTGTTGAGCGAGACTGGCGCTTTGACTTCGACCTGGATGTGGCATTCCAGGTGGTCCTGAAGGTTTTCGCCAACCCCAGGCAGGTTCACATGGCAGGCGATGCCGTGTTCACGCAGGTGGGCAGCCGGGCCGATGCCAGAGAGCATCAGCAACTGGGCAGAGCCAAATACACCACAGCACAGCAGTGTTTCGCGGCGGGCTGTCACATCGATGAGCCGGCCGTTGTACAGCACGCGAGCCCCCTTGGCACGGGTGCCCTGCAGGTTGATCTGCTGGACCTCGCAACCCAGCCAGATGGTCAAGTTGGGCTGGGCACCGAGGGAATGCAGGTAGCCGTAGGCGGCGCTGTTGCGCACACCGTCGCGCACGCTCATTTCAAAACGCGACACGCCCTCCTGACGGTAGCCATTGACGTCATCGGTCAGGGCAAAGCCTGCCTGCTGACCCGCCTCGAGAAACGCCGCGTTCAGTGGGCTTAGCCGTTCCTGGCGTTGCGCCCGGATCGGCCCTGTGTGGCCGCGGTGGGGGCTGTTGATGACGCTGGACTCGATCTTCTTGAAGTAAGGGGCGCAGTCGGCCCAGCCCCAGCCCTGGGCGCCTTCATGCTCCCAACGGTCGTAATCCATGGGGTGGCCGCGCAGCCAGGTCATGCCATTGATCGATGACGATCCGCCCAGCACACGGCCACGAGGCTGCTGGATGCGCCGGTTGTTCAAGTGCGCCTGGGCTTCTGTGTAGTACCACCAATTGTACTTGGAGGTTGGTTTGAAGGCTGAGCGCAGGCCAGCCGGCATGCGGATGATCCAGGACTTGTCCGAAGGGCCGACCTCCAGCAGCAGGACCTGGTGGCCCGCATCGGCCAGCCGGCGCGCCAGCACACAGCCTGCGGAGCCAGCGCCCGCGATGACATAATCGTATTCAGCCTGCATTTCTTGCTCTCCAGTACACCAGGCAACTCACCGTGGGTAACCGCGAATCTATCCAAGCCACTGGCGGCTGAAAATTGAATAAAAAATAAGCGCGGCTTAAAAAAAACTTAAGCGTTCCCGACGCGGGCCCGCAGCACCTTCAAATTGACAGGGCCTTGCCCGGCTTGCCTAATGAGTGCATCTCGATGCCCACTTTCTGGGGATGCCCGCGTGCGCCACTTGGACCTGTCACTGTTGCATAGCTTCAAGACCATTGCCGAGTGCGGCAGCCTGGCCCAGGCATCGGTACGCCTGCACAAAACCCAGGCAGCCGTCAGCATCCAGTTGAAAAAGCTCGAGGACCTTGTGGGCAAGCGCCTGATCGACCGCGGCAACCAGCAGGCCCGGCTGACCAGTCACGGGGAGCAGTTGCTTCAGTACGCACGCAAGATGCTGGCGCTGAGCGACGAGGCTATGGCGTTGTTCATCGAGCAGCAAGTCAGCGGGACCGTGCGCTTCGGCATTCCGGACGACTACGCCAGCGCGTTTCTATCGCCGGTGCTGCAACAGTTCACCGCCTTGTACCCCAAGGCCCGGGTAAAGATTCGCAACGACATCAGCCAGCACCTGTTCACTGCCTTGGAGCAGGGGGAACTGGACCTGGCCTTGCTGACACAACGCAGCGGTGATGGGCAGGGCGAGATCTTGCGCTGCGACCAACTGCACTGGGTGGCAGCCGCACATTACCAGGCACAGCCCACTGCGCCGCTTCCTCTGGCCCTGTATCCACATGGTTGCGGGTATCGGCGGCAAATTCTCGCCGCCTTGAGCAACAACCAGCGCGATTATGAAATTGCTTTCGAGTGCACAGGGGTTACGGGTGTGCACTTGGCAGTGGACAGCGGCCTGGCCATTGCTGCAACGTCCAACCCATTGATCCAGCCTGGCTGGCGGGTGCTGGACGAAGAGGACGACGCGTTGCCAACGTTGGGCAATGTCATGATCGAGCTGCGTTTCGGTGCCAATGAAGCCAGTCCGGCGACCTGTTATTTCGCGGATGAGTTACGTAGGCAGGTCATGGACAGGTAGCGTGGTTACTGCAACGTAGGGGGCCTCACGGCGTCAGGCAGCGCTGCTATCACCGCCTCTATCTGTGCGATCTTGCAGGCCATCCGTTGCGCGTCCTCATGCTTGCCCTGCGTTGTAAAACGGTCCCGTTCCTTGCGCAATTCAAGCAGGTTTTTTTGCAACGCCAGGGCAGAGGTAGTGAACTGATCCATGGTTCTCTCATGCTGAAGGCATCCGTGCCATTGTAGGAAACGTGGACCGTAACAGCTCGATATTCCTGCGAAAACTGAGGTTTCATACAGGAAATACTCTCAGCATGTTTTCCTCCTACGGCACACGGAAAAACATCCTACAAATTTGAGATTCCGCTGTTTCTTTTCATGTAAGGCAAACCTTCGCCTGATGCCCGGGTTTGCTGAGTGCTGAGCCCGTCGGCCAGCCTCATCAGATGAGTGAACTGACACCGAACCCTAGGCTTCGCCTGGAAATTTTCTGTAGCAAATACGCATACCGGGGCACGCTCAGTGCTGCCTGCTCAAGTTTTTTGAACACTACAAAAAAATCGCACTAAACGCCTCTGACGGTCATTTGTATTCATTTTGTTGCACTTACACTCCATTTAATTTCGATTATTTTCAGCTCGCCAGCGCTCTAAGCTGCTCCGGTCGCCGCGTTCCAGAGCGGTTTCCGGAGTTTGCTCATGTCGCCTGCCTGCGAAGTATGGATTCCTCCCAAGCGCTCGTCCGATGACCTGATCGAGTGGCTGCGCATGCTGATGCGCGCCGAGCGGGCGGGTGCACCATCGCCCCGCCCAGCACTGACTCCAGCCCGTGCGCCAAAATCAATAAGGACACACCATGCCTTCTGAGCTTTCCACTGATCTGCCCGAACCTGCGCAAGGCAACCGTACCACCCGTTTCGCTCGTTCCCTGCTAGCCCAGGCCGGTCTCGGCCTGCATGGCGAACAGCCCTGGGACATGCACCTGCACAGTGATGATGTTCCCCGACGGGCCTTGGCCCAGGGCAACCTTGGCCTGGGCGAGGCCTACATGGAGGGCGCCTGGGACTGCGAGCAGCTGGACGAATTTTTTGCCCGGCTGCTGCGGGCTCAAGTACCCGACCGTATCAGCCCGCTGGCCTTGATCTACCATGCGCTTCAGGCACGCCTGCTGAACCGTCAGACTGTTGACCGCGCCTGGACGGTAGGAGAGCGTCACTACGACCTGGGCAACGACTTCTACGCGGCCATGCTCGACCCGCGCATGACCTACACCTGTGGTTACTGGAAAGATGCCGACAACCTGGCCCAGGCCCAGGAAGCCAAGCTCGACCTGATCTGCCGCAAGCTCGGCCTGCAACCTGGCATGCGCGTGCTGGACATCGGGTGTGGTTGGGGCAGCTTCATGGGATTTGCTGCCGAGCGTTATGGGGTCGAGTGCGTGGGTGTAACCATTTCCCGCGAGCAGTGCCAGTGGGCAGAAAAACGCTACAAAGGCCTGCCGTTGGCATTTCGTCTGCAGGACTACCGCGAACTGAACGAGCGTTTCGACCGCATTGTCAGCATCGGCATGTTCGAGCACGTCGGGCGCAAGAACCACCGCACCTTCATGGAGGTGGCTGCGCGCTGCCTGGATGATGAAGGCCTGCTGTTGCTGCATACCATCGGCAAGAACCGCCGGCGCGATGTGCCCGATCGCTGGATCGACAAATACATCTTCCCCAACGGCGATCTGCCCTCGATCGGCCAGATTGGCGATGCCGCCGACGGCCTGCTGGTGGTCGAAGACCTGCACAACTTCGGTGCCGACTACGACCGCACCCTGATGGCCTGGTACGCCAATTTCGAGGCCCACTGGCAATACTTCGCCAATGAGCTGGGTGAGCGCTTCCAGCGTATGTGGCGGTACTACCTGCTGTCGTGCGCAGGGGCATTCCGGGCACGTGACATCCAGCTGTGGCAGTGGGTGATGTCGCGCCAGGGCGTCGTCGGGGGCTATCAGCGGGTGAGCTAAGCCATGCGGGGGTCGCAACACGGCCCCTGCAGGCACCTATCTGATACGCTTTTTTTCCACAAACCTGAATCTGTAACCGTATCAGCCAAGCCTCGACAATGCTCTTCATCCTGACATCACGTGAAGAGGTTCCGATGGGCAAGCTGGCGCTGTTTCTGGGTGGCTTTCTGCTGTTGACCATTCTGATAGGCCTGCTTGGCACCATTCCGCCAAGCTGACCTGCTTTTTACCCACCGGCCCGCCGTTCTTGGCGGGCCAAATGCGTGTCTGCTCAATCCGCGCTTTTACGTCACCCACCGGCTTGGTGGTTGATGCAAGTCATTCTCAAGTGCTAGCCCATCGTGTACTCTGCCGCTCGCGTCATAATGGGTCGCGGCTGTGGCCGTTCTTTTGCGTTGGAGTGAACAGAGAATGGAATGCATGAAGGCCGCTGCAGCCATGCTGGAGTGGCGAAGCCGTTTTCTCGCGCAAGGCACCCTGGATGAAGACGGCTATGACCAGGCGTTACGCAGTGCCCAAGCGCTGGAGAAGTCCGGTGTGATTAGCGCGGCTGAATGGATCGAGCTGGTAAAGGCGGCGAACGCGGCGCTGCTAGATGTGCGATAAGTCCTTCTTTACGCGGGGAAATCTGTCCACAAAAAACGTGGGTAGGTCTGTGGATAAAATGCTGTAAGCCAGGCCGCTGGCGGCCTCCGTTAAATTGAGCAGATTTTGAACAGCCATCAGGGTGGCAGATGAACGCCGGCCTCTCCTGCCCGGCGTAACGCCAGCAGCAGTTCGCGCACGCGCGCTGGCAGCTCTCCGGCTGGGTACACCGCGTGCATCTGCGGGTCTTGGCCTGTACTTGATGTCAGGCGGTAACCTGCGCACACGCGCACCAGGCGGCCGGCCCTGACCTGTACCTCGCCAACCCAGTCTGCCAGGCGGGCGATGCCGGCACCTGCCAGGGTGCTGTGATAGACCGCATCGCCCGAGTTCAGGCGCAACCGAGGGTGAGGCCGCAGACTGGTGATCCGGCCATCGCGGCAGAAGTGCCAGGCTTTGAGAATGCGCGGGGCGGTGTGCAGGATCAGTGCATGTGCACCCAGTTCTTCCGGCAGTTGTGGTGTGCCATGACGCGCCACGTACTCGGGGCTGGCATAAAGGTGGCGTTGATAGCGCCACAACGGGAAGCCAATCAGCTCGCTTGATTGTGGGAATGCGCCGCGCACCACGAAATCAAGCTTGCCCAGCAACGGGTCCAGGGCCTCATCGCTGTATTGCACGTCCAGGGTCACCTGCGGGTGGCGCTGGGTAAACGCCGCCAGCACGCCGGGCAGCACATGCTCGCCGAGTAACTGTGGCACGGCAAAGCGGATACAGCCTTGTGCGCTGCCGGTGAGCGCGGCCAACTCGTCAGCGGCGTCGCGTTGCACATCCAGCAAGCGCTCGGCATGGGGTAGCAAGCGCTCGCCCGCCTCGGTGAGCGTGACGGCATTGGCATTGCGGTTGAGCAACTTGCACCCGGTATTGTCTTCCAGGGTCTGCACCGCCCGCGTCACAGCACTGGGCGAGCGGCCCAGCGCACGCGCAGCGGCGACGAAGCTGCGCTTGTGCGCGACACTGACGAAGGCCTGTATTTCGCGCAGCATGTCTAACGCCATGGGAGTCCCTTGTTGCAGTTTTTGCAATGTGGCATTTCACCACAAGCGCGGTGCTTTGTTTAGCCTTGTCGTCTGCTTTCACTGCCTGGAACCGCGTCATGATGGATATTGCCGTACTCTCCCTGTTCGCCTTTGCCGCTGGGCTGATCGATGCCGCCGTTGGCGGGGGCGGGCTGATTCAGATCCCGGCGTTGTTCAACGTGTTGCCAACGGCGCAACCGGCGGCGCTACTGGGCAGCAACAAACTGGCATCGGTATGCGGCACAGCCTTCGCGGCCCGTTCATTCATTCGTCGGGTGACCCTGGACTGGGGCTTGATCGTGCCGGCGGCGCTCAGCGCTTTCGTCATGTCGTTCGCCGGGGCTGCCACGGTGTCGCTGGTGCCGCCCAGCGTGATGCGCCCGGCCGTGTTGGTGCTGATCGTACTCATGGCGATCTACACCTTCTGCAAGAAGGATTTCGGCACCTTGCACAAGCCTGCGAAGATTGGTCGCAAGGAGCAGTGCCTGGCGGTGCTGATCGGCGGAGCCATCGGTTTCTACGATGGCCTGTTCGGGCCGGGTACCGGCAGCTTCCTGATCTTTCTGTTCATTCGTTTCTTTGCCCTTGACTTTCTGCATGCCTCGGCCTCGGCCAAGGTGGTCAATATCGCCACCAACCTGGCTGCGCTGGTGTTCTTCGTGCCGTCTGGCAACGTGCTGTACGCCATTGCCTTGCCGATGGCTGCGTGCAACATCCTGGGGGCGCTGACCGGGACATGGCTCGCTGTGCGTAAAGGGGCAGGCTTCGTGCGGGGGCTGTTCCTGATCCTGCTGTGCGTGCTGATAGCCAAGTTGTCCTGGGACCTGCTGGCCGGTTGAATCAGATCACCTGGCGCTGGGCTTCGGCCTGCTCGACCCGGTTGCGACCCTGGGCCTTGGCGCGGTATAGCGCGTGGTCCGCGCGTGCCAGCACCTCGTCCAGGTTGGGTGCTGGTTCATCTGCGGCGTAACCGTCCAGGCCGATGCTGACGGTGATTCTCAGCCGCCCATCATTCTGCGCAACGTGCAGGTCCTGCACGGAGCGGCGCAAGCGTTCGGCGATAAACTTGGCCTGCGCTGGCGCCAGGCCAGGGAGCATCACCACGAACTCCTCACCGCCCATGCGGGCCAGCAGCTCGCCCTCATGCAACTGGTCTTGCAGGGTGCGGGCAAAAAGGCGCAGTACCTGGTCACCCACGGCATGCCCATGCTGGTCGTTGATCGCTTTGAAGTGATCGATGTCGAGCATCATCAAGGTCAGCGGCAGCGCCTGCGCGTGCTGGCGTCGATTGTCGAGCAGGGTGTTGGCGCGCCGGGTGAAGGCGCTGCGGCTCAGCACGCCAGTCAGGTGATCGATACTGGCCTGTTGTGCCAGGCGGGCCATCAAGCTGCGATTGGCCTGGCTGACGCAGGCCACCACCAGCGGCCCCAGCACCAGCATGGCGATGCCCAGGCGGGCCGACATAAGCGTGGTGACCCCGTACTCGCTTTGCGGCACGCTGAAATGCATGAGGTTCTGCGCGACCGCGACGATCAGCGTGCTGCCGGCGGTCAGCGTCAATAGCGACACGAGGAAGGGTGAGTAGGTCCATGCACACCACAGCAGCGCTGCGATCGGGAAGGCAATTGCCCCGGGCCCGCCAAACAGGATGCTGACCGCCAATGACGCCAGCAACACCAGCAGGGGGGCCAGGCGAATTGCCTGGCTGTTGCTGCGCACCAGCACGCGCGCCGAAGGGGCCGTGAGCATTACCGGCAACACCAGCACGCTGGTCGAGAACTGTTCGCTGAACCAGGCCAGCCACGTTGCTCGCAGCGATTGCTCGAACCACGGAGTGGCCATCAGGCAAGCCAGTGTTGCCGCCACCATAGCGCCTGCCGCGCACGCACCAAATACATTGAGGACACCATGCGGGGTACGCAAGCGCCGGTGTGGCCGGGGTAAACGTGACAGGAGCAAGAAGGTGGTCACCACCTCACCCAGGTTGCACAGGTTCAGCCACAAGGCCGGTGCCCAGTCGCTACCGCACGCCAGGTCGGCGGCAACCATCGCCAGCCAGACCAGGCCGAAGCCAATCGGGCCAGCCTGCCGCGGGTAGCGTAGCAACACGCCGATCAGCGCGGCATTGACCGGCCAGAACAGGGATAACGATTCGATCGGCCGTGCCAGGATCCCGCACAGGGTCATGGCAAAGGTCAAGCCGAACAGGGCGGCATAGGGCAACACGCGCAATTGGGCTGGAAACACCATAGGTCCGACCGACAAGCGGAAACGAGATCCAGGACAACGGCCGTAGGCACCTGGGGCAATGACGCGTCAGTGTGTTTCCACAGGGGCCTTGATGTCAATCTGCCGCGATCGTGCGCGATTATGCCAATTTGCTACTGCTGCTTACCGCCTTTATTACAGGCCAAAGAACCAAGGCACCATGACGACCGTCACTGCCATTACCAGCAGGGTAAAGGGCACGCCGACCTTGACGAAATCAGCGAAGCGATATTGGCCGGGGCCTAACACCAAGGTGTTGACCGGCGAAGAGACCGGCGTCATGAATGCCGCCGAAGCCGCCAGGGCCACAGTCATGGCGAAGGGGTAGGGCGACAGTCCCAACTGGGCCGCCGTGCTGATCGCCACAGGTGCCATCAGCACGGCGGTGGCAGTGTTGGAGATGAACAGGCCGATGACCGCCGTTACGGTGAACAGGCAGGCAAGCATGGCGATTGGCCCGGCGCCGCCTAGTAGGCTGACTAGGCCACCCACGGCAAGGTCGATGCCGCCGGTTTTCTGCAAGGCCTGGGCGAACGGCAGCATGCCGACGATCAGCACCAGGCTTTGCCAATGGATGGCCCGATAGGCGCTGTCCATATCAATGCAGCGCCCTGCACCCATCAGCAGGCAACCTATCAGTGCGGCAATGACGTTGGGCACTGCACCGGTGACCATCAGGCCGACCATCACCGCCAGGCTGATCAGGGCATACGGCGCGCGCGCGCGTGCCGGTGCAACCTGGTCGATCTCGGCGGGCAGGCTCAACACCAGAAAGTCCTTTGGCTGGCCTTGCAGCTGACGCACGGCTTTCCAGGGGCCGACCACCAGCAACGTGTCGCCCAGGCGCAGGGGCTCCTCCACCAGGTTCTCGTCGATCGCCCCCTGGTCGCGGCGCAGGCCGACCACGTTGAGGTCGTAGCGGCTGCGAAAGGCCAGGTCCAGGATGCTTTTGCCGATCAGTTGCGAGCCCGGTGGCAGGGACACTTCGGCCATGCCCAGTTCCTGGGACTGGTCGATGAAGTAGGCGGCCTTGAAGTGCAGCGGCTCCAGTTGCATGGTCTGGCACAGGCTGCGCAAGTCGTCGCGGTTGGCGAACAGGTCGAGCAACAGTACATCACCCTGGTGCAGGACGGTGCTGGAGCTGGCGGCGATCACCCGGGTGGTGAATTTGTGCTGGCGCTCGATGCCTATCACGTTGGCGCCATGCCGGGTGCGCAACTGCAGCTCACCAAGGGTATGGCCGATCAGCGGCGAGTGGGGGCGAATGCGCAGGCGCCGTTCGCGGCCGTTGAGCTTGTAGTCCAGCACCAGGTCCAGCAAAGTGCGGCGGCTTTCAACCCGGCCGTCCTTGCGCACTTCACCGTTGAGCCAGTGGCGCGTCAGCAACATGTAGCCGACGCCGAGTACCAGGACCACCAGGCCGAACGGGGTGAAACTGAAAAAGCTGAAACCGGGCTCGCCGTGGCGCATCAGCTCGCTGTGCACCACCACGTTGGGCGGGGTGGCCACCAGGCTGAGCATGCCGCTGATCAGGCCCGCGAAGCTGAGCGGCATCATCAGGCGGCTAGGCGAAATTTGCAGGCGTGCGGCAATGCTCAGGACCACCGGGATGAAAATGGCCACCACGCCGGTCGAACTCATCACCGAGCCCAGCAGGGCCACCGACACCATCAATAACACCAACAGGCGTGCCTCGCTGTTGCCGGCCCGTTCGCTCATCCACTCGCCGATTCGGTAGGCGATACCGGTGCGTACCAGCCCTTCGCCAATGACGAACAGGGCTGCGATCAGTACCACACTGGGATCGCTGAAGCCGGCCAGGGCCTGCTCGACGCTGAGAATCCCCGACAGCGGCAATGCGAGGATGACCAGGAGTGCGACGACGTCCATGCGTGGACGGTTGATGACGAAGAGTACGACGACGACAGCCAGCAGGCCGAGGACCCAGAGCAGTTCCTGGTTCATGGGGCGGGGTGTTCCTTCACACAAGAGGGCACGCAAGACAGTAGCATTCAGTGTGACAGCGTGTGGTGAAGCAAGTGTTGATGAGGGTCAGCGGGGCGTGTTGCTGGCGCGCTGGTGCTTCGCGCGCATGGATGTGCCGGCAGTGCATGAGGGCAGGCCGGCCTGCCCTCACAAGGCTGGGTAATCAATGACGGTGGCGGCGGTGCTTCTTGCCGTTGTCGTCAGCCAGGTGGTTGCCGATGGCGCCACCAGCCGCGCCACCTAGGCCAGCACCGATGGTCGAACCCGCCGAACCGCCCACCTTGCCGCCCAGCAGCGAGCCGCCAGCCGAGCCCAGGCCACCGCCAATGGCGGCTTCGGTTCGGTTTCCTTTGCGCGCAGCGACCGCGCTACCCGCTGCGCCGCCCAGGCCGGCGCCAATGGCCGCGCCCGTGCTACCGCCCATCTGTTTACCGACAACGTTACCCAGGACACCCCCCAGGCCACCGCCAATGGCGGCAGTACCGTCACCGGCGAAAGCGCCTTGGCACAGCAGCAGGCCAAGGGCGAGGGAAGGCAAAGTCAGACGCATGATAAGAGCCTCGGAAAAATCATCAGGTTTAAAGTGGATTGAAAAGACGTCTTAGCGGTAATCGCGGTCACGGTAGCGGCGATTATCATCGTCGCGGTTGTAACGCTGGTGGTGACGGTGGTCGCGATCGCTATCGCGCCAGCCGCCGTCGTCATCACGATAATGGTGGTGGTGGCAACCGGCGATGAGTAGAAAGGCGGCGATCAGCGAAAGGCTTGCAAGGCGGGGTATCACGGTATAGGTCCTTGATCCGCAAAGGTTTACGGGGCACTTCCTGAGACTGTGATCGATCCATTTGGTTTCCTTGGCGGGCAATATTTTGCCGCGCCGGTGATGAGCGGCGTGCTTGCCGGCTGCTGTTCTGTCCCGTTGGGTCATGGCTTGCCTGGCGTACCGGCCCTAGAATTCACCCAGGCCGCATTGAAGATGGCTATCTGCCGCACGGTGAATCACGATGATCGCCCATACTCCGACGCTGTTCGCCGCCGTCGCCCTGGTTGCGACGATCCTGGCCTTTTGCCTATTGCTGGTTGGTCAGCCCAACCGTCGCGACAACCTCTGGCTGACTGGTTGCGGCTTGCTCGCCCATGCGTTGGCCTATGTCTGCTACACCGTTTATGGGCATGCGCCGTTATGGTTGAGCTATGGCTTGGGCAACAGCCTGCTTTCGCTGGCCCTGGCGTTTTATTCGGCGAGCCTGTTTCGCGTGCGTGAGCAAGCTGTGCCCGGGTGGCGGATCTTCGTTCTCCCGGCGCTCATGCTGGTAGGCCTGATGCTGCTGCTCGATACCCTGGAACCGCGCATGCTGCTGGCGAGCCTGGTGCTGATGCTGCAGTGTGGGATGATCCTGTACTGGGCCCGCCGCCACGTCGAGCGGCCGGGCAGGGCGCACCTGTTGTTGGAAATCGGCGCCCTGATCAGCCTGGTCGGCCTGGGCATGCGCGCGTGGGCGGTGGCCACTGGCACGGCCGGGGAAATGCGCTACGACACCAGCAACCTCAAGCAGAGCATTTCTGTGGCCATCGGCACGGTCACGGTGATGATGTTTTCCATCGGTCTGGTACTGATGGCCAAGGAGCGCAGTGAATCACGCTTGCAGCACCTGGCCTTGCGCGATGTGCTCACGGGCACCTACAACCGCCGGGCGATTCTCGAGCGTTTTGCCGTTGAAGTAGACCGCGCCCGGGAGGAGCAGAGCCACCTGGCCGTGGCAATGATCGACATCGATCACTTCAAACAGATCAATGACCTGTACGGCCATCAAGCCGGCGACGAGGTGCTGTGCCATTGCGTACGTCAGTTGCAACAGCGCATGCGCCAAGGCGACAGCCTTGGGCGTTATGGGGGTGAGGAGTTTCTGCTGCTGTTGCCCCATGCCGATCGCGAAGGGGCCATGACCGCTTTGCAAGCCTTGCGTGAGGCCGTTGCCAGCACGCCAGCGCAGTTTGCCGGTGACACCATTGCGCTGCGTTTCAGCGTGGGCCTATGGTGCGGGGTACCCGCCCCCCATGACAGCACCGCGAGCCTGTTGGCCCAGGCTGACGCGGCGTTGTATCAGGCCAAGGCCGGCGGGCGCAACGCCGTGCACATGGCGGCGTTGCTGAGCCTTGGTTGAATCACGACGCCGGGTGAATGGCCAGCACCACACCGTTGGTGATCTGCACCATCACATAATGATCGCCCATGCGCACCCAGTGGCTCTCCTTTTCAGGGGCTGGCAAGCCCCGGGCTTTCCAATCCTTGACCGCTGCATCCTCACGTTTGTACTGGTCGGGCGCCTTGTCCCCCACCTTCAGTTCGCGGTTGTGGGTTTGTGGGGCGGTCACGCTGTCGTGCGATGATTCGGCCGCCAGCACAGGGAGCGTCGGGCTGAGGAGGGCAGCAAAGGCCAGGGCGGTTACCAGCGGGCGTTTTTTCATCAGTAGCTCCAACGAAGGGGTTCGTTGTGTAGGACTATCGATCGGCGCGAGCATTCAAATTAATTGGCCAAGGGTGCTGGGCTTATAGCCAATCGATCTTCCTATATATCGATTCTGTGTAATGCTTTGAGTTTGCATGACAGTTCGCAAGGAGGCGGTAAACATGTCAACTCAGCATCATATTGTCATCGTGGGTGGCGGCGTTGGCGGCACGATGTTGGCCAACCAGCTGGTGCGAAAGCTGTATCCGGAAGTGGGCAGTGGCAAGGTGCGCATCACGTTGCTGTCCGATTCGCCAGACCACTACTACAAGCCCGCCTTCATGTATGTGGCCTTCGACAGTTTTTTCGAGCAGGAGCTTAAGCGCCCCGAGCGCTCCTTGCTGCGCCCGGAGATCGACTTCCGCGTAGAGAAGGTGGACCGTTTCGATTTCCCCGGGCAGTGCCTGCACACGGCCTCCGGCAAACGCGTGAGCTATGACTTCCTGGTCATCGCCACAGGCTGTGTACCCGCGCCGGAGCGCATCGAAGGCTTGCCCGAGGCGGGCGATCACTTCTATCAGTATGCTGCCGCTCGGCAACTGGCCCAGCGTCTGATGACCATCAAGCAGGGGCGCATCTTCATCACGGTGTCTTTCCCGCAAACCCCCAACGTTCCGCACCAATGTGGCATCGCCCCGGTGGAAACCACGCTGATGCTGGATGATTTGCTGCGCCGCCGTGGGGTGCGCGACAAGGTCGAGATCATCTATACGTACCCCACCACGGCGCAACTGCTGCGCAACTGCCTGTTTCTGCAGCGGCCGACGGGTGAGGTGCTGCCGACAATTTTCAGCCAACGCGCAATCCAGCACCAGCGGGGGTTCACCCTTGACCGGGTCGACCCGGATGCACGGGTGGCCTATTCAAAAGAAGGCCAGGCGCAGCCGTTCGACATTCTCATGGCCACACCGCCCATCCGTGCGGTGGATGCCGTGCTGGCCAGTGGCGTATCGCAGTCGGCCAATGATGAAGGCTGGCTGCCGACCAATCATGAGACCTTGCAGGTGTATGGCCTGGAGCGGGTCTATGTCATCGGCGATACCGTCGACCTGCCGGTGAGTAAGGCGGGGGGCAGTTGCCATAACCAGGCACCGGTGATCGCCAACAACATCGCGGGTGAGATTCGCCTTGGCGCCCCTTGCGCCGTCTACGACGGCAAGGTTCAGGCCGTGGCGCAGATGGGCCTGGACGCGGGCATGCCGCTGACTTACGACTACACCCGCGATGTATTGCCAACGCCGCCGACCAAACTGGGTGGCCTGCTGCGCAATGGTTTCAACCGCGGTTTGTACTGGGCCGTGGCCCGAGGAATGTTGTGAGCGATGGAGAGCAATGCCATGAATACCGTTGAAACGAATCCAGCCTCGGTCGGCAATCCGGGGCTGCAAGCCCTGCTGGACAAGCTGCAGCCGCTGCTCGATGGCGGCCGGCTGAACAATATCGTTGATGTGTTATCGCTAGGGGCAGACCTGGTGGACATGGTCGATGCTGCGCTGGTGGAAAAGCTCGCGGTGCAGTTCGAGGAGTTCACGGCGCTCAATTGGGTGGTCGGCAATGCCGTGCGAAGCGCCAAGCGCCAGGGCGAGCAAGACGCGTCCGCGCTCGGCACGCTGGCCTTGCTTCGCTTGCTGCAAGACCCCGATACCCGCCGAGGGTTGACGTTGGTGCTGCGCACGCTGCAGGCGATCGGGCGCCAGTGCTGACGCTGGGGGCGCCACGGTGCTAGAGTCGCTGTTTTTTGAGTGGGGAAGGGCATGCGCAAGGTATTGTTGGTGTTGGCTGTGGCAGCGCTGGGTGGCTGTGCATCAGCGGCCATGGACACGGCACGTGGTGGCAAGCCGACCGCTCAACTCGCCTCGCAGAAAGCGCCCGAGCTGGTGGCCCAATGCATCCAGTTCAGTTGGCAGAAAGAGGACGTGTTCGGCGAGGATGCCAGTGGTTATCTGGAGCCGCGCAAGCAGGGCGGGCTGACTGTCTATACCCGTGAAGCGGAGTCGTTCGTGGATGTCTACCCACAAGCCGGCGGTACGCGGGTGGATTACTACGCGCAGAAGAACGATGGCGTGGCATTGCAGCGCCGGGCGGCGGCAGCGACCTGCCTGTAACCCAAACTGCGCGGGAGGCGCCACCAGGGCAACGGCGCTGGCGGCGCGTGGCAGCAGCGCCACTCGCCCTAGCGCTATGCCCTACAGGCGATCAACGCGGGATCAGGACAGGTAGCCGCCGTCTACATTGAGCGCGGTGCCGGTGGTGTAGCTGGAGGCCGCGCTGGCCAGGTACAACACGGCGCCGGCCATCTCCTTCGGGTCGGCTACGCGCTTAAGTGGGATCTGCTGCAGCGCGGCATTGAGGATGGTGTCGTTTTTTACCAGCGCCGAGGCGAACTTGGTGTCGGTCAGGCCTGGCAGCAGGGCGTTGCAGCGGATGCCGAACTGCGCGCATTCCTTGGCGAAGACCTTGGTCATGTTGACTACCGCTGCCTTGGTCATCGAGTAGATGCCCTGGAAGTGGCCCGGCGATACGGCATTGATCGACGCCACATTGATAATGCTGCCAGCGCCGTTTTCGCGCATCAGCTTGCCGGCCTCCACTGACATGAAGAAGTAGCCGCGGATATTGACATCGACGGTCTTCTGGAATGCGCTCACATCGGTGTCCAGCACGTTGCAGAACTGAGGGTTGGTCGCGGCATTGTTGACCAGGATATCCAGACGCCCGAACTGTTCGCGGATGCTGGTGAACACCTGCTGGATCTGCTCCAGCTCGCCAATGTGGCAGGCCACCGCGGTGGCTTTGCCGCCAGCGGCGACGATCGCATCGGCGACCGGCTGGCAGCCATCGAGTTTACGGCTGGAGACGATCACATGGGCACCCTGCTGGGCCAGCAGGTGGGCGATGGCCTCGCCGATGCCACGGCTGGCGCCGGAGACGAAAGCGATCTTGCCGTCGAGGTCGAACAGGTGGGTCTTGGACATGCTGTTTTCCTTGTTGTCGGTCGTCAGAGCGTGGACTTGGCGATCACTTGCAAGCTCATGTGCTCCAGCAGCCGGTTCATGTGGATGAACTGGGCGAAGCGCTTGTCCTGGGTCTGCTTGTGGTAGAAGCGGTAGTAGATCTGCTGGACGATCCCGGCCAACCGGAACAGGCCATAGCAGTAGTAGTAATCGAAATTGTCGAGGCTGATGCCGGCGCGCTCGGCATAGTAGTCGACGAATTGGCGGCGGGTGAGCATGCCGGGGGCGTTGCTGGGTTGGCGACGCATGAGTTGCACCGGTGCCGGGTCACTCGCCTCGATCCAGTAGGCCAGGCTATTACCCAGGTCCATCAGCGGGTCACCGAGGGTGGCCATTTCCCAGTCGAGCACGCCAATGATGCGCATAGGGTTGTCGGCATCGAGGATGACGTTGTCGAAGCGGTAGTCGTTGTGCACGATGCCGGGGCGCGGATGGTCGCTGGGCATTTTCTCGCGCAGCCAGGCAATCACCTGCTCCCAGCGCGGTGCGTCAGGGGTGAGGGCCTTTTCGTAGCGGCTGGTCCAGCCTTCGATCTGGCGTTGCACATAGCCTTCGGGCTTACCCAGGTCGGCCAGGCCGCAGGCGTTGTAGTCGACCTGGTGCAGGTCTACCAAGCGGTCGATGAAGCTCTTGCACAAGGCTTCGGTGCGGGTGGCATCCAGGTTCAGCTCGGCGGGGATGTCCGAACGCAGGATGATGCCCTTGACCCGTTCCATCACGTAGAACTCGCCGCCGATCAGCGACTCGTCGGTGCAATGCACATAGGCCTTGGGGCAGAACGGGAAACCGTTGTTGAGCTGGTTGAGAATTCGAAACTCGCGGCCCATGTCATGGGCCGACTTGGCTTTCTGGCCGAACGGCGGGCGACGCAGCACGAACTCACGCCCGGGATAGGCGACCAGGTAGGTAAGGTTGGACGCGCCGCCGGGGAACTGGCTGATGCGTGGCGTGCCTTCGAGGCCCGCGATGTTGGCCTTCAGAAAAGGGTCGATGACGGCCGCGTCGAGTTCTTCGCCGGGGCGTACCTGGGTGGACTGGTCGGTGAGCGTCATGCGTTTTCCTTATTATCGAGCGCAAGGACTATTGGCTAATCTAATGGCACGAGCGGTTTGGAACAAGCGTGCCAGCTGTCAAATAGGTATGGGTGTTGCCGGTCGATCAATCGCTTTGATCGGGCGGCGGCATACCATGCAAGCGCGCCAGGCAAAAAAAAACCGAAGCCGGTCAGGCTTCGGTTTTTAAGGCGCTCGGTGTGCGCACCCCTCAGGAAGGGAACAGCTCGCTGAGTTTCATCGACAGCATCATGTCGCCTTCGACGCGCAGCTTGCCGCCCATGAAAGCCTGCATGCCGTCGGTTTCACCGCTGACAATGCCCTTGAGGGTTTCGCTGTCCATTACCAGGGTGCAGTTGGCATCCGGGTTCTCGCCTTCCTGCAGGTCGCAGGTGCCATCCTTGACGATCAGCGCGTAGTGTTTGTCTTCGTCGGTGATGTTGAAGCCGAACACCAGGTCCAGGCCTTCGGCTGCAGACGGGTTGAACTTCTCTTGCATCTTTTTCACGGCATCAGCTACGGAGGTCATGGCGCATTCCTTATAGAGTGATATTCACGTCCCCGCAGGGACACAACAGGCCGGAGTCATCGATAGGTGATGAGCTCCGGCACCTTCAACAGCTGCACATGGGCTTGGCTGTTGAAGGAAGCCAGTGCCACGTCGCGGCCGCGGAACTTCAGCTGGCTGAGCGACGTGTTGATGATCTGCCAGTTCAGCGCGAAGGCTTGGCTGGGGGTAATACCGGTAACCAGGTGGAGCAGGGCGGCGATGGTGCCGCCGGAGGTGAACACGGCAATGTTGTCGCCACTGCCGGCATTCTCCAGCAACCGCTGCAAGCCAGTTTGCACGCGGGCCGTGAACGCTTGCCAGGTTTCCAGGCCGTCGTCGGCATGGTCGCCGTCGTACCAGCGTTGCACCATCAGGGCGAACAGGCGCTGGAACTCGCTGCGGTGCTGGGCACCGTTACGCAGGATATGCCGGGCGTTCGGCTCATCGGCCAACAACCCAGGCAGCAGCGCCCGGATCACACCATCGGCATCGAACTCATTGAATGCCGGGTCGGTGTCGATGAGGGGGACGGCGCAGCCGCCAGCGTGCAATGCTTGCAGCGCAAGCCGGGCGGTGTCTTGCTGGCGGCGCAGGTCACCCGCCACGCAACGGTCCAGGCGCACGCCAAGCTGGGCCAGGTGTTCGCCCAGTGCCTGGCTTTGCCGAACGCCTACCGGCGACAGAACGTCATAGTCGTCGGCACCAAAAGAGGCTTGGCCATGTCGGATCAGGTAGAGGTTGCCCACAAAGGTATCCGGCTTGAAGGTTGCTGCGAGGTTAGGTTGCGCCACACAGGCTGTCAACGAAAAAACATACAAGCGTTTGAAAAGGTTGTTTGAACTGTGTTGCCAGCATTTACCGTCGCTGGCAGCGCCTCGGGCGCCCCGGTATGCTTGCATCAGTTTCGCGCTGTGAAGGCGCTGGTTCATAAGGAGTCAACGTGGAGTTTCTTGCCAACTGTCCTTGATCTCGGGTAAAGCCAAGCAGCACGGGGCTTCCACCCAAAATGTCCATCCTTACCGCTGAATCCAGTGTCACAAATCGTCCCAACGTGTCACAAATCGCAGTGCCCTACGTCTACCGTAGAGCCTCTGGGCGCTATCACCTTCGAGTTCGCCTCAAGGGCTGCCACACCTCCTGCACGATCTCGCTCAAGACCACCAATCGACCTGCTGCCATGACAACTGCCAAGCACCTGCTTCAGACCCTCAAAGCGTTCCACCTCGACAACCCAGAGGCATCTTGGGGGGAACTACGGGATAACCTTCGGGACATCGCTGAGGAAGCCTTGGGCAACCCACAAGGCGAAGCCTATGGGCTGGTCCTGTCTGAGGTCTCCGAGAACCTCGCTCAGATAGCCGAGACGATGCCCATGAGGTTAGCCCAAGCGCAGGCCGTTCTGATGGCTCAGAGGGTTCTGGAGGCTGCTCAAGGGCGGCACAGCGGAGACCTGAGAGAGCTGGTCGAGCTGCTCAATGGGGACCTGAAGGGACCTATAGGCAGTGTTAATCAAGTAGGAGATGTCGATAGTCGTGAGCCTGTGCCTGTCCCTGTCCCTATCTGTAAGTCGCTCTCCACGGACAGCTCTACGACCACATTCCAGTCCCTCTACGAAGCCTTCAAGGCTGAGCGTGGCGGGGACAAGTCGGCCAATACCTTGAAGAACTGGAAGAGCAGCACCAGCACCATCGTTGCGCACCTCAGGGACACCGATATGTCCAAGCACACAAGGGCAACCTTTGTGGGCCTTCGTGATGCTCTCTTGGCTGATGGTCGTAAGCCATCCTCTGTTAACAAGGTCATGACCCATGCCTCCACTGTCATTGGCTGGGCTGTGGCTACGGGTCTCATTGAGCGTGACTACTCCAAGAAGCTGACTATCACCAAAGGGGCGGATAGCGACCGCACAGCCTTCACTGGGGACCACCTAAAGGCTCTCCATGACTGGGCAATGGGCAACCTTGGGAACGACTGGAAAGCATCTGTCATTGCCCTTGGGGTTGCCACCGGGGCACGCATTGGAGAGATTCACCAGCTCACCGGCAGTGACATCTATGAGGATGGCGGTCACTGGGTCATGGACATCAACGACAAGGACGGGAAGACCCTCAAGAACTCATTCAGTCGTCGCACAGTGCCACTGCTGGGAATCCCAGAGGACCACCTTGAGAAACTCTCGCAGACCCAAGGGCGGTTGTTCACTCAGTCCAAGAGTGGCTTCGATCAACTCACCAATCAGATGATCCGAGACCTGCTGGGCACTAAGACCGGGGGAGGGCTGTCGTTCCACTCGTTGAGGCACTCTATGGCGTCCGATCTGAAGGCCGCTGGCGTGTCTGTGGGGATCGTCCAGGCCATCTTGGGGCACAGCTCTGGGTCACTTGCATTCGATGTCTACGGGGGCAATGCGGCTGCTTCGAGGGGCCTTATGGTCGAGGCGCTGGGGATGATTCGATAACGGGGCGCGTCTCAGGGAGCACCACAAAGACCTAAATGCCGGATTACAGAGGGCTCCTAAGCGGCTCTCCTTGAAGTGCTTGTGGAGGCGTTCCGTTTAGATATCCGTTAAAATCAAATTGCCATCAAGCCAGACTAATAGGTAAGCTGCTTGTACAGGGAAGTGAAAGCGCCTCAAAAGGTTTTTCTTAAGATGCTTCGCGCCCATGTTGAAAGAAAACTTAAGAATTGTAGGTCGATCAATGAATGCAAGGGAAATAGTTTGTGCGGCAATCCTGGTGCTCCCTGTGGTGGCGTTGGGGGGGCAGGTTGAAGATGAGTTGTATGGGCTAACTAAAAAGACAAGCTCTAACTTCTGCTTTATCACTATACAGAACGACTCTGCGAAAAGTGATGCATTAAATCATTTGAGGATTAGCCCGTCTTCAGTATGTGAGTGCACGTCAATTGAAACAGCTAACGCGATGCAAGCTAATCCGCATTATCATGCCTACCTCAGGAATCTAATTAGAAACGCCAACATTCAGCAAGGTCAGCCACCATCGTTTGAGTACAGTCCAGATCAAGATGTTGCAGTGGCGGAGTATACCAAGGTGTTTAATAATTCTTGGGTTAATTGTGTGACTCGCTTAAAAAAGAGCTGAAGCGCAAGGCTTGAGCTTAAAGCTGTTTCGTAAGTAGGTGTCGTAAAAACCCTCACTATGGCTGCACGTTCGCAGCGGCCATATGAGGACCACTATCATGACCCTGCTCACCCAACCCGGACCATTACACCGCCACGTCGATCACGAAACCGGCACCATCCTTCACATTGACCCAATCACTGGCGAGGTCATCCGCCGCAAGGACATGGTACGACCCGCAAACCTCGAAGCCCAGTATCAGGCATGGGCCGCTGAGCGTCGTGCCGATGAGTCCCTCTCTGAGGACCAACAGAAAGCCGCCAAGGGCCTGACCAACGGCACCCAAGGGCAACCCCAAGAGACCCCAAGCGATGAACCCAAGCGAGGCCGTGGACGCCCAAAGGCCACCTTCGCTAACCCTGTCGCAGCCTACATGCACCTCCTTGCGATTCCCGATCCGCTGCCATGGGTAGACGACATCATTACCGGGTCAATCATCACCAGTGCCGGAGTCACCAACGGAAAGATCAACGTCAAGGCACGAGCGGTCATCGGTGCGTTGTTCCTTTCGGAGATCACAGCGGACGCCTGTAAGACCAATGAGTATTCCTTGAGGACCGCCCAGCGAATCGCCAAGGCTGCTCGACACGCTGCCCATGGGATCGCTTCGTATGTCGAGAGACACCCAGACATCAAGGCTGAGATTGTGGCTGAGGTAGGCGCAGAGGCTCTATTCCGGGGCTTAGCGACTTAACGCCGGATAATATAAAGAAAATCTCAACGACCATCTTCAGGTCAAAGCATCGACCAGACCCAGAGGGAGAGGGGTTGTTAATTACAACTCCCCTCATCTCAAAGGGCATCTTTAAGAACACCTCAAAGGAGACCTTCCAACATGACCAGCATTGTCTGCCCAGCTAACTCACGCCTCACCGAACAAGATATGTCAGTCTTGTCTACTGTATTCCCTCGACCAGCTCGAACCCAGCTCATCGAGTTGCGTCGTGCCCTTAGTGACCATCGCTCCAACTTCAGGACCTACAAGGCTGGACAGGTCACCTTCGATATGGACGGTGTGGCCCAACGGGTCCTCGCTAAGTGCCCCCAAAAGACTCTCGACCGTTTGAATCAACTACTTGAACAAGGGTTGTGTCTTCAAGCCATCGCCTCGACTCACTTGAGGATTCCATTGAGTGGCTCTGAGGGAATCTCACTCACAACTTAAAGATGTCCGTCAAGACTGTCGTTAAAAACCCTCACTATGGGTAAGACAGGAAGACCAACAACAAAATAATTTCTCTCTGCCATTGCTGCACAGCCGTTGCCACGG